>JACUUH010000039.1 GCA_014859375.1 Gammaproteobacteria bacterium
CCCTGAATTTAGAGCGGGCATTTGATAACTATTATCAAGGTCAGTTTCAAGCTGCAACAGAGGAAGTGTTAACTTTTGGTATCGGGCCCGCCCCAGTGTCGATTGCTTTTAGTGTTGATAATCAGCAATCGAGCAATCAGCATCGTTTCTTTACCATAGATCAGTCATGGATTGATTCTATTGATATAACAGTAAAAAATCGCAATACCAATACGATCAAGCAATTTCATGTTGGCGATAAACTCCCTTTTTCTGAGCGACTTCAAAACACACGTCATTTTCAAGTAGAGTTTGATTTGGCTCCTGGCATCACGGATGTCATGGTATACGTTAAAACAGCTGATTCGATGGTGTTACCTTTTCATCTCCTTACTGAACAACAGCAACAAAAAAAAGATGTTGTATTACAGTATGGTTATGGCTATTTATTGGCGCTACTTTTCTATAACGCAATACTGTTTTTTGGGTTAAGAGATAGCCGTTACCTGCTATATAGTGGCGCGTTGGGGCGGAGAAGAGTTTTTACTGTTTTTGCCTGAAACATCACTCGAACAAGTATTTCACTGGCTGAACGTATTCGCTTGAGCATTGGTTAAGGTTCAATTGAGACGGAATTAGGCGAGATATCAGTGACTGCCAGTCTGGGTATTGCTCAGAGAATCACTCATCAAAATATGATAGAGCCCCTGATCGATAATGCCGATAAAGCCCTATATTAAGCTAAGCGATCAGGCAAAAACTGCTCTGTATTATTCGAACAGTTAGACACATGGTCAGTAGCTCAACAAACAAGTAGTTAGCCTCAGATTTATTTAAGCACTATAGCAACTATTTGCATGTTGTCGAATGACAATAGACTGTAATTTAATGCTATTTTTTATAAGTCATTATAAGTTAAGATTAAAGGTTATTGTTGCTAGGACGAGAGAAAATTATATGTTCAATAAATTTCTATTAGTAGCTTGTTTCCTTGTTTCTCCGATTGTGTTGGCGAATTGTTATGATGAGTTCGCACAGGATAGTGATAACTTTCATTCATGTAAGGCCGCAGCCGAACAAGGCGATGCTACAGCACAATATGTTTTGGCAACCTTATATAACAACGGACAAGGTGTTGAGAAGAGTAGTCAAAAAGCAGTTGAGTGGTATCAACAATCAGCCGAGCAGAATAATGACCTAGCTCAATATAGCTTAGGGATAATGTACGAGTTCGGTGATGAAGGGCTCGATAAGGATGAACAAGAAGCTCAAAAGTGGTATCGCTTAGCAGCTGCCAACGGTAACTATTTTGCTCAAAATAAATTGGGATTGGTTGATGTGAAAGAAGGTGAATATAAACCTACAATTACACCGTATTCTGGCGATATTCCACAAGCAAACACATCTGATGAAAATGAACAAAGCGTGTTTGAACGCATACAAGGCTGGTTTTCAACAATCTTTGCTAATTAACCTCAGTTCTGGATAAGAATAGTCAGCTACCCTATAACGAACAATGACTTACCAACAAATAGCTGGTAAAACCACTAAAACAAAGGTGCTGGATGGCTGTGCTTATCCAGAACTGAGGTTAATTAACTTTGGGTCTAACGTGTTATGAGCTTGCCTCTCACAACACGTCAATAGTTTTATTCCCACTCAATCGTTGCTGGCGGTTTGCCTGAAATATCGTAGGTTACACGTGAAATACCATCTACTTCGTTGATGATACGTGTTGAAACGTGGCCTAAGAAATCATAAGGCAGGTGTGCCCAACGTGCGGTCATAAAATCAATGGTTTCGACGGCTCGAAGTGATACAACATAGTCATAACGACGTCCATCACCCATGACACCAACTGATTTGACCGGCAGAAACACCGTAAACGCCTGACTGGTTTTATCATAAAGATCGTGTTTGTAAAGCTCATCGATAAAGATCTTGTCAGCTTTACGAAGAATGTCAGCGTATTCTTTTTTGACTTCACCCAAAATACGCACGCCCAAACCAGGTCCTGGGAATGGATGACGATAAACCATATCTTTAGGTAGACCTAGTTCAACACCTAATCTGCGTACTTCATCTTTAAATAGTTCACGTAATGGCTCAAGCAGTTTTAAGGTCATATGTTTTGGTAATCCACCCACATTATGGTGAGATTTAATAACATGTGCTTTGCCGGTTTTAGCTGCGGCAGATTCGATGACATCTGGATAAATTGTGCCTTGTGCCAACCATTTGACGTTATTGAGTTTGAGCGATTCTTCTTCGAATAGCTCTACGAATACGCGACCAATAATTTTGCGTTTTGCTTCTGGTTCGTCTTCGCCTGCAAGTTCATTTAAGAAACGCTGTTCAGCATCTACACGAATAACGTTAATACCCATGTTTTTAGCAAACATGGCCATGACTTGATCGCCTTCATCCTGACGAAGCAGGCCGTTATCAACAAATACACACGTCAGCTGGTCGCCGATGGCTTTGTGTAGTAATGCTGCGACTACAGAAGAATCAACACCGCCTGATAAGCCAAGCAATACGTGATCAGTACCCACTTGTTTGCGAATGGTTTCAATACTGTCTTCAATAATATGCGCGGAAGTCCATAAAGCATTACAGCCACAAATTTCAGTTAAGAAACGCTCAATTATCCGTTGCCCTTGAACTGTGTGTGTTACTTCAGGATGGAACTGTACGCCATAGAACTGCCTATCTTCATCTGCCATACCTGCAAATGGTGCACTATCGGTGCTGGCAATGACGTTAAAGCCTTCTGGCAATACTGTGACTTTATCGCCGTGACTCATCCAGACATCAAGTAAGCCAAAGCCTTCTTCAGTGACGTGATCTTCTATATCTCGTAATAAAGCAGAGTGACCACGGGCCCGCACTTGCGCATAACCAAACTCACGATGTGTTGATGATTCAACTTTACCGCCAAGTTGCATCGCCATAGTTTGCATGCCGTAACAAATACCTAATACTGGCACACCATATTCAAATACAGCGAGAGGAGCAATCGGGGCATCTTGACCAATAGTCGAATCTGGGCCGCCTGAAAGAATAATACCTTTAGGAGCAAATTCAGCGATTTCATTTGCTGTGATTTCAGGATTTCGTAATTCACAGTAAACACCGGCTTCACGAATGCGTCGTGCAATCAGTTGTGTGTATTGCGAGCCAAAATCAAGAATAAGAATTTTGTGATCGTGAATATTGCTACTCATAAGGTTTCTCTAAAATGTTGGTTTAGATAAAAACAAAACGAGTGCTGTTGTGACAACACTCGTTTTCAATTTCAAACAAAAAGCGTTGCTTTAACCGATACGGTAGTTTGGCGCTTCTTTGGTGATGGTAACATCATGTACATGACTTTCGTTCATGCCAGCAGAGGTGACACGAACAAATTCAGGTTTGGTCCGCATATCTTCGATAGTTGCTGAACCGGTGTAACCCATACTAGAGCGAATACCGCCAATTAATTGATGAATAACCGCTGATAATGACCCTTTATAAGGAACACGGCCCTCAATACCTTCAGGGACTAACTTGTCGGCTTCACTTGATTCCTGGAAATAGCGATCACTAGAACCTTGTTTTTGTTGCATCGCACCTAATGAGCCCATGCCACGGTATGATTTATAGGAACGTCCCTGAAATAATTCTACTTCGCCCGGCGCTTCTTCGGTGCCTGCAAACATGCCGCCAAGCATAATGGTATGCGCACCAGCAACAAGTGCTTTAGCTACGTCACCAGAATAGCGAATACCACCATCAGCAATAAGTGGAACACCGGTACCTTCTAATGCTTTAGCAACATTACTGATTGCGGTGATTTGTGGTGCACCAACACCTGCCACAATACGAGTTGTACAAATTGAACCTGGACCAATACCTACTTTCACTGCATCGGCACCGGCTTCAACCAAGGCCAGTGCAGCTGATCCTGTTGCGATATTGCCGCCAATAACATCTACTTGTGGGTAATTTTGTTTAACCCAGCGTACTTGATCTAATACACCTTGTGAGTGACCGTGAGCTGTATCAACAACAATGACATCAACCCCGGCTTCAACTAATGCCGCGACACGAGCCTGGCTTTCTTTGCCAATGCCTGTTGCGGCACCGACGCGTAAACGTTCTTGATCGTCTTTAGAAGCAAGTGGATTATCTGTTGATTTTTGAATATCTTTAACTGTGATCATGCCACGTAATTGAAATGCATCATCCACGACTAAGACTTTTTCAATGCGATTGGTATGTAATAAATTCAATACGTCTTCGCGAGCTGTATTTTCTTTTACTGTGACCAATTTCTGTTTTGGTGTCATCACAGTAGAAACGGGTTGATCAAAGTGAGTTTCAAAACGTAAATCACGACTAGTAACGATACCTACTAAATTCTTGCCTTCAACAACAGGCACACCAGAAATATTGTTAGCGCGTGTTAACTCAACCACTTCACCGATAGTTGTTGAAGGGCTGACCGTAATGGGATCACGAACCACGCCACTTTCAAACTTTTTAACCTTGCGAACTTCATTAGCTTGTTCTTCAATGGTCATATTTTTGTGAAGAATACCTAATCCACCTTCTTGCGCCATTGCAATCGCTAAACGACTTTCTGTTACAGTATCCATAGCTGCAGACAGTAGTGGGATATTGATAGTGATGTTGCGCGTTAATTTTGTGGTTAGATTGACGTCACGCGGCATTACGTTTGAGTAGGCCGGAAGTAATAAAACGTCATCAAATGTAAGCGCTTCTTGAGCAATTCTCATGGGGCATGTCCTGAAATTACTGTAATATAATCGATTAATTATATCAGGAACTTTGGTGTTTATGGCATCACTTATTACGCCAGATACTACTAATACGCTTGCAACAAGAGCATTAAAAGATGTTTATGCTGTCTCTCGATTGGTGCGAGAAGCACGTGTAGCGTTAGAAGGTTCTTTTCCGCTACTGTGGGTTGAAGGTGAAGTATCAAACCTTGCAATGCCTGCTTCAGGTCACGTTTATTTCACACTCAAAGACGAGATTGCGCAAGTTCGCTGCGCCATGTTTCGTACCCGCAATCGTCAACTTCGCTTTACGCCTAAAAACGGCATGCAGGTTTTATTGCGTGTTCGTGTATCCCTCTACGAAGGTCGAGGTGAATTTCAATTATTAGTTGAACATATGGAAGAGTCGGGCAGTGGCGCTTTGCAACGTGCGTTTGAAGCTCTCAAATTCAGGTTGGGTGAAGAGGGCTTATTTGCTCAACAACATAAAAAGCCTTTACCTCTGTTTCCAGAAACGATCGGTATCGTTTCTTCGCCTGATGGTGCGGCAGTACATGATATTTTAACGGTATTAAAGCGACGTTTTCCTGCGGTAAATGTCATTCTTTATCCTGTGGCAGTACAAGGTGGTGACTCGGTTAATCAGATTGCGAATGCGATTAAGCTTGCAAATCAACGCCAGGAATGTGAACTGTTAATAGTGGGTCGAGGTGGTGGTTCGATTGAAGATTTGTGGAGTTTTAATGATGAAAAAGTAGCACGTGCACTTTTTGAGTCTGATATCCCAACCATTAGTGCTGTCGGTCATGAGGTCGATTTTACCATCGCAGATTTTGTTGCAGACGTGCGTGCCGCTACACCGTCGGCTGCTGCTGAGTTAGCTGTTCCAGATGCACAAGAAATGTTGCTTAAATTTAGGGCACAACAGCAACGCCTTAATTTTTTAATCACTGATCGGCTTCAAAAGCAACGACGTCATATTGCTCAGTTATATCGTTATCTTCCTCAGCCCAAGACTAAGATATTTCAGTTAAAGCAACAGCTAACTCGGTTAGGAAATGACTTAAATAGAAACTGGCGACATATAATTAATGCTAAACGCCAACAACTTGATTTAAGTGCGTTACGATTAAAACATCCACAAGCAAAAATTGATGCCCAAGTATTCAAGCTGAATAGTTTATTTACTCGCTTACAACGAGCTATAGCTAACAAACAAGTACGTTTAGTCACCACGCAAAAACAGTTGATGCAACGACTACAATTGCAGTCGCCAGTGCCGTTGATTAAGCAAAAGCAGTATCAGCACATACAACTAAATAGTCGGCTAACTGCTAGTATTGAACAACGTTTACACTATCAAAAAAGTCATTTGAGTCAGCTGTTACGAACTTTAGCTGCGGTTAGCCCCTTAAATACACTTGAGCGGGGCTATAGCATTACAACGTGTTCACAAACAAATAATGTTATCCATCATGCTGATGAGGTTTCTGTCGGTCAGCATATCAATGTTAGACTGCAACAAGGTCAATTAAAGTGTGAGATTAAAGAGATTAGCAATGATTAGAATAGTGTCCTTTATCGCCGTCATTTTATTCAGTGTGACAGTGCAAGCCATGACATTACCCAAGCAATCGGCGGTGCCTGGCGGTGTTGTTATTGTCGCTCTGGGTGATGCAACCATGGTCAAACCAAACGTTACATATAATGGCAACAATGTGATGGTTGTTGAAAAAGATCAACAGTGGCTTGCCGTCGTTGGCGTGTCTTTATCTGCTAAAGTGGGAAAACAAACATTAGAAGTATCGTCTGCCGGAAAAACTAGCAAAACTTTGTTTGAAATTGAAGATAAGGATTACCCAACGCAACATATTACGATTAAGGATAAAAGTAAGGTTAATCCGTCCAAATTAGATATGGAGCGAATTAATGCTGAATCAGCACACATTAAATCAGCACTTAGATCTTGGACGGAGGGTGATGTAGCGTTAAATTTTATATGGCCTATTGATGGTGAGATCAGTGGTTTATTTGGTCGACGCCGTGTGTTTAATGGTCAGCCAAGACGTCCACATAGTGGAATGGACCTTGCTGCAAAACAGGGTACAGAAATTCATGCACCAGAAGCAGGAATTGTACGGAATCCAGGCGATTACTTTTTTAATGGCAATACTGTCTTCATTGATCATGGGCAAGGCTTGGTCACCATGTTCTGCCATCTGGATAGAATTGATGTCAAGGCAGGCCAGAACGTGAAGCAAGGTGATGTTATTGGTACTGTCGGCATGACAGGTCGAGCAACAGGACCTCATCTGCACTTAGGTGTTAGCCTGAATGATGAGCGGGTCGAGCCGCGCTTGTTTTTTCCAGAGCGCAACCAAGCCTCTGAAAGTGTTAACTAGGCAATGAACCTTATAGTCTAAATTCACGACCTAGGTAGACACTAAGAACGCGTTTGTCTTTCAAGATAGCTTCAGGTGTTCCCTTTGCTATGACGTCACCTTCATTAAAAATATAAGCGCGTTCACATACTTGTAAGGTTTCACGGACATTGTGATCGGTGATTAATATACCAATACCACGATCAGCGAGTTTTCGAATAATGCCTTGGATATCCAGTACTGAAATAGGATCAACGCCAGCAAAAGGCTCATCAAGTAAGATAAATTGGGGATCCATCGCTAAGGCACGCGCAATTTCTACACGACGACGTTCACCACCAGATAATGCCATGCCTAATGAGTCACGAATATGTGTAATGTGAAAGTCGCTTAATAAACGTTCCAGTAGATCGGTTTTGGCAAGATCACTAAGATCATCACGAGTTTCGATAATGGCAAAAATATTATCGGACACGCTCAGTTTGCGAAAGACAGATGCTTCTTGTGGCAGATAACCTATACCAAGTTGAGCACGTTGATGAATCGGAGCATGGGTTAATTCACGTTGATCCAGGAAAATTGTACCGTGATCTACTGGAATTAAACCAACAATCATGTAGAAGCTGGTGGTTTTACCTGCACCATTTGGGCCTAATAAACCAACTATTTCGCCACTATTTACTTCGAGCGATATGTCTTTAACTACTTGTCTGTCACCAAAACGCTTCGCTAAACTTTGTGCAGATAAAATACTCATTGTTGTCCTAAGTTTTATTTAGTCAGCTTGTAATATATAGCGTCGATTGACCCATCCAATAATAGCTTGTTCACCAATCATTCCTCGAACCTGAATCCATTCGCGTTGTTCCGTAAGGATAGTAAGCGGAGCGTTGGCATCAAACGTACCGATTTTGTCATATTGTGTGCCTGGGCCGGTGCGAATATTGAGTCTGGAAATGGTTGTGCCTGTTGGGTAGCTATTAGTTTTAGTCGAGTTGCTTTCAGACGTTTCTATTGCTGATGTGGCTGCAGGTTCTGCTTTTTTAGGTTTTGCTGGTGTTTTGGTTTTAGCGCCAGGTGGTTGAATAATAATATGGATGCGCTCAGCTTTTTGGGGTTCATTGCCGACAGTGATCGGAGCAGAACTAGCATTGACGATATTTTTTTCAATATCATATTCAATTTTATTGCCGCTAAATTCATCGCCTGCCTGCCAGACATGACCTTTGCCTAACAAATATATTTTTTGAGATTTCGCATAATATTCCATTTGTAAAGCCCGCGCGCGCACAGGCTCTTCACCTGGTTTTTGTATTTGTCTGTAGGTAGCAAGATTACCTTGAGCGACGGCTTTGGTGATCTGTTTATCAGCGTCATAGTAGAACGTAATAATATCGCCGGTTATTTTCAAGGTGCCTTGGGTTAATATCGCGTTACCTTTATATTGAGTCACCCCTTCTTTATCATCAAGCTGGGCGTGATCTGCTTCGATATTAATTGGCTGTTCCCGATCATCAGGCAATGCAAATGACACTATGGGCACCAGTGCCAATAAGACTATGGCAAATTTAATGTGTAGGTGGCGCATCGTAGTGTCCTCTTACTTTTGAGTGCAGGTTTACTGTTTTATCTTCAAGTGCAGCATGTAGCCCTACGGAATGTGTAATACCATTGGGCGACTTTATTTCTACGGCTGAGTCGGTATAGGCTGTACTGTTTTCAGTATTGATATGCAAGGCATCCGTTTTTAGCTCAATCTCATTATTGAGTTCTCTGGTAATAATAACATTGCCAGTCAGAAAAATATCTTCGCCTTTACCTTGGGTTCTACCTTTGTCAGAAATGACCAGCCACGTATCTTTTTGTTGATCAAGAAACTGCGTTGTTTGCTCAAATACTTCAGTACTGTCATCTTCAGGATAATGTGACATTTCACGTCCAGATATTATACGAGCGGGTTGGCCGAATTCATTCATAATGGTCATGGTGAAATCAGTCATGCCATAGTCGCTGGTACGATGAATCTGAGCTTGTCCAGCTTCGTGCCGAGACGTTTCATCATTCAATAACCATAGGCTGATAAGCACAACTAGGGGAAGTGTAATTTTAGCCCATAAAGGGATGTCAGAAATGGCGTTCAATTTGATCCTGTAAGGTACCTTGACCTTCCATAATAAGTTCACACACTTCGCGTGCAGCACCTTTACCACCGTTTGATGGCGTAATCCAATGCGCATGTTTTTTTACTACAGTGTCGGCATCTTGTACGGCAATAGCTAAACCCACACGATTCATAATAGCCAGATCAACCCAATCATCGCCAACATAGGCACATTGTTCAGGCTGTAAACCTAGCTGTTTAATCAATTGCTCAAATGCAGGTAACTTTACTTTTTGACCTTGAAATACATGGTTAATGCCTAAGCTAGCCATACGATGTTCGACAACTTTGGAAGTGCGACCGGTAATGATGCCAATTTCGACGCCAGTATATTGTAGAAGTTTCATGCCATGACCATCACGAGAATGAAATGCTTTATATTCTTCGCCATCATCACCAATGATAATGCTACCGTCTGTCAAAACGCCATCAACATCAAAAATAACGAGTTTGATATTTCTGGTTCGTGCTTGTATGTCCTGCATGTTTAATTCCTTCAATTGAACTTATACAACGCCGGCACGAAGCAAATCATGCATATTAATGGCACCAACAAGTTGTTGCTGTTTATCTGTAATCAACAACCCATTTATTTTATGACGTTGCATCATTTCTAATAGCTCAGCCGCTAACATTTCTGGATGCGCTGTTTTACAATTTGTTGTCATAAAATCAGCTATCTTAGTGGTATGTACATTCACCATTTGTGCTAATACCCGACGTAAATCACCATCAGTGAAAATACCAACAATGCTACCGTCATCAGCAATCACTGCTGTCATACCGAGACCTTTATTGGTCATCTCAACTAATGCATCACTAATCAGAGCTGTATCAGGCACTTTAGGAATGCTATAACCAGTATGCATAATATCGCTAACATGAAGTAATAAGCGACGACCTAGATTGCCACCAGGATGCGATAAGGCAAAGTCTTCAGCGGTAAAACCACGCGCTTCTAATAATGCAATTGCCAAGGCATCGCCCATGACCAATGCAACAGTTGTACTGGATGTTGGTGCTAAACCTAAAGGACAGGCTTCCTTTTCTGCACCGACATCTAAATGGGCATTGGCACATTCAGCTAAAGTAGAGGTTTTACGCCCTGTCATAGCAACAAGAGGCACGCCCAAGCGTTTGATTAAAGGTAATATGGTTAAAATTTCTGCGGTTTCACCAGAATTTGATAAGGCTAATACAACATCTTTATTCGTGATCATGCCCAGATCGCCATGACTGGCTTCACCTGGGTGTACAAAAAAAGCAGGGCTACCAGTACTTGCCAAGGTCGCGGCTATTTTGCCACCAATATGACCTGATTTTCCCATACCGATAACGACAATACGGCCTTCACATTCAAGCAATAACTGACATGCTTTGACAAAGTCATCATCAATCCGATCTTTTAACGCAGAAACCGCATCAAGCTCAGTATCAATAACAGCTAATGCTAATGCCTTAAATTGTTCAGCTTTCGTTGCTATCACAGACGTTATCCAGTTGTAGAGTGATATGCCAAGAGGCCATTATAAGCGATAAACACTAATAACATAGACGAACCTGCAAGGCGTCCAATACGACCATTTTTACCGGTGCGCGCAAAGAGGAATAACATTACAAACAGACCTACCATAAAGACAAAATCTCGCGACAGTAGCTCTGCGCCAAAGTCAGAAGGTTTAATTAAACCAGGCATAGCTAAGACAGCAAGCAGATTAAATATATTTGACCCCAGCACATTACCAATTGCAATGTCATGTTTATTTTTGAGGGCTGAGATAACGGATGCAGCAAGTTCAGGCAAACTTGTACCAATTGCTACGATAGTTAAACCAATAATTAAATCGCTAACTCCAAGTAGGTGCGCAATACCTGTCGCTCCCCACACTAAGGATTTTGATCCAATTAATAATGCCGCTAAACCTATCAAAAACCAGATAATTGATTGTTTAGTGGTCATTGATGGTTGTGCGTATTCTTGTTCAAATTCTAGTTCAAGTGGATCGCTCATACTGCTGTGAACGGCAAGATAAGCCATACCAAACAGGGTAAGAATAAAGCCAGAGAATAGGATAATGCCATCGGTACGACCGAGGTTGTGGTCCCATAATAAGGCTAAGGCAATGGCCATGACAAAAGCGAGCATGGGGAACTCACGTTTTAGCATGTCTGAGTGAACAGTCAGTGGTGCTATTAATACCGTTACGCCTAACACTAATCCGACGTTGGCAATGTTAGAACCCAGTGCATTTCCTATACCGAGCGAGGGAGCCCCCTCAATTGACGCTAATGCCGAAACCAGCATTTCTGGCGCTGACGTACCAAAACCTACAATCGTTAAACCAACGATAAGTGGTGATACACCAAAGTTGGTCGCAATGTTAGCTGCACCTTCAACAAAGCGATCTGCACCCCAAATCAGTATGGCGAAGCCGATGAGTATAGCGAGAATAAAAAATGCAGTAGTCATTGTTAGATTAAATTCTTTAAATAAACGATAAAAAAAGCCGGACTAAAGTCCGGCTTTACATTATAAGTTGCTCAGCGACGCTTGTCGCCTTGGTAGTGCTGGTTTATGGTGAGAATACGTCAAAGTCTTCTTCAGGTGGGTTGCCATCATAAACGAGATTTTGTCTATATTGTAGATAGGCGCTTCTTACAAAGCTGTATTCGTCTATTGCCGCTTCATCCAGCACTTTTTCAGCTTTTAACAGGTTGGCACGATTGTCAACAATACGTGTTGCTACAAATGCATTGCGGGCACCAGGGCCTTCAACATAGATAACAGGATCGCTATAAATATCACCTACTAAACCAACCGTATCACGAAAGTTACGAGGGCCAAAAAAGGGTAGAACAACATAGGGGCCTGGTTCTACACCCCATGTGCCGAGTGTTTGGCCAAAGTCTTCATTATTTTTTTTGTGACCAGCCATTGTGGCAACATCTAAGATGCCGCCAAAACCTACCGTGGTATTTAAACCAAACCGGCCAAAATCATTAGCTGCTTGTGCAAATTTGCCTTGCAACAAGTCATTTAAAATAACGGTGATGTCATTTAAATTACTAAAAAAGTTACTTACGCCTTGACTGATACCGCTAGGAACAACAGTATCATAGCCTTTGGCAACTGGCTTGATGACTGCTTTGTCTAATGTGTTATTAAACGAATACATTGCGCGGTTGAAACCTTCAAGAGGATCATTCACTTCGCTGGATTGGTTGGTTGTTGCACAGCCGCTCAACAGTGCCAATACACTGATAAGGCCTATTTTTAAAGATAAAGTCAGATTGCGCATTATTACAAGATCCATGACGTGGTGGTCTAAAATTTAGTGTAAATAATCTCACGGACTTAAATCACAAGCAAGCCAGCGTTGTAATTTATATACAAAATAGGGGTAAGTCGTAGCAAATTTACAACTAGCTCATAGACAGAAGATTACAAACTCCAGAAACGGGGATCACTTATCGGTGTATTTAACCTCAGTTCTGGATAAGAATAGTCAGCTACCCTATAACCAACAATGATTTACCAACAAATAGCTAGTAAAACCACTAAAACCAGTTTTAATCACATAAGCAGTGCCTTTGTTTTAGTGGATATCAAGGCAGATTTACCTAGCAATAGCCCAGCTACTGCAAGAAAATCTAACGCGGATAGCCGCTAAAACAAGGGTGCTGGATGGCTGTGCTTATCCAGAACTGAGGTTATTTATATCAGGACCAGTTGAGTTATTGTGCATAAGATTAAGAAATATAGAGGTACATGCCTCCCAGCTGTGTTGTCTAGCAACGTTAATGCAGTCTACCGATTTTAGCTCGAGTGCGTTTAGTACAGCGGTTTTTAAATCCTTATCTAAAAAGCCGGTAACACCATGCTGAATGACATCTATTGGTCCGGTGACAGGATAGGCTGCAACAGGAACACCGCATGCCATTGCTTCAAGTAACACCAAGCCAAATGTATCGGTCTTGCTTGGAAACACAAAGACATCAGCCGCGGCTACCCATGAGGCTAGTTCTTTGCCAAATTTAGCGCCAGTGAAGATCACATCAGGATAACGCTGTTTTAACATGTCCAGATCAGGGCCGTCGCCAACAACTATTTTAGTGCCGGGTAAGTCCAAATTTAGATAAGATTCGATGTTTTTTTCAATGGCAACACGGCCCATATTAAGTGATATCGGTCTGGCTACATCAAGTTGTTGCGGTGAGTCTGGTGAAAAAATATCGGTATCCACACCTCGCCCCCAAACACAGACATTGGTAAAACCGTGTTGTTCAAGCCGTTGTTTTTGCGATTCTGTTGGAACCAGGGTATGAATAGCTTGGTTATGGAAACACCGAAACCAGGCATAAGACCAGCTCAGGGGTATCGGTAAGCGCAATCTCAGATATTCAGGGAATTGAGTGTGATATGAGGTGGTGAACTTAACCTTATGTCGAAGGCACCAGCGTCGTGCTGCCATCCCAAGAGGGCCTTCAGTTGCTATATGAATGGCATCAGGTTTGAAATGTGTTAACTCACGCGCAATTTTTCTACCGGGAAATAATGCTAATGGTATTGACGGGTAACTTGGGCATGGAATCGTTCGATAACCTTCAGTTGTCAGCATCACAACATCATTACCAAATGCAATAAGATGATCACGAGTTTTTTTTAAGGTTCGCACAACACCGTTAACTTGCGGTTGCCACGCATCAGTAACAATAACTATTTTCATTTAGGCGACCTGTAAAACGTGCTGTTTTTGTTTGATAACATCGGTCCAGTTGATTATTTCTATTGAACCGTCGATGTTTTCGATAAGAGCAGTACAGCTCTCAACCCAATCGCCACAGTTAAAATAATCAATATTGTGGATGCGAGAAATTTCAGCACGATGAATATGACCACAGACAACACCATCAACATGTTGTTGTGCCGCTTCTCGTGCTACCGCTTGTTCAAAATTGCCGATATATTGCACTGCGTTTTTTACTTTATGTTTCAAGAAAGCGGCTAATGACCAATATGAAAAGCCAAGTTTACGGCGAATTAAATTGACCCAACGATTGGCTCTCAGCAAATAATCGTAAAGACGGCTACCAATTTTAGAAATAATGGGTGAACATTTGATGATGCCGTCAAATTGATCGCCATGAATAATCAATAATCGACGACCGTCTGCTGTGGTATGAATCGTTTCATTTCGTATCTCAACATTACCAAATACCATGCCATCAAAATCACGAAGCGCCTCATCATGATTACCTGGCACATAAATAACTTTGGTATTGTGTTTGGTCTTGCCGAGAATAGTGCGAATAACATTATTATGTGCTTGTGGCCAGAACACACGTTTTTTCATTTCCCACATATCAATAATATCGCCAACTAAATACAGGTAATCACATTCTATGTTATGGAGAAAATCGAGCAGGAAATCGGCACTGCAACCACGAAAGCCTAAATGGACGTCTGAGATCCAGACACTACGAACCTTGAGTTTTTGTTTCTTGGCGGCATTTTGTTTAGTCATAAGCGCTCTTTACGTTCAGAATTCAGGGCACAGTAACGAACTAATATTGCAAAAAGATGACTTAATGATGAAGCAATTATGACTGTCGCGCCTATCATCACTAGTTAACGTATAATCCCATTCAAATTACTATTAATATGAAGCCCAATCTATGACTAATCCTTTACTACAAAATCAGCCATTACCCGCTTTTTCACAGATATTGCCTGAACATGTTGAGCCAGCACTTAATCAGGTTTTGGACCAGGCAAAAAAGACGGTTGATACGTTATTGAGCACCCTGACTGAACCGACATGGCAGTCTTTGGTTCTGCCAATGGAAGCACTTGATGCCAGCATTGATCGTGTTTGGTCGCCAGTCAGTCATCTTAATTCTGTGATGAATTCTGATGAATTACGTGTTGCTTATAATGCCTGTTTGCCTAAATTGAGTGAATTTGGCACTGAGCTTGGTCAAAATGAAGTCTTATTTAATGCCTATAAGCAATTAGCTGAAAGTCAGCATTACAACGCGTTAGATGTTGCTCAGAAAAAGGTGATTGATAATGCTGTGCGTGATTTTCGTTTATCAGGTGTTGAATTATCTCAAACTGATCGAGATAAGTTTAAACGTATTTCCCAAAAATTGACTGAGCTCACCGCCAAGTTTGAAGAAAACTTGATGGATGCTACCCATGCCTGGAAAAAACACATTACAGATGACAGCTTGTTAGCAGGGTTACCTGAATCGACAATCGCAATGGCAGCACAATTTGCCGAACGTGATGGCTTGGAAGGCTGGTTGTTTACTTTAGATTTTCCATCCTATATGCCGGTTATGTCATATGCTGATAATCGAGCGTTCCGCGAAGAAATGTACACCGCCTTTGCGACCAAAGCGTCCGATCAAGGTCCAAACGCTGGCAAATGGAACAATACCGATGTCATGAATGACATATTAAAATTGCGCCATGAACTGGCGCAATTGATCGGTTTTAACAACCATGCCGAACGTTCACTTGCTACTAAAATGGCACAATCACCCCAGCAGGTCTTGGACTTTTTGAATGACTTGGCAGCGCGCTCGAAACCTATTGCCGAACAAGAATTTGAACAATTAAAAGCCTATGCCAAAGAGCAAGGCCATGACGGTGAATTACAATCATGGGATGTCACTTATTTTGCAGAGAAATTGCGCCAACAGCGTTACTCAATTTCACAAGAACAATTAAAACCGTATTTCCCTGAAGATAAAGTCGTTTTAGGTTTATTTGCCGTGGTCAATCGTCTCTATGGTCTAGACATACAAGAACGTCATGATATTGATGTCTGGCATAAAGATGTACGCTTCTTTGATATCTTTGATGCTAGTGGTGAGTTACGCGGCCAGTTTTATCTTGATTTGTATGCACGTAATCACAAGCGTGGTGGCGCATGGATGGATGAATGTTTAGTGCGTCGTCAAACTGAACAAGGCATTCAAACACCTGTTGCGTTTTTAACCTGTAACTTTTCAGAACCAGTGGGCGATAAACCCGCTTTATTCACCCATGATGAAGTCACCACCTTATTCCATGAATTCGGTCACGGTTTACATCATATGTTGACCAAAATTCACCATGCCGGTGTATCGGGGATAAATGGTGTCGCGTGGGATGCGGTTGAGTTACCAAGTCAATTTATGGAAAACTGGTGTTGGGAACGCGAAGCCTTGGATTTGATTTCGGGTCACTATGAAACGGGCGAGGTATTACCCGAAGATCTGTTTAACAAGATGATAGCTGCGCGTAACTTTCAATCAGCGATGACCATGGTGCGTCAGCTTGAATTTTCATTATTTGATTTCCGTTTGCACCTTGAATACAAGCCAGACCAAGCAAATCAGGTTGATAACATTTTAGCGGAAGTGCGTGAACAGGTATCTGTAGTCAAACCACCTAAATTTAATCGCTTTGCACATAGTTTTTCGCATATTTTTGCTGGTGGTTATGCTGCGGGTTACTACAGCTATAAATGGGCAGAAGTATTATCTGCTGATGCGTTTTCTAAATTTGAAGAAAAAGGCATTTTTGATCGCGAAACAGGCTTGGAATTTTTACAATCCATTTTGGAACAAGGCGGCTCACGCGAACCAATGGAATTGTTTGTAGCGTTTCGTGGCCGTGAACCTGAAATTGATGCTTTATTAAGGCATTCAGGTATTTCGGCTTAAATGACTAAATCAAGAGGGCTGCACGCCCTCTTGAACATTGCCCCTGACTCAGCTTCCTTGAATCCTCTTTCTGTATGCCTATAAAAGCGACGAAACGTTTTGGGAAACATCTTCAGCACCTTGCAATATTTCCGTCATAACAGACGATACTGTATTTAGCTGATCGGTACTGCTAGTCGCACGTTCTTTTACACTATCCATTTTTTGCGTCACATCCTGTGTCAACTTGCGGTTCTGTTTGACCACTTCGTTGATTTCTTTTGTGGATTCACTGGTTCTAGTAGCCAGTTTTCGGACTTCATCCGCAACGACGGCAAAGCCACGGCCTTGCTCACCTGCTCTTGCCGCCTCTATTGCCGCATTTAATGCCAATAGGTTAGTTTGTTCGGCAATATCACTGATGGTGGAAACGATATTCTCAATATTTTTTGACTCATTGTTGAGTTGCTCAATATTGGTAGACGTATCGGATACATGTTGTAAAATGCTATTAGACATCTCGACTGATGTCGACAGTAATTCAACGCCATGTTTGGCAATTTGTGCTGTTTCTTCGGCTGTAGAAAATGACATCTCAGCAGCTCGCAACACTTTTTCATTGTGCTCGACCCTGCTGGTAATATCACTGGCAAATTTAATAACCTTAACAACCTTACCTTGATCATCAAATACTGGGTTATAGGAAGCCTCTAACCAGACTGATTGCCCAGATGCTGTTTTTCTCTGATGTTGGCCTGTAAAAAATTTGCCCGAACTTATCTCAGACCAGAAATCAGGGTTTTCATCATAAAACTTATCAAAACAGAAGATGCGATGCTGCTTGTCAAGTACGTCATTACGCGAATAGCCCATGATAGAAAGAAAATTATCATTTGCATCTAGGATTTGACCATCGGGGGTGAATTCAATAACCGCCATAGAACGGTTGAGCGCACTAAATGCCGCCTCTAAAACCAATAATTTGTCATGTGCTTGTGTCACATCAGCCGCTATTTTGAAAACACTGGTTACCTTGTTTTCAGCGTCCCTTACCGGAAAATAGCTGCCTTCTAACCAGACAGTATCATTGCTTTTGGTCAATCGTTTGAATGTCCCTGATTGTTGCTTGCCTGCGGCAAGATCAGTCCAAAAATGCTTATATTCCGTTGATTGAGTATAATTCGGATCGCAAAATATCTTATGATGCTTTCCTAATAAATCTTCGCGTTGGTAGCCCACAACGGATAAAAAATGGTCATTTACCTGCTGAATAAATCCTTGCGGATCAAATTGAATCGTTGCAACAGATGACTGAATTGAATTCAAAAGATGTTTAATTTCATTATAGCTGGCAACGGATTGATTTAATTCTATTTTTAACTTTTTATTAAACATTTATGTATCCTTTTTATTCATCTGTTCAGGATTAATGGAATCCATAGCGCTTGTCGCGGTTTTTAAGCTGAGGCATCAGAGAGTGTCTTTTTAATCACGAAAAGTTCGACTTGAGGTGACTCTTTAGAAATACTAGCAATAAAAGTGCCACTGTTTAAAAGGGGTCAAAGCCCTTTTACATGTTTAAGTTAGACTATTTTTAGGCCGCCCTCTAAGTGCCTGACCAACCTTTCTACCCAAAACTGCCTCTATCTTCTCTGTAAAGCGACTTGAACCAACTGGCGTGCCAGAGCGATAGCCATTTTTAAGATTTTGCAACATATCGTCAGGCAATAACTGCTGAAATAAATCCTTATAAAATGTTTGTCGCACAACAGGATCGTCACTCAGCTTCAAAAATTCAGCATGCGGAGTGACCAATAAATCTTTTTCCCCCAACGCATTTGCATGATAACTCGAATAAAGATAATCACTAGGCTGCTCAACCATGCCAGCCCTGACCGGATTCGACTCAATATAACGCATACATGCCAACAAATACGACTCACTTTCAATCAAATTACTTTTGAAGCGACCCTCCCATAAACTGCCACTATAACCGTATTTTTGATTAACATAAGGTACGTAATAGCGACCAACATATTGCATAACCTGACTAATTCCGTTTGGCTGTGCCGTACTCATCAATAAATGGACATGATTTGTCATCAAAACATGTGCGTGCAGATAAACATAATATTTATCAATGGCTTCACGTAATTTATCCAGATAAAAGTAATAATCAGTCGATTCAAAAAAGATGAGATCACGATTACGACCACGTTGAACAACATGGTTTGGAATATCAGGTAAAAAAAATCGTGGTTTTCTAGGCATGGTTTTGATAGTAAACAGGATGAATGGTTAAATCAAGTTATTCATATAAAAGGGCTTTGACCCCTTATTCGCCT
>JACUUH010000083.1 GCA_014859375.1 Gammaproteobacteria bacterium
AGAATGGCTTTGGACATACAATAACGAACGACCAAACTCCGCCATTGGTCGTGTGCCACCAAGGTATTTACTGGACGCGGCTTAACCCCCTACTTTTAACTTCGGTTATAAATGGGGGGATTACAATATTATCAACAAAAAAAGGCCGCCTTATAGCAGACAGCCTTTTAATTTCACCAAGTATGAATGTCGTGTTAGCTGACTTTTGCCATTAGCTGATCAATATCCGTTAATTTATTGATGTCAAAATACAAACAATCATGCAAACCTTGTTTGGTATAAATACCAACAAGCACGTGTTCAATTTTCTTAATTAAACCTAATGTCCCTGCTTGGCTTGATTGAAAATCGCTCTGGTTATAATTTATAACATCATTGATTTCATCAATCATTAAAGCATAGCGAGGTGTTTTACCATCGAGCGTAACATAGAGCAAAACCGGACGTATACCGCTTTGGATTTGATCACGTACTCGTGTAAATAAAGCTCGTAATCGTCTTAAGGTTGTTGCTCGTTCCACCGCTAATATCTCAAGTGCTTCTTCTTGCTTATTTGAGTCACGTAACTTTATTAGTCTGTCTCCGAGCAAGTGAATGCGTCTGTGCGGCTCATCCAATTGAATCATCAGTTCTTTTAAGGTTTCATCGCGTGTGTCAAACTTGTTATACCATTTACCAAAAGCACATTCATTTGGATCTAATTGTTTTGTAAAAGTCTTGTCCGACTTGATACAAGACTCTAATTCATTCAGCCACTCAATATGTTCTTTTTCACGTTCAGCTAGTGCGTCAATCAGTTGGGTTTTACTATCCATACCAGAAGGAACACCAATACGATGAGCATAATCCAAAACAGGAACTAAGGTGCCCTGAAATTTAACAACGCCACAAAATCCACGCTCTTCTACTGGCAAACGTTGGATGTCGTTGATCTCCTGTCCCAGCATTAATACATTTTCTACATCAAGCCCGAACATCATTTCTTCAATAAAGAATGTAAATATTTGCCGATTTTGTACCGACTTGCCGAGTTTGTTATCTACCACTTTATGGTTTAGCGCCATTATACATTCCTCTTTTTATGCCACTATAGCTAGCCAGAACAACACGTTAACATTCAGTTATAGCGTGTTGTTTACTCCTACTTCAGATATCGTCAGAATAAACAAGCAAAAGCTAAGCCAAATTATTTATGAAGTACGTTTTGTAACTTAGTTTCATCCACTGTTTTATTTAAAAAACCGGCAATAAGCCGCATATCAATTTCTGCGTTTTCCAAACAGCTTGTCGCGCCTGGTGATGGTGTCATATTAAATATGATGCCTGTTCCAGGGTTAATTTTAGCTTCTCCTAACATCAGTTTAGCTTGTTTTTTGTCGATTAATTGCGGTCTCACTCCACCAAAACCTTTAGCAAAACTAATATCCGCTAATTGTAATGACGGCACAATTTTTCTGGCATCTTTTAAAAATAAACGTTCACGTAATCCCGGAATTTCGAATAAGAAATTTTTGAAAATATAGTTACGAATATCGCTTACTTTGATCAAATCCCAAAACACGCGAAGTACTTTTGAATCTAACCTCAACACTTTTAAAAATTCAGTAAAAGTACTGAGATTATATCGCTCCAATAGCGGTAACATCAGTGCTGTAGGTCCAAAACGGGTTTTACCTGGTGTCAGCACATCAGGATCACCATGCACTGCAGCGAAAGGTAATTTATCATTCTGAACTGTATAGACTTTACCGTTCAAAACGTCGGGTGTGAAATAGAAGCTACCGGCAACAGGTAGACATGAAAACTCTAAACCATAGCCCATTTGTTGCGCTAACAATAAACTATGGCCACCAGCTGAAACAACAATCGATTTTGCTTTAATGATCCTGTCTTGTGTTTGTATTAAAAACACACCATCTTGTTCAGTTATCTGTTCAACCTGATGATTAAATTTAATCTCTATGTTCTTTTCTATATGTTTGCTTGCTTGTGAAACAAACGACTCTGCCAATTTATTAAAATCTACCGCGCTATAGTCATCTAATACTGCAAGAGCGACACAGGGTTCTGGTCGTTCAACACCGTTATTCATAATGATGTTGGGTTCGATTTTGGCTATCTCATCTTTTTCCAACAGTTGCATTGAACTAAAGCGTTGTCGAAAAATCTCAAATCGTTGCCGCAGCTGGGCACACTCCTCGTCACCGATACCAATCACCATTTTAGGGTATTTGAATATAAGCTGTTCACGGTTTGCCAAGGTTGCAGTGTAATTGACCACCATTTGTGCAGATGCTTTGACTTTGCAGGCTTTGTCTAAACTATAATTAGTTTCGATATCACCACAATGTAAGGTTTGACTGTTATTGCGGCCATGAGAATTAACTTTTGCAACGGCATCATACTTTTCTAACAAAACGATATCATCGATATCGGTATAGTCAGATAACATATAGAGTAGCGCTGTTCCACATACACCACCGCCGATGATCGCAACTTGATGAATTTTGTCTGTCATAGTTTTACCTAATTTAAAGTGCGACAAAGTTTATCAAATCAGCGTCTTTTCAGTTAGCACTATCTTCAGAGTTTGGTTCATTATTTCTTTTTATTCATCTCCGAAAAAGAAGGAATGCTAGACAATATTGCCTGTAACTCATCTTTTGTTGATCGAGCAACGTCTGGTTCCTCAGCCTGTTCATGTGCAAGGATATCATCCTGTTCCAATGAGCGAATTTCAGACAACATTGATTCAACTTGATCTTCACTGGGCAAAGGCGCTTCAGTTAACTCTGGCTCTGGCTCTGGCTCTGGCTCTGGCTCTGGCTCTGGCTCTGGCTCTGGCTCTACAAAAGTATCTTCCTCATCAGTGTTGTCTTGCAATTTTTGCTCATCTGAATCAATGAGTTGCGCTTCCAAATTCCACACATCTGCTAATAAAGATTCAAGTTCCTCTTCATTAGGCAAAGGAGAATAGTCTTGGGCTTCACTATTAAGCTCATTTAGTTCATGTATCAATTGTTCAGATACAGTTTGTTGAAGCACTGCTTCAGGTTTGGTTTCTGGCTCTAGTTCAAATTCTGGTTCAAATTCTGGTTCTGGTTCTACCTCAACTTCTGGCTCAAATTCTGTCTCTAGTTCTGCC
>JACUUH010000040.1 GCA_014859375.1 Gammaproteobacteria bacterium
GGCTTAGGTCTAAATGACATTAGCTATCTTCACAAGATCGTATTGAAAGGCAAAATCAGTAAAATTAAGTTGATAAAAAATTATTCCAGAATCGCAACTATGATATTAATTTCATATTAGCTGGGATTATTATCGATTTTAACTGGACGCTATGAGTCTTTACTGCTATTATCCTTGCCAATTCTGAAACAATTCCCCTTTATAATCACAAGCGTCTAGCACGCGTCTAAATCTATTTCAATTAAAAATCTCATCTAGGTAATACATGAATTTAACCGAACTAAAGAAGATGTCAGCTGCCGAGCTGATGGAACTCGCCATTTCAATGAAATTAGAAGGATTGGCAAGAAATCGTAAACAAGATTTAATTTTTGCAATTGTAAAAGCCCATGCGAAACAAGGTGATGATGTTTATACCACAGGGGTTTTAGAGTTACTCCCTGACGGATTTGGGTTTTTACGTTCACCAGAAGCTTCTTATGTTGCAGGACCTGATGATGTATATGTTTCTCCAAGTCAGATACGACGTTTTCATTTAAGAACGGGCGATACTATTAAGGGCAAGATTCGTTCTCCTAAAGATAGTGAACGCTATTTTGCATTAATCAAAGTTGAAGAACTCAACTATGAAAAACCAGAAAATTCTAAAAATAAAGTTCCATTTGAAAACTTAACACCATTATTTCCAAACGAACGTTTTACATTAGAACGTGGTAACGGAAGTACTGAAGATTTAACACCACGGATTATTGATTTAGCAGCACCAATTGGTAGAGGTCAGCGAGCTCTGATCGTCGCCCCTCCAAAATCCGGTAAAACAATGATTTTACAAAGCGTCGCGCAATCAATCGCTGCAAACTATCCAGACAGTGATTTAATAGTTTTATTAATTGACGAACGTCCCGAAGAAGTGACAGAGATGGAACGTTCGGTCATTGGTGAAGTTGTTTCAAGCACTTTTGATGAGCCAGCATCTCGTCATGTTCAAGTTGCTGAAATGGTTATTGAAAAAGCTAAACGTTTAGTTGAACACAAACGCGATGTGGTTATTTTATTAGATTCAATAACGCGCTTGGCTCGTGCATATAATACTGTTTCGCCATCTTCAGGCAAGGTGTTAACAGGTGGTGTTGATGCTAATGCACTTCAACGACCTAAACGTTTCTTTGGTGCGGCTCGTAATATTGAAGAAGGTGGCAGTTTAACTATTATTGCTACTGCGCTTGTAGAAACAGGTTCACGCATGGATGAGGTTATCTTTGAAGAATTCAAAGGTACCGGTAATATGGAATTACAACTTGAACGTAAACTAGCTGATCGCCGTATCTATCCTGCAATCAATGTCACGCGTTCTGGTACACGTAAAGAAGATTTATTGACTGATGCCGATGATTTACACAAATTGTGGATCTTAAGAAAGCTTCTTGGACCAATGGATCCGCTAGAAGCTATGGAGTTCTTGATGGATCGCTTAAAAGCCACTAAAACCAATGCTGAATTTTTCGACACAATGAAGCAAGGCTAGTTAAAACAGATCAATGCACTCATTACCACCGGCTCTTTTTATTATGGGCCCGACTGCAGCAGGCAAGACAGATCTAGCACTTCAGGTAGCACAACAGTTTCCCGTCGAGATTATCAGTGTAGATTCTGCTCTAGTCTACCGTGGTATGGATATTGGTACTGCAAAACCTGATAAACAGCTTTTAGAAAAGTATCCGCATCATTTAGTTGATATTATCGAGCCTACACAAAGCTACTCTGCCGGTAGTTTTCGCAAAGATGCCTTAGCATTAATGGGCGATATCACTAAGCGAGGTAAAATTCCTCTATTGGTAGGTGGTACTATGTTGTATTTCAGAGCATTACAACAGGGGCTTGCTGATCTACCTTCGGCGGACAAGGCGATTAGAGCAAAGTTAGAGCAAGAAGCCGAACAATATGGTTTAAGCCATTTACATGCCCGTCTAGCCCAAGTTGATCCTGTTGCAGCGGTACGTATCCACACAAATGACCCGCAACGCTTACACCGTGCATTAGAAGTTTATGAAATTACAGGTAAGTCACTAACTGAGCTTACATCGTCACAAAAATTTCTTTTGCCATATCATGTATTTAAGATTATTTTGAGTCCATTTGATCGCGCTGTTTTACATCGGCGTATTGCTGCACGTTATAACGTAATGATTGAAAACGGTTTCATTGAAGAGGTGAAATCACTGTTAGATCGTGGCGATTGTCATCAGGATTTACCCTCAATTCGTGCAGTTGGTTATCGTCAAGCATGGTCTTTTTTACAGGGTGAGTACGATCGAGCTACATTAATTGACAAAGCGATCATTGCTACCAGACAGATGGCTAAACGCCAGTTAACATGGTTACGAGCTCAGAATGATGGAGTTTGGTTTGATAGTGGTCCTGACCTACCTGTTGAACAGGTGTTAACATATATAGCTGAACAATTAAAAGAATATCACTATAGTTTGAATTAATGTGCGTTCTGTCAGTTAGAACAAAACATAATAGCCAAAAAAATAATAATAAATCGGAGAGTATTATGGCAAAAGCACAGTCGTTACAAGATCCATTTCTAAATGCATTAAGACGTGAAAACGTGTCCGTTTCAATTTATTTGATGAATGGGATAAAACTACAAGGTCAAATTGATTCTTTTGATCAGTTTGTCATTTTACTTAAAAACACTGTCAACCAAATGGTTTATAAACATGCTATTTCAACGATTGTACCAGCGCGTAACGTCACAATTAGTGCTGACGATTAAGGGAGTATATTGATTGTTCGAACGTCCTGATAGTAATGCGGCTTTTGATGAATCATCACAAAAAGAAGCGGTTGTTTTAGTTCATTTAGATTTTAATGATGTTGATTTTGCCGAATCGGAACAAGAGTTTATTGAATTAGTCGGCTCTACTGGCGCTAACATTGCCGCTATTGTTCATGGTAAACGTCAACGACCAGACTCCAAATATTATGCTGGAACTGGCAAGGTTGAAGAAATCAGAGAACAGGTATTAGCGCATCATGCCGCTTTGGTTATTTTTAACCATGAACTTTCGCCAAGCCAAGAGCGTAATCTTGAAAAAAAATTGGAATGTAGGGTTATAGCGCGAACGGGTCTTATTCTTGATATATTTGCCAGACGTGCTCGGTCACACGAAGGTAAATTACAAGTTGAGTTGGCTCAACTTCAGCATTTGTCTACAAGGCTTGTCCGAGGCTGGACTCACCTTGAGCGGCAAAAAGGTGGTATCGGTTTAAGAGGACCGGGTGAAACTCAGTTAGAAACCGATAGACGTTTATTAGGTCAACGTATCAAGTCATTAAAAAAACGACTTGAGAAAGTACAATCGCAACGTGAGCAGGGGAGACGTTCACGTCAACGCGGCAATGTTCCTGTTGTATCATTAGTCGGTTATACCAATATGGGCAAATCGACCTTATTTAATCGAGTTACAACTTCTCAAGTGTATGCGGATGACCGTTTGTTTGCGACCCTGGATCCAACCTTAAGACGGTTAAAGTTACATGATACGCATACCTTGGTTATGGCTGATACGGTTGGTTTTATTCGAAAATTACCGCATGACCTAGTCGAGTCATTTAGTTCGACACTGGAAGAAACCAGAGATGCGGCCTTGCTACTCCATGTCGTTGATGCAGCAGCACCTGATCGAGATGAATTAATGCAACATGTTAATGATGTATTGCAGCAAATTGGTGCTGATCAAGTGCCACAACTAATTGTCTGTAACAAACTAGACAAACTCGAAGATCGTAAGCCGCGCCTCGATCGTGACCAAAATGGCAAAATAACATGCGTTTGGTTATCGGCGAAAACAGGTGATGGTGTAGAACTATTAAGACAAGCGCTTAAAGAGTATTTCCCCGATCAACCAACACCAGTGGAACTTATTGACTAATCAACGGTTCCATAATGTGCGCTATGTCCGTAAAATAGCGATTTTATATTGAATATCTCACTTTGGAGAGCTTAATGGCTTGGAATGAACCAGGTAAAGACGAAAAAGATCCGTGGGGCGGTCGTAATAATGACAATCCACCTGATTTGGATGAAGTAATTCGTAATCTACAACGTAAGTTAGGTGGATTATTTGGTGGTAATGGCTCAAGTTCAAATCAAGAGTCTTCATCAAATGGTGGTTTCATTGGCTTAGGTTTAATCGCTTCAATTTTAGTTATTGTATGGTTGTTATCAGGTATCTATATTGTAGAGCCTGCACAACGTGGGGTTTTACTACAGTTTGGTGCTTATAAACAAACGACTTTACCTGGCCCACATTGGCATATTCCATATCCATTTGAACATGTTGAAATTGTAGATGTAGATCAGATCAGCAGTACTGAAATTGGTTATCGCTCAACTGGCGGTCGAATTGACAGTACTATTCATTCAGAATCATTAATGTTAACTAAAGATGAAAATATTGTTGATCTTAAAATTGCAGTTCAATACAAAATAAAAGATGCAGCACAATATTTGTTTAATGTCAGAAATCCTGATCTCACCTTGCGTCAAATGACTGAAAGTTCAGTACGTGAAACCGTTGGTAATTCTAAAATGGACTTTGTGTTAACTGAAGGTCGAACTCAAGTTGCGAGCGAAATTCAGCAATTATTACAATCGCTTTTAGATGCACATGAAACAGGATTGATTGTCACGGGTGTCAATTTGCAAGATGTACAACCACCTGATCAAGTTCAAGCAGCCTTTGCTGATGTTGTAAAAGCACGTGAAGATTTAGAACGCCAAAAAAATGAAGCTGAAGCTTATTCAAATGATATTGTGCCACGGGCGCGTGGTGCGGCTTTCCGCTTAGTTCAAGAAGCTGAAGCTTATAAAGGTCAAATCATTGCCAAGGCAGAGGGTGAAACCAGTCGATTTTTACAAGTCATGGAAGAGTACGAAAAAGCTCCTGCGATAACAAAAGAGCGCTTGTATATTGATACTATGGAATCGGTTTATTCACGAAGCCAAAAAGTCTTGGTGGATGTATCTAAAGATAGTAACAATGTGTTGTATTTACCGTTGGATAGAATGCGTGGTTCACAAACTGTTGCACCGACACGTATTGATCTAAGTACTTATCCAACAACCGGATCAACATCATCGAGTACAACATCAGTTCGAGATGATGCTCGTAGTAGAGGAGGCCGATAAATGTCAGCACAAGCAAAATTTAATATATTTGTACTCATTGCACTGCTATTTGTAGCGTTATCAAGCGTGTTTTTTGTTGATCAGCGTCAACGTGTTTTATTACTACGTTTAGGCCAAATTGAACGTTCTGATTATCAACCGGGACTACATTTTAAAATTCCATTTTTTGATGAGATCCGTCGTTTTGATGGTCGTGTATTATCGTTAGATTCAACACCGGCGGGTTATCTTACAGGTGAAAAGAAAAATCTATTAGTTGATTCGTTCATTTTATGGCGTATTGCTAATGTTGCTGATTATTTCACAGCCATGAGTGGTGATGAAAATAAAGCCAAAGATCGTATATCACAGATCATCAAAGATAATCTACGGGGTGAATTCGGTAAGCGGACAATACAAGAGGTTGTGTCAGGTGATCGTGCGGCAATGGTAGCTGACATTATCAAAAGTGCTAATAAATCTGTTGCTGATTTTGGTATCGAAATTGTCAATGTACGCATTAAACGTATTGATCTTCCTAGCGAAGTGAGTTCATCTGTGTATACTCGAATGGAAGCAGAACGTGAACGAGTTGCTAAAGAATTACGCTCACAAGGTGCTGAAGAGGCAGAAAAAATTCGTTCAGATGCGGATCGCCAAAGAACCATTTTATTGGCCGAAGCCAAACGTGCTGCTGAAGTACTTCGAGGCGAGGGCGATGCCCAAGCCACTGATATATACGCTAAAGCATATGGTCAGAATAGTGACTTCTATTCATTTTATCGACGCTTAACAGCATACGGAAATGTATTTAACGGTGATGACATGTTGGTGATCGAACCTAAAGGTGATTTTTTCAGCCGTTTTGGTAGCGCACAAGATTAATTAAATAGTGAATGATGCGTTACTAAATAGTCTATGGGTGGCGTTAGCATTAATGTTGGTGATCGAAGGTATTATGCCTTTTATTAACCCCAATGCTTTTCGTCGCGCATTATTACAAATGGCTAACATGCAAGATCTGCGATTGAGAACAATTGGTTTGTTCAGTATGATTTTGGGTGTGGTTTTACTTTATTGGGTACATTGATCAGATGAGTCTAAAAGAACGCTGGTTGCTACCAGAAGGCATTGATGAGCTGATGCCTGCCCAAGCAGCGCAGCTCGAAAAGTTACGCCGAAAGTTGGTTGATAAAATGCAAGCTTGGGGTTATCAACTGGTGTTTCCGCCATTGGTTGAATACCTTGATTCTTTATTGACAGGTACAGGTAAATCACTTGACCTGCAAACGTTCAAGCTTACTGATCAAATGTCAGGTCGTTTATTAGGCATACGCGCGGATATGACACCACAAGTAGCTCGAATGGCTGCACATAATTTACGCGATCAACAAGGGACTCTTCGTCTTTGTTATATTGGCAATGTATTGCATACGCTACCAGATGGTCAGGGTACGTCACGCAACCCAATTCAATTAGGCGCGGAAATCTATGGTCACTCTGGCCCTGAAAGTGATATTGAAATTCTTCAATTAATGGTTGAAGCAATCACTATTTCTGGTGCAGTACCATCATTACTATTAGATTTAGGGCATGTAGGTATCTACCGTGGTCTTGCACAACACGCGGGTTTAAATGCGGAACAAGAACAAGAATTATTCTCAGTTTTACAACGCAAAGCATTACCTGCGATTGAGCAACTATTAGCCAGTTACACTTTGTCAGCAAGTAATAAGGCTATGCTGTTGGCACTAGCAGAATTAAATGGCGACAGAACAATTTTGAAACAGGCTCAAGTAGTGTTGTCAGATGCACCAAATGCCGTTCACAAAGCGTTAACTACATTAGAAACCATAGCCGATATGGTGGCACAACGTTTACCTGAGGTAGCAATAAATTTTGATTTAGCGGAGCTACGTGGCTATCACTATCACACCGGTCTTGTTTTTGCAGCCTATCAAGCAGGTTGTGCACAAGCCATTGCAATGGGTGGTCGTTATGATGATATCGGTGAAGATTTTGGTCATGCACAACCTGCGACTGGATTTAGTTTAGATTTAAGAACATTAGTCGATCAGCTACCTAACGTACAAAATGAGAAAGAAATTATTTCTGTTGTATGGTCTGATGATCCTCAACAAAAATTGATAGTTGAACAATTACGTAGTCAAGGAAAAATCGTTGCTTATCAACTGTCTGATACCGACATAACATCTAAAACACTTATAAAACAAGAAGGTCACTGGGTAGTGGCTGAAACAGGAACACAAACACGTGGCTAAAAATATCGTTGTAATTGGCTCCCAGTGGGGCGACGAAGGCAAAGGCAAGCTAGTTGATCTATTAACAGACAATGTATCTGCCGTTGTGCGATTTCAAGGTGGACATAATGCGGGACATACCTTGGTTATTGATGGCAAAAAAACGATATTACACTTAATTCCATCAGGCATTTTACGTGAGCATGTGCAATGCTTAATTGGTAATGGTGTTGTACTGTCACCTGAAGCATTATTTAAAGAAATGAACGAACTTGAAGCTAATGGTATTCCCGTTCGTGAAAGACTAAAGATCAGTGCTGCTTGTCCTTTGATATTGCCTTACCATGTTGCTCTGGATCAGGCACGTGAATTACGTAGAGGTAAAGATGCTATCGGTACAACCGGACGTGGTATCGGACCTGCCTATGAAGATAAGGTTGCTCGTCGCGGTTTACGTTTAGGGGACTTAATCAACCAAACATCATTTGTGACTAAATTAGAAGAAATTATTCGTTTCCATAATTTCTCGCTGATTAACTATTATCAAGCTGCACCAGTTAGTTTTGAAGCGGTGCGCGATCAAATCTTAGCAATGCGTGATGATTTATTACCGCTGATAGCTGATATACCGTATTTATTGCAGCAGTATTCTGAAGCTGGTGCTAATGTTATGTTTGAAGGTGCACAAGGTGCATTACTGGATATCGATCATGGTACCTATCCTTATGTAACATCTTCTAATACTACCGCAGGGGGGTGTGCTGCTGGTGCTGGTGTTGGTCCTTGTCATATTGACTATGTTTTAGGGATTACCAAAGCCTATGTCACCCGTGTCGGTGCAGGTCCATTCCCATCAGAATTATTCGATGATATCGGTAAACATTTATCGATAAAAGGTCATGAAAAAGGCTCAACAACAGGTCGAGATCGTCGTTGTGGCTGGTTAGATCTGGTTGCATTAAAACGGGCGGCTTGGCTCAACAGTATTACTGGTTTATGTTTGACTAAACTCGATGTGCTTGATGGTTTAGCAACGATTCGTTTATGTGTGGGTTATGTTAAAGATGGTAAAGCGGTTGATATCATGCCCTTAAGTGCTGAAGAATTTGAAGGCTGTTTACCTGAATATATCGAGATGCCGGGTTGGACTGAGTCAACCTTGGGTGTTACTGAATTCGATGCTTTGCCAGTGAATGCACGTAACTATATTAATGAAGTTGAACGTTTGGCTGGTGTACCGATTGATATTATTTCAACGGGACCAGATCGCGTTGAAACCATTATTAAACGCGATTTATTTAGCATTTAATAAAACAGTGATAGTGCTATTCCTAAAATGCCCTCTTCAGAGGGCATTTTTATAGGTGCTTTAGTGAATAATACCTGCATACAATGCTGAATAGTCTGTATTAGCTAAACCTTGTTCCAGTGTCTTGTTGAGTAGTTTTTCAATTCCTTCGAGTCCACTCACATCAAGTCCCAATGATTTTGCAACGTCTAAAAACAGCGTGATATCTTTAGCGAGATGTTTGGTTGGAAAGTTAGGATTGGCATAATCTTGTTGCAACATCCGATCGAGTTTTTTATCAAAAGTGGGTGCATATAATGCACTTTCTCGCACTATTTGCATAAACTGCTCAGTGTCTATGCCTTGTTTTTGAACGAGGGCAAGACTCAATGCAAAACTGGCGGTTAATCCGGCAATAAGTTGATTCATCGCTAATTTTACAGCGGCACCTTGTCCGATATCACCAATATAGCGCGGCATAGATCCAATAAGATTAAGTAAAGGTAAGGCCTTATCAAAATCAGTTTTGTCACCGCCAGCCATTAAGATCAGTTTACCTGTTCGTGCTTCTGGCAGGCTACCTAGAACAGGACATTCCAAATAACGTCCTTGTAAAGATGTTATTCGTTTAGCGATTGAACGTGATTGTTCCGGTGCAATTGTGCCCATTTGAATGAATAGCCTATTTTTGAATGATGCTGGATCGATAGTATCAAGCACATCATTGATTGCGATGGCATCGCTCAACATAAGCAAACAATAGTCATTTTGATCAACAACGGCTTGCGCTGAACTGTAAACAGTTGCCCCTGATTGCGCTAAATTTTCTACTTTGTCTGGTGTTCGATTGAATACAGATAATGATATACCTTGAGCAATAAGATGTTCAGCAAGTGCTTGTCCCATCAGACCTATTCCGATAAGTGCTATATTCATGATTAATTAATTCCACATTACAGTAATAAAAATAGTTTACGCCATAGAAGCTTAGAGCGTAGTGAGATAGAATAGCGCATTATTTTACAGTAGAAACAGGGGAATGCTGTGTACAAGAAAAACATGACCATTGCTGGTTTTGATGATGAGTTATTCAATGCGATAGAAGCCGAAAATCAACGCCAAGAAGATCATATTGAATTGATTGCATCTGAAAACTACACCAGCCCACGCGTTATGGAAGCGCAAGGCTCGTCACTTACTAATAAATATGCTGAAGGTTATCCTGGCAAACGTTATTACGGTGGTTGTGAATATGTTGATAAAGCAGAAGTACTTGCAATTGACCGTGCTAAAGAGCTATTTGGCGCAGATTATGCCAATGTGCAACCACACTCCGGTTCACAAGCAAATGCTGCTGTTTATCTTGCATTATTACAAGCGGGCGATACTATTTTAGGTATGAGTCTGGCGCATGGTGGTCACTTGACGCATGGTTCTAAAGTTAGTGCATCAGGCAAAATTTATAATGCAATAGCTTATGGATTAAACCCTGAAACCGGTGAAATTGATTACGACGAAGTAGCGCGTTTAGCCAAAGAACATCAACCTAAAATGGTTATAGCTGGTTTTTCAGCGTATTCCCGTGTGGTTGACTGGCAGCGTTTCCGTGATATTGCAGATTCTATCGGTGCCTATTTGCTGGTTGATATGGCGCATGTGGCTGGTTTAGTCGCTGCGGGCGTGTATCCAAATCCTGTTCAAATCGCCGATGTGACAACAACAACAACACATAAAACATTACGCGGTCCTCGTGGTGGTTTAATTTTAGCCAAAGCCAATGAAGAAATTGAAAAGAAATTAAATTCAGCGGTGTTCCCAGGCTTTCAAGGTGGCCCTTTAATGCATGTCATTGCTGCTAAAGCGGTTGCGTTTAAAGAAGCAATGTTGCCTGAGTTCCAAACATATCAACAACAAGTTGTTAAAAATGCCAGAGTCATGGCTGATGTGTTTATGAAACGTGGTTATGATGTGGTTTCTAAAGGAACAGATGATCACTTATTCCTAGTGAGTTTTATTGAAGCCGGCTTAACAGGTAAAGAGGTTGATGCATGGTTGGGTGATTCTAATATCACCATCAACAAAAACTCTGTACCAAACGATCCACAATCTCCCTTTGTTACATCTGGTATTCGCGTTGGTACACCAGCTGTTACAACACGTGGTTTTAAAGAGAAGGAGTGTGAAGATCTTGCCAACTGGATGTGTGATGTCATTGATAGCCGTGGTAGTGCCACCGTTATGGATGAAGTTAAACAAAAAGTATTAGCTGTGTGTAAAACATTGCCTGTTTACGCATAAACGGTTGAACTCATGCGTTGTCCATTTTGTGGTGCAGATGATTCAAAAGTTGTTGATTCAAGACTCTCAGCAGAAGGCGATGCTATCCGTCGTCGCCGTATGTGTGTTGAATGTAACGAACGTTTCACTACCTATGAAACAGCGGAACTGACATTACCTAGATTGATCAAACGTGATCAATCCAGGTCTGTGTTTGACGAAAATAAGTTGCGTTCGGGGTTCTTGAAAGCACTTGAAAAAAGACCGGTCAGCATTGATGCTATCGATTCAGCCGTCAAAGGTATTGTCCGTCGTTTGATTGCGACAGGAGAACGTGAAGTTGAAAGTCGCTTGGTCGGTGATTGGGTGATGGAAGCGCTACACGACCTAGATGAAGTTGCTTATGTTCGGTTTGCTTCGGTTTATCGCAGTTTTCAAGATGTGAATGCCTTTAGGGAAGAAATAGAACGTATGGAAAATCGTAACGACCAGCTAACAAAGGAATAAACGGATGCTACGAGTCATTATTTTCTGTGATACCTGCAATCCTCAAGGTATCCGCTATATTGAACAAAAACGGAGTAGCCAACGCGGTGATGTTGATGGTCGTCGTATTACCGATGGTCGGTCATGGTATGAAGGCTCATTGAAAGAAGCGCTTGACTTAGGCTGGATCGAACGTGATGGCAAGCATATTTGTCCTCGTTGTCAGGAGCGCCAAGGCTAAGTAAGTCATGGCTAATCATGAGTATTACATGGCGCGTTCGCTCCAGCTTGCTGAGCGTGGCCGATACACTGCTGATCCTAATCCATGTGTTGGCTGTGTTATTGTCAAAGATGGCACTATTGTTGGTGAAGGTTGGCATCAAAAGGCCGGAGAGGGCCATGCTGAAGTTAATGCTTTAGCGGTTGCGGGCGACAAGGCATATCAGGCTGATTGTTACGTTACCTTGGAACCGTGTAGTCATTTTGGCAAAACACCACCGTGTGCTGATGCATTGATTGTTGCTGGCGTAAAGCGCGTTATTATTGCCATGACAGATCCCAATCCACTGGTGTCAGGGCAAGGAATTGATAGATTACGCTTGGCAGGCATTGATGTCATAGTTGGTGTGCTAACTGAACAGGCACAGCATTTAAACCGTGGCTTTTGTCAACGAATGCGACTACAACGACCTTTGGTACGTAGCAAAATTGCGATGAGTATTGATGGCAGAACCGCAATGGCTTCGGGTCAAAGCCAATGGATAACTGGGCCTGATGCAAGACAAGATGTTCAAAAATTACGTGCTGAAAGTTCAGCTATTCTAACCGGTATAGGTACAATCATTGCCGATAATCCAAGTCTAACAGTGAGACCCGAGGGCAGCTGGTATCCAGTTGAGCAAGCTATACGCCAACCTTTACGTGTCATTGTTGATAGTCAACTCAAGATACCTGCCGACTCGGTAGTTTTGACGGATAGTCGGCCCACATTAATTGCGACACTAACCGAAAATACGCGCCGGCTTAATGCCGACGTTATACAGTTGCCATCGCAGGCGGAACAGGTTGATTTAAACGTGTTAATGTCCGAATTAGCCCAAAGACAGATTAATTCGGTCATGGTCGAAGCTGGATCTAAGCTCAATGGTGCGTTATTACAACTAGGTCTTATTGATGAGTTGCTTATTTATATGGCACCCAAATTAATGGGTGATTCTGCCAGAGGTTTATTTCATCTTCCAAGCTTAAATGAGATGTCGCAAGCGATTGATTTAGCTATTTCTGATGTACGTGCAATTGGAAAAGATTGGCGAATCACACTTACACCACAGTATAAAAAGGGTCATTAATCATGTTCACAGGTATTATTGCTGCGATTGGTAAGGTAACATCAGTACAATCAAAAGGCGGTGATTTATGTCTCCAAGTTGCGACTCAAAAACTTGATTTAGCCGACGTGAATTTGGGTGATAGTATTGCCATCAACGGCGTTTGTTTAACGGTTGTTGAACTGCAAACAAGTCATGTCAGTTTTGATGTGTCGCGTGAAAGTTTGGATCGAACTAGCCTCGGAAATGTGCAATCTGGCAGTAAGGTCAATCTTGAGAAAGCATTAGCAGTCGGTGACCGACTTGGTGGTCATTTTGTCAGTGGTCATGTTGATGGTTTAGGGATTGTCGTTTCAAGACAAGAATCAGCACGTTCGGTTAAATTTCGGATTGAAGTTCCGAACGGTCTAGAGCGTTACATTGCTGAGAAAGGTTCGATTTGCATTGATGGTGTCAGTTTAACTGTTAACAATGCCTTGGATAATTGGTTTGAAGTCAATATTATTCCGCATACAATGCAACAAACAATTATCGATAGTTACCGTGTTGGAACCAAGGTTAATCTTGAGGTCGATTTAATTGCACGTTATCTGGAACGTTTATTACCAGAAACGAAAACAGGCATCAGCCGCGAAACTTTATTAAAAAATGGATTCATCAACTAATGAAACTCAACACAACTCAAGAAATTATTGAGGATCTAAAACAAGGCAAGATGGTCATCATTATGGATGACGAAGATCGTGAAAACGAAGGCGATCTTGTTATGGCAGCCGAATGTGTCACGCCTGAAGCGATTAACTTTATGGCGAAATATGGTCGTGGTTTAATTTGTATTACGTTAACGCAGCAGCGTTGCCGACAATTACGATTGCCTTTAATGGTGCAAGATAACCAGGCTGCCTATTCAACCAACTTCACAGTATCAATTGAAGCCGCACATGGCGTTACCACAGGTATTTCAGCAGCCGACCGTGCTTTGACTATTAAGGCTGCCGTAAACCCTGATGCTAAGCCGGAAGATATTGTTCAACCGGGACATATCTTTCCAGTAAAAGCTCAAATGGGTGGCGTATTAACTCGTGCAGGTCATACTGAAGCTGGCTGTGATTTGGCATTGTTAGCGGGTAAAGATCCTTCAGCAGTTATTGTTGAAATTCTTAATGATGATGGCACTATGGCGCGTCGGCCAGATTTGGAAAAATTTGCTAAAGAGCATGACTTAAAAATAGGCACTATTGCTGATTTAATTAGCTATCGTCTTGCCAATGAGATGACAGTACAACGACTATCAAACTGTCACTTACCAACGGATTATGGTGACTTTGAGTTGTATAGCTTTCAAGATACAGTTAATGGACAAGTTCATTTAGCACTGGTTATGGGCGATATTGATCCTGAGCAAGAAACGTTGGTTCGAGTGCATATGGCGGATCCGCTAAATGATCTGTTAAGTTCGATACGTGAACCTAGCCATTTCCCTATTCCAGAAGTCATGCAGAAAATTCAACAACAAGGAAAAGGTGTGCTGGTGGTATTACGTTTACCACAACAAAACAAGCAACTAGCAACCAAGATAGAACATTTTCAACAGCAAGATCGTAATGAAATAGTTACACCGGCTAAAACCGGTTGGGACTACAGAACGTTTGGCGTTGGTGCTCAAATTTTATCTGAGTTAGGTATCAAAAAAATGCGCGTTATTGGTACTCCGACAAAACTAACCGGTGTATCTGGATTTGGTCTTGAATTAGTGGGTTATGTAGAGGGTGACTAGCCGATCTTCTACGCACATTGTAGTCATCGCAGGAGAGGCATCGGGCGATGCTCATGCCGGCAGAATGATTGCTGAATTAAAGCAATTGGCACCGACTATTCATGTTTCAGGTATTGGTGGTGACATCATGCGTAATGCCGGTGCGGATATCTTTGTTGATTTTTCCGAACTTGCGGTTATGGGCATTGTTGAAGTGCTTAAACGCTATCGAAAAATCAAAACAATTTTTAATCAATTAGTTAAGCGTCTAGCTGATGACAAGCCCGATTTATTAGTTGTTGTAGATTATCCGGGCTTTAATTTAAAGCTGGCCAAAAAGGCTAAAAAACTCGGTATCCCCGTGCTGTACTACATTAGCCCTAAAGTATGGGCATGGCGGAAAGGTCGTGTAAAAACTATCAAAAAAGTAGTTACTCATATGGCGGTTTTATTTCCATTTGAAAAAACACTTTATGATAAAGCAGGAGTACCCGCGACCTGTGTAGGACATCCACTAGTAGATGCAGTTCAAACACAGCTAACACCTGAACAAGCTAAACTTAAATTTGGACTCGATCCGAAGCACCGGGTTTTGGGTTTATTTCCGGGAAGTCGTCGAAGTGAAGTCGAAGCCTTATTGCCAGTAATGATAGAAGCAGCAGAGCGCATTCAAAAACATCATTACGATATTAGTGTTGTTCTGCCATTGGCTCCGGGGCTTGATCTTGCTGTTATTCAACCCTTTCTAAAGCTAAGTAAATTACCAATAAAAGTCGTTAAACATGATTTTTATGATGTCACTAAAGCATGTGATGCCATTGTTGCCGCATCAGGCACTGTCACGTTGGAAATAGCATTACTTGCGGTACCACACCTTGTTGTCTATCGTGTAGCGCCGATGACATATCGCATTCTAAAACGACTGGTTAAAATTCCGTATGTGGGTTTATGTAATATCGTGACCGGCAAGCCAGTGATACTTGAATTACTACAAGATGACGTTAGTGCTGAACGTTTAGAGCATGAGTTAACGTTATTACTCACTCAAGCAGCTAGCAAAGCAAAAGCCGAGACAATCAGACAACAAGTGCTAACTGCACTTGGCCCTGCTGGTGGCGCACATAATGCTGCCCAATTGCTTATAAACCTGTTGGATAATCGACTATGACAGCACAGATATTTATTGCAGGTGTAGATGAAGTAGGTCGAGGGCCATTAGCTGGACCGGTGGTTACAGCTGCAGTGATTCTAGACCCTAACAAACCTATTGAAGGCTTGAATGATTCAAAGAAATTAACTGAAAAACGTCGTCAGCAACTTGAACCTATTATTAAAGAATATGCTTTGGCATGGGCATTAGGTAGAGCAGAACCTGGCGAGATTGACGAGCTTAATATTCTGCAAGCAACATTAGTTGCAATGCGACGAGCTGTTGAAGGTTTGGCCATTGAACCAACACACGCCTTGGTCGATGGCAATCAAGCACCAAAATTAGCGTGTCCTGTGACAACCATTATTAAAGGTGATGAATCAGAACCAGCCATCGCTGCAGCATCAATTTTAGCCAAAGTAGCTAGAGATCGGGAAATGGTCGATATGGAACAACTTTATCCCGGATATGGCTTAGCCAAACATAAAGGCTATCCAACCAAGCAACATATTGAAGCACTGGAATTATTAGGCGTGACACCAATTCATCGGCATTCATTTAGACCGGTTCAACTGGCTATAAAATAATTAGAGATCACAGCGTGATGAGGCAATTAATCTAGGGTCTGTTGATCTTTCATCGCCCCAGCCCTCTAGGTTGTGATTGAAAACCGCCACTCGGTGTTGCTCGTCATTCACTTGGAACAATCAAGCAGCATTCCTCGCGCCTTGATTGACGGTTTTTCAACTCACAACAGAGGCGGCTATGAAAGATCAACAGACCATGGCCTTGGATTCGAAATCAACCCGATTAAAAATGTCCTTAGATATGCTCCTTAGATACTGACAAAACTCAAGCCTAAATTATCAGTAAGTATTTGAAGTGGCTGCCCTGACGTATAGAGTAAAGCAACCGTTTTCTGTTCTTATCCAGTATTATAGGCAAGATGGTTTACTCTTAGCTCATTTTGGGCAATTTTCTGCCGATCATACTGAAAATTGAGCCAGGGAAATAATGAACTACCTTTTTTGTGACTGATATTAAATACAAGCCTATTACCAAGATACAGCCTTGGCTTACGGCTGATTTTGGTGAAACATGCGCACTGGTATCAACGCTAAAAAGTTGTAGTCATAGATTAAGTAATTTAATTGGTTAAGATATTGCATAACTTAATTGTTAATTGCAGTATGTCGTGTTGGTAAAGCAGTTAATCCATAAATGAAAGCGATAGCATCAGGATTGTCTGATATAAAAATAAGTGGGTGTCGGAGATTAATTGTGTATAAAAACTTACAAAACACGTCGATAAAATTTAGAGTGCTTTTGACTATGGCCATCATTTACCTGGTTGCTTTATCCATTTCAACACTATTCTCTTCAAGTCGGCAGAAAGCCCAGATGCTCGAAATTGCTGAGCAACAAGGCATACAGACTGCCTACAATTATCTCGATAATCTGAATACGATGATGTTAACCGGCACGATTGCAAATAGAAATATTATTCGTGACAAGATGTTGTTGGAACCTGAAATAACCACTTTACGATTGATGCGCTCTGATGCTGTTTCAAACGTATTTGGTCCAGGTTTTGAGCGTGATCTAGCTGTTGAACAACAAGATAAAGAAGGGCTTTTAGGTAAACGGCAACTGTGGGTTAAGAATGATGGCAAAGGGCGAGTACTTTCAGTTGTCGAACCGGTTAGAGCAACATCTAATACGCGTGGTTCTAACTGTCTTCAATGTCACATGGTGCCTGAAAATACGATATTGGGTGCAATTCGAGTTGATTATTCACTTGCTGATATGGATCGTAGTGTTGATCATGCTACATGGGTGACGATTGCTATCAATGCAACCATCTTTGTATTAGGCATGTTCTTAATGGCAATCATGTTAAAACACGTTGTAAATAACCCCATTGAATACCTTCGTAATGCAATTGAAAGCATTCGAGGTGATGCTAATCTCACCCGACGCATAGAAGTAAAGTCGGACGATGAGATTGGTAATGTCAGCAAAGCCTTTAACCATATGCTAGAAATGTTTCAGCAAACGGTGAGTCAAATTTCACAAGCGAGTCAACAGCTTGAAGAAACAGCTAAACGTACATCACAAATTGCCGAACAAACGAACAATGATGTGGCGCAGCAGCAATTAGGAACACAAGAAGTTGCTACCATTATGCAAGAGTTAACATCATTGGTGAATGACGTGGCTAGTCATACTGTTTCAGCCACAGAGAAAGCGCGTCACATTAACAATCAGACAGTTGAAAGCGGCATTCTGATGCAAGAAACAGTCGATTCACTTAATGTGCTTGACAATGAAGTTAATAATGCAGCTCAGACAATTTCTGAATTAGAACAAGCCAGTGAAAATATCAATAGTATTTTAGAAGTCATTAAAGCCATTTCTGAACAGACTAATTTATTAGCGTTAAACGCAGCCATTGAAGCAGCAAGAGCTGGTGAACAGGGACGTGGTTTTGCAGTGGTGGCAGATGAAGTGAGAACATTAGCAGGAAGAACCGAAGCAGCCACCAAAGAAATTAGTGAATTGATGGATACATTCAAGAGTGATTCACGTAAATCTGTTGCCGTTATGGAAAGTGGGCGCAAACAGGCAGGTGATAGTATTGATAAGGCAACTTTAACCAGTCAGCGTCTTCGTGACATCAATAACGCTGTCACAGAAATTAGTCAAATGAGTGAAAGCATTGCACAAGTCGCCGAACGCCAACGTGGAGTGGCAGATGAGAGTAATCGCAATATGGCATCGATTCATACTATTTCTACGTCGGTGGCTCAAGGTGCACTGGAAACAGAACAAGCCAGCGAACAATTGATCAGCCTATCGAACGCATTACGTCATTTGGTGAATAAGTTTGTGTTTTAAATCTGAGTAATAACTAATTTCATATCTACCAAGGGAACAGTCAGAATAAGTACAAGGCAACTTCACGTCACTAGGGTTGCTGAGCGCTGTTTCTTATCCAATGTTTGGGTTAGTATCGTCGTAAAAAGTTGATTGCTATTATTTGTTGGACAATATAACTCAAGGCAGTTAATAGACAAACTATTCATGAAACGATTTATAAACCGCATGATGCGCTAAGCCCATCATAGGCTTGTCGCCCGATGTATCGCCATAGGCATAAACTTCATCATACTGCGCTAAATCATAAGCGGCTTGGATG
>JACUUH010000084.1 GCA_014859375.1 Gammaproteobacteria bacterium
CAATTGCTATATATCATTTCAAGCGAGGTCAAAAATGGCTACCGGCTCAGTTTTTAAAAACAATAAAAAGGGGTCAGATACTGTCTTAAAAAGAGCAAAAATAGGGTCACAAAAATAGGGTCAGGTCTTGCAGTACAGCAAGGCTAATTCATTTTAACTCAAGACATATTTAAATAATTGATTTTGCAAAATTCAAGACCTGACCCTCTTCACTCTGACAATTATTTGAATTTAGGGTCATGAGATTTTACTTACACTCTATCGTCAGGCTCTCTCTCGTTACATTCATAGGATATGCACCATAATGATTTACAACGATCGAAGAGGTGATCGAATGGTCAATAATGTCATAACCATTCGGGCATAATTCCCCCGCCTTTGAAAAACAAGCTGGTGTACCGCTAACGCAATCCATACTGAAGCCTTGCTTGCCACTCGGACCAGTAATTGAAACCGGTTTGAGGGTGGCACAACTGCTCAATAATAGAGTGCTAACTGTAACTAGAGCTATATATTTCATCTGTAACTCCTAATCAAACTGAATCCTGTTTAACAAAAGGGAACTAAAAGCCTGTCAACCGATCAGAACTTTTACGACAAAGAATTTGATAAGAGGAAAACAGGCTCATCAACAATCTAACAGACCTATTTTGTGATGTCGACGATTTTTGTAAGGTATTTGTTGCCTAAATGGAAGGCACAGCTTGTAGCGGATGATAGCTTAAAACCTAATCGACACTAAAGAGTGACGATGAGTGAAATAATGGCCGAGACGGTAATTAATTTTGTGTAACTGCTTATCCCACTGTCAGCTCAAGTCTGAACTCGTTTTCAAACGATCGGGGGGTACCATGGATGATTAGCACGCGTCTTAATCCCTTTTGAACGGGGCTCGTTTTCAAACATGGAAATCAGACCCTATGTAATAGTCAACAAAATCAGCACACAAAGTTAGACTTTTTTAGATGGTTTTACGCATGCACCGAGATTTAAGTCGTCTAAGTTTGTATTCCTTTAATAACCTATGAGCAGAGTCATTAATGTGGTCCTGGCTTTTAGTAAGAACTGAACGCATCAAAGGCCAGAAGAAGTAGGATGTTCAAACGCAACGAACCAGCACATTAAAGATTTTCTTGATCGATAATCAGATCTTCTCTATATTTTCTCATTAAGAAAGGAGACAGTATGGCTTGGTGTGATCTAATAAAATTTGCGTTATCTCATGATCAATAACAATTCATCATGGGATAACGTAATTATTCTTGTCGATATGAACTGCTTTTTTGCCGCAGTAGAGCAGCAAGATAATCCCTTTTGGCGCAACAGGCCGATTGCGGTGACCAATGGCATTCAAGGTACCACCATCATTACATCCAGCTATGAAGCCAGAAGCTATGGCGTCAAAACCGGGATGCGTTTAAAACAAGCAAAACAACTGTGCCCAGAACTGATCCAGGCACCGTCACGGCCGTATCGTTATGCTGAAATATCCACTGCAATTATGCAATCACTACAAAGCATTACCCCCGATTTAGAAGTCTATTCCGTTGATGAAGCCTTTCTTGATGTCACGCATTGTCAACATTTATTGGGCTCGCCACTTGAAATAGGGCAATTAGTCAAACAAACGGTGCATGAGGTATCAGGTCTCACCTGTAGTGTCGGGATCAGCGGTGATAAAACAACGGCTAAATATGCAGCTAAACTCAATAAACCGGATGGCTTAACCTTAATTCATCCTAATGATGCTGAACGTACATTAGCGCCACTTCCTGTTACTGAACTCAGTGGCATCAATAAAGGTACAGCTCGTTTTTTAGCACAATACGGTGTTTATCACTGTGGGGATATGAAAAAAATACCCATCAGCATACCGGCTAAACGTTTTGGTAATTTAGGCAGACGAATTTGGCTAATGGCACAAGGAAAAGATCCAGAACAAATACAAACTAATGTCAAACCACCCAAGACCATAGGGCATGGCAAAGTAATGCCACCTGAAACAGATGACTTAGTAACAATTTTGACTTACTTTCAGCATATGTGCGAGAAAGTAGCGGCACGATTAAGACAACATCAGTTTAAAGCCAGCCAGTTTTATATTGGCCTTAAAACCAAGCAAGGTTGGTTGCAAACCAAGGCTAAACTGTCTTATTCAACCGATGATGGCAAAATCATTTTTGAACTATGCAAGCGCTTCACCATGCACCACTGGTCACAACAAGGGGGATGGCAAGTGCAAGTCACAGCGCTTAACCCACATACAGAACAACAAGACGATCTGTTTGAAAATGGGTCTATCAACACCAAACAAAACCAATTGAACAAAACCATCGACAGTATTAACCAGCGTTATGGTGAATTTACCATTGCGCCCAGTAGACTTATCGACCGTAGTGTCATGCCTAACGTGATTGCACCTTCATGGAAGCCTTCAGGCCACAGGAAAACGATCTAATGTGTAGCGGAGTCTATTTTGAACATAAAGGCGACGTACTCAGACAGTATTTTCCTAACCCTAAAGCCGTGTTACCTGTTTTAAAATCGGATGGCGGTATTATTCTAATGCCATGGGGTAGACGGCAGCAGCAAGCAGGTAATTTACCGATGGGTGGTTGGGCACGACTTGATTCAATTTATGCTGGTCGCTGGGATAAATATTTCCCCAAACCATTAAAAATACCCGCATTGAGTTTTATGGAAAAAGACTTTGAAGGAAATAGCCACTGGTATGACATCAATAAAGGCCAGTACATTCAAGGCCTATTAGCCAGAGATAACAACGAACAACGCCTCTATGTTGTCACCATAGAACCAGAATTAGAAGATGCTCATATTCATGATAGGTGGCCTAGGGTTGTTCAAGTTGGGCAGCCAAGGTTTAGGATGTGTGGTAAGGCCTGATAACAGTAGACACTTTTTATGGTAAAAATGTAACTTAAAC
>JACUUH010000085.1 GCA_014859375.1 Gammaproteobacteria bacterium
AGACATTCTTTTAAGATAAAGTGCTTTATCCATAAAACTGCGATTTGTACTTATATCAAAATAATCATAGGGTCTAGGTATCACTTCTTTTGGCAAGAAGTCTAACTCAGGATTTTCTGATTTATAATAAATATCCTTTAATGAAAAATCACCCTTATTAATAGAAAGCAGCATGATTGAGGTTATTAAATAACCTGAAATTACAAAAAAGACATCGACACCAATAAATCCTCCTGGCAGGATTTCAGGAAAAGCATGATAGATAACGACTAATAAAACCGCTAACCCTCTCAGTGCATCAATGTCTTCTCTGTAACCAACGTGTTGCATGCGACCTTAGTACTCGAGCGGTAATGAGACCGTTGTACCATCTCGCGCTGAAAGGTAGGCTGCGATTAGTACTTCTAGTGATTTTAACCCTTCGCGTCCATCGGTTTCTGGCTGTGCTTTACCTCGTAAAACATCAACAACATTCTTGTAATAAAGTGGATGACCAAAGCCATAGACAGAGGTTGTTTCATAGTTTGCATGACTGACGTCTTCATCATAATCACGTTTGTCAGCAAAGTCCCAATGCTGGATTTCGTTAACTGCAAGCCCACCCACTCTAACCGTGCCTTTTTCACCCAAAATAGTAATTGAGCCTTCAAAGTTCTTGGGATAACTTAACATAGTGACATTGATTGAGCCCATGGCACCACTGCGCCATTTTATATTAACTACGCCAGTATCTTCGACTTCGATATCTCGTTCTAGTGTTCCCATCATGGCCTGAACTTTTTCTACTGGCCCGATTAACCAATCAACAAGATCGATATAATGACTCGCCTGGTTCATGAAAGCACCACCATCTAACTCCCATGTACCACGCCATTTAGCTTGGTCGTAATATTCCTGTGGCCGCGTCCAAAACACATTGAGATTAACCATGTAGATTCGACCAAAACGTTTTTCTTCCATTGCCCGTTTAAGTAATTGCAAAGTTGTGTTGCGTCGATTTTGCTTCACAACAAACAACCTAACACCAGCATTATCACAGGCTTTAACCATTCTTACGCCATCATTCCATCGGGTTGCCATTGGTTTTTCACTAATGACATGCACGCCTGCTTCAGCAATTTCAACAGCTTGTTCAGGATGAATACCGGATGGTGTGCAAATTGAAATAGCATCTAAGGTTTCAGATTCTAAAAGTTCAGTGAGGCTGAGATAACCAGTTACATTATGCTCATCGGTCGCTTTTTTTAAGGCTTGGGGGTCATTATCACACACTGCAACAAGTTCAAAATCATCAGGATAAGTATGTATTGCGCCAAAATGGTTAGCTGAGATACGACCACACCCGACTAAGGCTATTCGAATCTTACGTCCGTTAATTTCTGGATAATGTTTCATTTATAGTCTCCATGTGGGTGCTGATACAACACCTTTTACGTCAATGATTACAGGTTGATTTAACGACAATCGATAGTAATCTTCCATTTTTAAATCTGCGAATTGTTTGTGACCAACAGCAACCACAATAGCATCGTATTTAATGTCTGCATCGAATGGGTTACCAATAAAACCATGATGATAATGCTTTTTTTCTTCCTCTTGATCTACCCATGGATCATACACACCTACATTAGCACCATAGTCTTTTAGCTCTTCGATAATGTCTATTACCTTAGTATTTCTCATATCGGGACAGTCTTCTTTGAAGGTAACGCCTAAGATCAGAACATTCGAGCCTTTGATCGCCTTTTCTGCTTTTATCATTTCTTTAATGGTTTTTTCGGCAACATATTTACCCATTCCATTATTAATTTGACGGGCGGCCAAAATTAAATCAGGCTTGTAACCCACTTCTTCAGCTTTAAATGTTAGGTAATAGGGGTCAACACCAATACAATGCCCACCGACAAGACCCGGCATGAGTTTAATAAAGTTCCATTTAGTGGATGCCGCTTCAATGACTTCTTTGGTATCTATATCCATTTGGTCAAACATCAAAGCTAGTTCGTTAATCAATGCAATATTAACGTCACGCTGAGTGTTTTCAATAACCTTTGATGCTTCTGCAACTTTTATACTCGACGCTAAAAAAGTGCCTGCTGTAATAACTGATTGATATAGATTATTAACACGTTGTGCAATTTCAGGGGTTGAGCCCGAGGTTACTTTGAGAATTTTTTTGACAGTATGTTCTTTATCACCCGGATTGATTCGTTCTGGTGAGTAACCTGCAAAAAAGTCCACATTAAATTGTAAACCGGATGCCTTTTCTACTTCTGGAATACAGACATCTTCTGTTACGCCTGGATAAACCGTAGATTCATAGATAACAATATCACCTTTACTGATAACTTCACCGACTGCTGCTGATGACTTGATAAGCGGTGTTAAATCGGGACGGTTAGTTTTATCAATAGGAGTGGGCACGGTGACAATATATATATTGCACTCTTTTGCATCATGCAGATTTGATGAATAATGAATATTACTCGCAACTGAAGCGAGCAAGTCATTCTCGACCTCTAAGGTTCGATCGTAGCCTGCCAACAACTCATCAACTCTCGCAGAATTGATATCAAACCCAACAACCGGCAGTTTTTCTGCAAATGCCACAGCCAGCGGCAAGCCGACATAACCTAATCCAATAACGCATATTTTATCTGTCATTAGTGCTAATCTTCCTTATATATTTATTCACCTAACTCTGACTTAGTCAAAGAACGGGGCTACCATCTATCTCATCTAAAACACACACCTTAAGCCACCTACAACAATAACCGCTTGCAATTTTCAGCCCAAAAAATCTTATAAATTATTAAGCATTGTTACTCGGTTTTGCCTTGG
>JACUUH010000086.1 GCA_014859375.1 Gammaproteobacteria bacterium
TTGGTTCTGGCGAGTGAGCACTACGACGAAAACGATTACATTCGAGACTACAACAAATTTATGAAGGTGGTATTAAAATGAAAAAAATTTTAGTTGCTGGCGCAGGAGGGGCACCGACGGAAGGCGTTATTCATTCTTTGTTAAAGAATCCAAATAACTACGTGATTGGGATGGGCTCAGAGCCAACAGATGTAATTTTATCTAAAGCCCATAAAAAATATTATGTGCCTTATGCAAATACCACTGAATACAAAGATAAGTTGCTAGGTATATTAAACAAAGAAAAGCCAGACCTTGTGCATTTTCAGAATGATTTAGAAATCTATCATGCATCATTAATTAGAAAAGATATAGAGGCTACTGGTACTAAGACATTTATGCCAGTGCATTCAGTAATTGACGCTTGTGTACATAAATATAAATCTTACCAAGCATTTAAAAAAGCAGGTGTTGTTGTACCAGAAAATATAGCTATAAATACTGAAGATGACCTTAAGAAAGCATTTAAGGAATTAGGTAATGAGCAAGGTAAGGTATGGCTAAGAGATAGCGGTATTGGCGGTGGTGGTAAAGGTGCGTTACCAACCAGCGATTATAAATTTGCTAAAGCATGGATAGATCACTATAAGGGGTGGGGTGCGTTTATAGCGGCTGAAATGCTCACGCCGAAAACGGTGACTTGGCTTTCCATTTGGCATGAAGGCGAGTTAGTTGTGGCACAAACAAGAGCACGAGAAGGTTGGACGCATGGTAATAGAACTATTTCAGGTGTAACTGGAGTTACAAAAGTCGGTGTCACTGTTTCCGATGACGAAGTTACACGAATTGCTATCAAGGCAGTAAAAGCTGTTGATCCAAAACCAAATGGCATATTCGGTGTAGATATGGCCTATGATAAGAATGGTGTACCAAATCCAACGGAAATTAATATTTCAAGGTTCTTTACCACGGTAAGGTTTTTTACCGAAGCTGGAATTAACTTCCCCGAAATTTTTAAGAATCTTGCGCTAGGTGACCAGATTAATATTGAAAAGGGTTTAATCAATCCTCTGCAAGATGGTTTGATGTGGGTGCGTGGTATGGATACCGAACCTAAATTGATAGTCAAAGAAAGTATAGAACAGGGGATTAAATTTTAATGAGAATTCTTTTAACGGGAGCGTCAGGCTTTGTTGGTGGGTATCTTCTCACGTCTTTAATTGAAACTTTTGGACAAGACTCTGTTGTAGTGCTAACGTCTAAACAGCTATTTGATGTTGATTGCGTAGTTTACAAAAGCGTTGACGATTTTGGATTGGATAAAAATCAGTTTGATGATGTTACTCATATCATTCATGCAGGTGCTTTTATTCCAAAAGATTCTCAGCAGGCGAACAGTATAAACCTATGTAATGGAAACATTGAATATACAAAAGAACTCCTTTCTTTTAGTTATTCTAGCTTAGTCAGATTTATAAATATAAGTTCAATAGACGTATATAAAAACAAAGATGCACCGATTTCTGAGGAATCAGAAATTAAACCAATGAGTTTATAAGGTTCTTCAAAACTATACTGTGAAGAAATGGTTAAGCACTTTGCAAGACAAAAAACTATTGAATTTATCAACTTGCGACTAGGACATGTATATGGGCCTGGCGAAGAAAAGTATAAAAAAGTATTACCTGTTACGATACAAAAAATATTGGAGGGTAAGTCTTTAGAGCTGTGGGGCGATGGTAGTGACTTGCGTAGTTTTATTTTTATAAAAGATGTTGTTAGATCAATCGTTAATGCACTTACATCGGTTGCTAAAAATATTGATATTAATGTTGTATCAGGTTCAGCTATCTCCATAAAAGATCTTTTGGATAAGGCTGTTGAAATCAGTGGTAAGAATATAGAAATAAATCAACGTGAATCTAATCATCAAAAAAGAGATTTGGTTTTTGATAACAAAGTTTTATTAAGTGCCATTTTGGAAGAGGAAACTGATTTGATGACTGGTTTAAAAATCGAATATGAGTTCATGAAAAATAAATATGAAAATAATATTTGATCTTGATGGTACGATAATTTGTTCAAAAAAAAGGGTGCACGAGCTTTTTAGTGACTTAATTGGAAGTCGTCAATTGAGTTTTTCAGATTATTGGGATTTAAAGTTCAGTAGAAAATCCAATCAAGATATACTTAAAAACAAATTTAATTACAGCGATAATAAAATAGAATATTTTTTAAACAATTGGATGGATTTAATTGAAGATGACAGGTATCTCGAAATGGATACGCTTATTGATGGCGTTAAAGAATTTTTAGTGGGTATTAGCAAAAATAATGAACTTTATATTTGCACGGCTAGGCAGTCTATTCAACAAGTAGAAAAGCAATTAAACAGATTAGATATATACCATTTTTTTCAAGATGTTTTAGTAACAGAGCAAAAATATTCCAAAAAAGATTTACTTTTTAATAAAAAATTAATGCTAGACAAGCAAGATTGGATTGTTGGTGATACAGGTCACGATATCATAACAGGCAAAGAATTAGGTATTAAAACTTGCGCTGTTCTTAGTGGTTTTATGTCACAGGATGCGTTAGTTTCGTATTGTCCAGACATTCTTATTCAGGATGTAACAAGTTTTAAATTTTCTTAATATTTTGATGGTGTGATTCTAAAAAGCTTTTTAAGTCAAGTCGAAAATGACTTAGCCAAACAGCAGGCCTGGTTCGACGTTTGTCAAGGATGATGTCGCATAAGTCATGCTGCTTTCTTAGAGGCCT
>JACUUH010000041.1 GCA_014859375.1 Gammaproteobacteria bacterium
TCTGATATTCAAGGTCTAAAGAAAGATCTTGAACAAGCTAAAATAGAAGCTAAGACTGATATGCTAACTAAACTTGCAAATCGTAAAGCTTTTGATGAATTGTTATTAAAAGTAACACAAGATTCAGATAATACGGGTATTGAAGTCTGTATTATCTTTTGTGATCTTGATTTCTTTAAGAAAATTAATGATACACATGGCCACCTTGTTGGTGACCAAGTGCTTAAAGTCGTGGCATCAAGTCTGAAAAGTGCAGTAAAAGGTCGTGATTTAGTTGTAAGATATGGCGGCGAAGAATTTGCGATATTATTACTTAATACCAGTTTGAGTAATGTTAAGAAATTGGCAGAAAATATCCGTCTGGATATTGCATCTAAACGTATACAACGTAAAGATACGCGCGAATCTCTTGGTACCATCACTATGTCTTTCGGTATTGCCCGCTACTTCCCCAATGAAGGCAGTGAAAGCTTTATGCAACGCGTTGATCGCGCACTTTATATGTCGAAAAGAAAAGGGCGCAACGCCATTTCTGAAGCACCCCCTCCGATTATTTAAACTGGTTTTTTTAAAATGAGTCTGTAAAAAAGACTTCATTCAAAGGAAGCTGACCTGATCTGGGTCTTGCATCACTTTTCTTCTTACCGATAGTGATCATCATCGTTATGATGTGATCGTGAGGTAAATTGATAATTTTAGCGACCTGATCAAAATCAAAGCCATCCATTGGGCAACTATCATAGCCCATACCCTTCGCCATCAACATGATAGTCATTGCTGCAATACTGGCCGAACGAATACATTCATCGCGCTGACCTTGATGATGGTTAGTATAGTAATTTTCAATCGCAGGTAACAAATAATCCTGGACTTCTTGAGGTGCGTTTCGCCAATAGCGTTGGGGGTGTTTTTCCCATGCATTGAGATCTGCACACAACACTAGCAATAATGATGCTTCGGTCACTTGAGCCTGTCCCCAGCTTGCATCTTGAATTTGTTGACGTTTAACGGGATCTTCAACTCTGACAAAACGCCAGTGTTGGATATTAAATGCAGTAGGAGATAGCACTGCATGTTCCATTAATTCGGTAATTTCTGCATCAGTCATCACGTGTGATGAGTCAAAATGTTTCACTGAGCGACGTTGTAAAATCGCTTGTTTAATATCCATAAGGTCTTCTTTAATGAGTAGTTAAAATGGGTTCTAGTTTGATATAAATATAATGATCTTGTTGCTGATGTGTCTGATAATGTTTGGTACCAGCCTGTTCAAAATTAGCATTATTATTAATATGGGCAAGCTCCAGCCATGTTGCTGCCGGGCCGCTTATGGTTGTGATTACTTGGGTGCGATCAATGCGACCATGGCGCCTGGAATAACTGCTGAATTGAGGGTAAATTTCAATAGATACCTGATTGTTTGGTAACACAGTAGCAATGGCCTCAAATCCATTATTAATCGGAATGTATTCAGTGCTGGATTGTACGACGACATCACCATTAAATCGTAAAAAAACATCTTGCTGGGATTGGGGGATTAATTGCCCCATAGTGAGTTTTATCGGCAAGCCAGCAATTCCCTGGGCCTGATATGTAGCATTAGAATCAGTATCTGTCTGAGTTGACCATTTTTTTACGGCAACACTGGCTGATCTGACATCCTCACTGATCACTACATCACCTTGCCAGTGTGATTGTTGTTCACCGACTAATTTCGTAGCTGTTTTTAACAAGCTAAGCTTAAGACGTTGTGGTGGTGTATCAAGTTTGTTGATTAGTTGTTTTACGTCACTAATAGTAGCTGGATCAGCTTTGATGATAATCATATTACTAAATGCACGAGCAGAGGCATTTTCTGGCAAAAATGCAATCACTTCAGGCAAAACATCTTGTGCTGGACGATGGTTGATTTGAATCGTTTCAATGCTGGCATCAGCCCAAATATAGCTGGAGAATAAGCTTAATATGATCAAAATGAATTTATTCATATATGGATCTGCCTGGCATTGATATCAACACTACTGTGATTCCAGATTTCACTAAAGTCTTGTTTTAGGTTACGCGCTGTCATGACATCGTGTAAGCAGGCTTTACCTTGGTAGCGTAGTCGATTTGGGCAATAAAGATAGCCACTGTCATCAACTAACATAAACATCTGGTTTGCATTTTTGTGTTGTGGTGCTGTTAAATGAATATGAATTGAACTTGTAAGCCTTTGTGCAAGTGGCAACAACCTGTGTCCAGTTGCAACATTATGTTGAGTACTGTCCACAACAAATTTGATGATAGTTTTATTATTACGACGTGCAAATTCACTCAAGCAATCAACCATTGTCATATTATCGAAAAGAACTGGATCGATGCTCTGCCCAAAGAAACAAATTTCACGGCGAGCATGCTGAGCTAATTGCAAGGCAATTGATTGGGCTGATTCTCGGCCATCAAACTGGATCAGTTCAGATGCATTGTCAGTCGAGAGTTCAGCCATGGTTAATTAGCAATGTCGCGCTTGTTCAGCAGCGTTACCGATATAGTTTGCCGGAGTCATTTGACGAAGACTTTGTTTAGCCTCTTCAGGCAATTCCAAGTTATTAATGAAATCTAACATAATGTCTTTATTGACACGTTGTCCACGAGTCAGATCCTTTAATTTTTCATACGGGTTTTCAATACCATATCGACGCATAACGGTTTGAATTGGTTCCGCAAGCACTTCCCAGTTACGATCTAAATCATCAGCCATAGCTTGAGGATTTGCTTCTAGCTTAGTGATACCTTTAAGAGCAGAAAAATAAGACAACATGGAATGGGCAAAACCAACACCTAAATTACGTAATACAGTCGAGTCGGTAAGATCACGCTGCCAACGAGAAATAGGTAATTTGATTGCCAGATGATCAAATACGGCATTGGCGATACCTAAATTACCTTCTGCATTTTCAAAGTCAATCGGGTTAACCTTATGCGGCATGGTTGAAGAACCAATTTCGCCTTTCACTGTTTTTTGTTTGAAATAACCGATTGAGATATAGCTCCAAATATCACGGCAGAAATCAATTAACACTGTGTTGAAACGGATCATAGCCTGAAATAATTCAGCCATATAATCATGAGGTTCAATCTGTGTTGTAAACTTATTCCAACGTAGACCTAGACCAGTAACAAAGGCATGAGCCATCATTGGCCAATCAACATCAGGGTAGGCTGATAAATGCGCATTATAGTTACCAACAGCGCCATTCATCTTGCCATATAACAACACAGCAGCGACATGAGTGCGTTGTAATTCCAAACGTTGGACAACATTAGCCAGTTCTTTACCAAGCGTTGTGGGTGATGCTGGTTGGCCATGGGTGCGTGACATCATTGCTGTGTCAGCATGTTCAAGTGCGAGTTTACGGATTGCACCGATTAGCGTATCCATTTCGGGCAAAATAACGTGTTCGCGCGCATTTTTTAGCATGATACCGTATGAGGTATTATTAATATCTTCAGATGTACAGGCAAAATGCACAAATTCACTGATCGCGTTTAATTCGTCATTCGCTTTGAATTTTCGTTTGATGAAGTATTCAACAGCTTTAACGTCATGATTGGTTTCGCGCTCAATAGTTTTAATTTCTGCAGCATCTTCAACTGAGAAATTAGCGACCATTTCATTAAGAAAATTCTCTGCATTTTCAGAGAGTTTAGGAACTTCTTTAATATCAGCATTAGCACCGAGTAAATGTAACCAACGCACCTCAACTTCTACGCGAGCACGTAATAAGCCATATTCACTGAAATAAGGCCGCAATGATTTGGTTTTATCGGCATAGCGACCATCAACCGGTGAAATAGCCGTAAGGGCGGTAAGATCCATAAAAACTCCATAACAAAAAGCGAAAAATATGCGATAAATTATATCAGATAGTGTGTTTGCCTCGCTGACCTTGTTAAACTAGCTTTAGATATTTGTATTAGTTTCACTTCGGAGTAATTTACGTGCTGAATGATTATCACAACCATGTTGCCGACAGAGCCACACAAGGCTTGCCACCACTGCCATTGAATGCAGAACAAGTGACGTCACTTGTTGAGCTGCTAAAACAGGGAAAAAACGACAATAGTGAGCTGTTATTAGACCTACTTATCAATCGTGTTCCACCTGGTGTCGATCAGGCGGCTTATGTTAAAGCAGGCTTTTTAACAGCGGTTGCTAAATCAGAAACAATATGTGATGTGATTGATCCTGTCAAAGCAACAGAATTACTTGGCACCATGATGGGCGGTTATAATATTCAATCATTAATTGAATTATTAGATATCGAAGCAACTGCCAAAGCTGCTGAAAAAGCATTATCTAAAACCTTGCTAATTTACGATGCTTATCATGATGTTGTTGAAAAATCTGCAACTAACGACTATGCCAAACGCGTAGTTGAATCATGGGCAAATGCTGATTGGTTTTTAAATAGAAAACAATTACCCGAACAAATTACGTTAACTGTTTTCAAGGTTGCGGGCGAAACCAATACCGATGATTTATCGCCAGCAACAGAAGCATGGAGTCGTCCAGATATTCCGCTACATGCTAAAGCCATGCTAGTCAGTAAGATGCCAGAAGGTATCGACACTATCGAAACATTAAAAGCAAAAGGTCATCCTTTAGTTTATGTGGGCGATGTTGTCGGTACTGGTTCTTCTCGTAAATCAGCAATTAACTCGGTGTTATGGCATATGGGGCATGATATTCCGTTCGTACCTAATAAACGCCAAGGTGGTGTTATCTTAGGTAACAATATTGCCCCGATTTTCTTTAACACTGCTGAAGATTCAGGTGCTTTGCCGATTGAATGTGATGTTCAAAATCTAAACATGGGCGATGTGATTACAATTTATCCTTACGAAGGCAAAATTGTGAATGAAGCGGGTGATGTTGTTTCAACATTTGACTTGCGCCCAACTACCATCGCTGATGAAGTACGTGCTGGAGGACGGATCCCATTGATCATTGGTCGAGGACTCACTGATAAAGCACGTGAAACATTAGGTTTAGCACCATCTGACGTATTTGTACGACCTGTTGCACCAGATGATACGGGCAAAGGTTTTACCCTTGCTCAAAAAATGGTGGGGCGTGCTTGTGGTGTTGAGGGTGTTCGCCCCGGTAGCTATTGTGAACCTAAAGTCACAACGGTTGGATCACAAGACACAACAGGCGCGATGACGCGTGATGAATTAAAAGAACTAGCCTGTCTTGGTTTCAGCGCTGATTTGGTCATGCAGTCATTCTGTCACACCGCAGCCTATCCCAAACCGGTTGATATTAAATTACAACATGAGCTACCAGACTTTATCAGTACACGCGCTGGTGTTTCATTACGTCCTGGTGATGGTGTCATTCATTCATGGTTAAACCGTATGATTTTGCCTGATACAGTCGGTACCGGTGGTGATTCTCATACGCGATTCCCAATTGGCATTAGTTTTCCTGCCGGCTCTGGCTTAGTCGCATTTGGTGCAGCCTTAGGTGTGATGCCATTAGATATGCCTGAATCAGTGCTTGTTCGTTTTAAAGGCGAGATGCAGCCAGGTATTACATTACGTGATTTGGTGAATGCAATTCCTTATGCGGCAATCCAAAAAGGCTTACTGACAGTTGAGAAGAAAGGTAAGAAAAACATCTTCAATGGCCGTGTATTAGAAATTGAAGGGTTGCCAAACCTGAAAGTAGAACAAGCTTTTGAATTATCAGATGCCTCTGCCGAACGTTCGGCTAATGGCTGTACGGTACATTTAAACAAAGAACCGATTATTGAGTTCTTAACTTCAAATATTTCTTTGCTTGAATGGATGATTGCACAAGGTTATCAAGATGCTCGAACCTTGCAACGTCGTATTGATAGTATGAAAGCATGGTTAGCTTGCCCACAATTATTGCAAGCAGATGCCGATGCCGAATACGCTGAAATCATCGAAATTGATTTGAATGAAATCAAACAGCCATTATTAGCCTGTCCGAATGATCCTGATGACATTAAACCATTATCAGAAGTAGCTGGTGTTGCTATTGATGAAGTCTTTATTGGGTCATGTATGACTAATATTGGTCACTATCGTGCCGCAGGTAAAGTGTTGGAAAATCTAGGCAACTTACCAACAAAATTATGGGTTGCCCCACCCACTAAAATGGATGCACATCAACTAACAGAAGAAGGCTATTACAGTATATTTGGCCGTGTTGGTGCGCGTACAGAAACTCCAGGTTGTTCATTATGTATGGGCAATCAGGCTCGGGTTGCTGATAATGCGACGGTTGTTTCAACATCGACACGAAACTTTCCAAATAGACTTGGAAACGGGGCAAATGTATACCTGTCATCGGCCGAATTAGCAGCGGTAGTAGCGAGTCTTGGCCGTATTCCAACTGTAGAAGAATATCTGGATAAAGTAGCTGGCATAGAACCTATGTCTGACGACATCTATCGTTACCTGAACTTTAATGAAATGGAAGAGTACCAACGTTCAGCTGTAAATTAAACAAGCTGAACGTTGATTAAGACACCAACAATACAAACATAGGAAATAGCGTCATTCCAGCTAAAAAGAGCTCCTTATTTGGCGGTCTTTTTAGCCGGAATCGATGCTGGCAGTATAATCAACACGCATGTTTGGTATAGCTTTCCGCCAAAAGATTGCGGGAATGGCGGTGTTTTCAAGAATGTAGAAACGAACAGCGTTTTTTTCTTAGCCGATTTGGGCTTAAATAAGGCTATAAGGTTGGACTTATTTATTGTAGCGCAAGCAGTCCAGCCGCTTAAATCAGGCTTAGGTACAAAGCCATCAAGAAACAAAGCCAGATTAGGTTTCTTGATTTCGATATGATCTAGTTAGGAATAATCGAGACCTAACGTTATTAATAGATAAAAGAAGTAGTTAATGAACATTCAAAAAAAGATATCGATAATTGTGATAGTCAGTATTGTTGTGACAGTTATTCCTGCATCATTATTGGCTTTTCGATATCTTCAAGCAGGCATTATATCCCAAGAATTAGCACAACTAGTTACCATCACCGGCAATCAAGCATCGCTTGCAACGCAGCGTTTTAATCAAGCATGACCTAAATTAGAAACCTTTGCCAAGGTTACTGAAAATGCATTATTTCAATCCAGTGAAGATGATGCGTTAGCTGATTTTTATCAGCACATGAGTTTGAATGAGGATGGGGTTTGGCGTAACAAGCCCGAACATTTCGATGGTTTAAATGAATCGGGAGTTTTTCTACCCAAAGATGTGAGCGATCAACAAAAACAAATTCATATGCGGATAAAACATGTGATGGATTTATATGGCGCTGCTTCTCATGAAGAATTTGAAAATCTTTGGTTTTTATCACCATATAGAACAGCAATTATATTTGATAAAAGTTTCCCCCAGTTTGTATTTGAACAGCAAACAGATAACGATTATACAAATACGCCATGGGTGACGATGACATCTCCATTAGAAAATCCTAATCGTCAGTTTGTTTTTACGCCACCTTTATTTGATCCTGTTCCAAAAGTGTGGATGGTCAGTGCATTACTGCCGCTTTATCTAGGCGACAGATGGTTAGGCTCGATTGGCATAGATCTACCGTTAGAAAATGTATTTACCAGACTATTAAAACGTCAGCACAAGTATCAAAATGCACAGCTGTTTCTTAAAGATCTGGCAGGAAATTATATTCTTGCAGGAGATTGGCAGAATTTACTCGAGTCGTCACCTGAACAATTCGTAGAGTTGATTAAACATCAGTCGGAGTTGAATGAACTGATGGCTATGAAGTTGACAGCGAATGCGACGGTTCTAAAAGACAATGTTTCAATCAATGGAATAGCATACGCCGCCGTTGGAATGCTACTCGAGCCTATGGGATGGCACTACTACAAACTGGTGCCAGTAAATGACATTATTGAACCGTTTCATCTCACCTTGTGGACACTGATCACCATTATATTAGTGGTCAGTGTATTAAGTGGTTTCTTAATTAGTCTTTCAGTGAATAAAAATATCGGTCAACGTATTAAACGTTTAGCGCAAGCGCTACGTCACTATGATAGTGGTACTGAGCATCACTTTAATCATGAGTTGACTGGTAATGACGAAATAGCCTTAGCCGCAAATGAATTTGATTTGATGGCAACACGATTAGATCAACAGATGGCCGAATTGAAAGAGTATTCCGATAATCTGAAACAGAGTGAACAGCGTTTGAAAATGGCTTTGGAAGGTGTTGGTGATGGTGTATGGGAATGGAATATTGAGACGGGTGTAGCTATTTTTTCAGAGCATTGGAAACAGATGTTGGGTTACGGTGAAGATGAATTTGTTGATAGCTTTGAACAATGGGAGGCTCATATACATCCAGATGATAAAGAACAAGTTCATAAACACTTAACTGATTACATAGAAAACCAAATCTCTCGTTATGCTGTTGAATTTAGAATGCGTTGTAAAGATGGCAGTTGGAAATGGATTTTGGCGAGAGGAGTAATCATACAACGTAATATCGAATTCAAGCCAATCAGGATGATAGGTACGCATACTGATATTTCAGCTCAAAAAGAAATCGAACAACACATTAGGAAAAATAGTGAACAGTTACGGTCGATGCTGGATCATAGCCCCGTTGCTGTTCGAATTATTGATCATAACCATCGGTTTTTATATGCGAATAAAGCGTATATCGAGTTGCTAGATATAGATGCTAGTCAATTAAATGATATTGAGCCTACAGATTATTATGAAAATAAAGAAGAGTATGCCAATGTACTTGAATGCTTGAAAAATGAAGGCAGCGTCAGAAATAAACTAATTCAGCTTAACGTTTCTGATGGAAACAATAAATGGGTGCTTGCATCCTATATGACATTGAATTACAACGATCAAGAGAGCATTTTAGGATGGTTCTATGATATTACTGAGCGCTTACAAGCTGAACAATCGCTACGTCTCCATGCCAGTGTATTTGATAATGCCTGGGAGGGTATTATTATCTCAGATGCTAAAAACAAAATTATCACCGTCAATCATGCCTTTTCGAAAATAACAGGCTATTCAGCTGATGAGATAGTGGGGAAAAACCCAAATATTTTAAGCTCTGGTCTACATGATAATGGTTTTTATCAAAAACTGTGGTCACAGCTTGATAGTACCGGTCTATGGCATGGCGAGATAACGAATCGTAAGAAAAATGGCGACGTATTTGCACAAAGTGCGAGTATTAGTGCTGTCCATGATGACAGTGGTAAAGTGACCCATTATGTGGCTGTTTTTAATGATATTACAGAGATGAAAAAAACAGAAAAACAGCTTAAAACGATGGCGCATTATGATCCGCTAACAGGATTACCCAATAGAGTTCTATTAGCTGATCGTTTATCTCAGAATTTAGCTCAAACCAAACGCAATAATAAGTTACTGCTGGTCTGTTTTTTGGATCTGGATGGCTTTAAAGCAGTCAATGATTTATATGGTCATGATATCGGAGATAAGCTGTTAATTAAAATTGCCAGCTTTTTGTCTGATGAAGTTCGAACTGGTGATACCGTCGCACGTCTGGGCGGCGATGAATTCGTAATATTATTGAGCGATATAAATGACATTGATGAGGTTGATGCATCAATGGTTAGAATAAATGAGCTGATTGCAAGCCCCGTTGTGATTGATAATGTTACTCATCACGTGTCAGCGAGTATTGGCGTCACCATTTTTCCAACGGATGACTCTGATGCTGACACATTATTGCGTCATGCCGATTTGGCTATGTATGAAGCTAAACAGGCTGGGCGAAATCGTTACCACATTTTTGATGCAAACCTGGATCTGGAAATTCATAGACAACACCAGCAAATAGAACGAATTAGAACCGCTTTTAACAATAAGGAATTCTGTCTTTATTACCAACCCAAAGTGAATTTAGAAACGGGCGAAGTTGTTGGCATGGAGGCATTGATTCGCTGGCAACATCCAGAGCATGGTTTGCTTGGGCCAATTAATTTTCTTCCGTTAATTGAAGCTCATGATCTGATTGTTACAATAGGCGATTGGGTAATAGACCAGGCGTTATCACAAATTTTGCAATGGCAAATAACTGGAAATAGCATACCTGTCAGTGTCAATGTAGCAGCAAGGCAGATCCAACATTCAGATTTCATTGATAAATTGGATGCTGTCCTGGCTTTGTATCCAGAAGTATCGTCAAGCTTACTAGAAATGGAAATATTAGAAACGTCGGCATTAGAAACGATTCAAACTGCTCAAATTGTCATCTCTACTAGCAAGTTACTCGGTGTGTCATTTGCTCTTGATGATTTTGGTACAGGCTATTCGTCGTTATCCTATTTAAAACGTCTTCCTGCGAAAACCTTGAAAATTGATCAGACCTTTGTTCGTGATATGTTAGTTGATATGGAAGATCAAGCTATTGTTGAAGGCATAGTGAAACTAGCCAAGGTATTTCATCGAGAAGTGATTGCTGAAGGGGTTGAAACAGCAGAACATGGTGCCAAATTGCTTGAGCTAGGTTGTCGATTAGCACAGGGTTATGGTATTGCACGTCCCATGCCTGCCGAAGAGGTAATAGACTGGGTTCAGAATTATAAAAAGAGTTAATTTTACCGCTGTTTTATAGCTGGTTAAGTTAACTCTTATCATGTGTTTTTTGGATGGTTTCAGCGATCTCTATTTCTACTTGCTCATCAAGCCTAACCTCGTCATCGTCAACTAATCCAGCATCAGGATTTGAATAAATAGCTAAATCTAACTTGCCTTCACTTTTAGCGATAACGGTTGATATCATGGCATCACCAGATACGTTGACCGCTGAACGCACCATATCCATCAAGCGATCCACACCCAATACTAGGCCAATACCTTCAACAGGCAAGCCAACTTGGCTAAATACCATTGATAACATCACTAAACCAACACCAGGTACGCCTGCAGTGCCAATGGATGCCAATACTGACATTAAAATCACGGTGAAATAACCTGTTATTCCCAATTCAACACCATAAATATTGGCAATGAAAACGGTAGCGACACCTTGCATTATCGCAGTGCCATCCATGTTAATTGTTGCTCCTAAAGGCACAGTGAATGAAGCGATGGAGTTGTTTGCACCTAGTCGGTTTGTAACGGTTTTAAGTGTAACGGGAATGGTCGCATTTGAACTTGCTGTACTAAAGGCAAAAACCTGCGTGGTTCGCATTTTTTTGATAAAAGTTAAGGGGTTGAGGCCAGAGAGTAACTTGAATATAAGCATCAATGTGCCAAATAGGTGAAGTAATAATGCTGCAACTAACACAGCAACATAAGCTGCAAGTTGACTTAGTAGTTCTAAGCCTAAGTCTGCTACTGATTTAGCGATCAGTGCAAACACGGCATACGGTGCGGCTAACATGACGATGGTCACCATTTTCATCATGACTTCATCCGCAATTTCAGCGAGTTCAATCAGTTGTTTGGCTTTACGTCCAACCATAATCAAGCTGACACCAGTGATAATCGCAAACACAATCAACGGTAACATGTCGCCATTGGCCATTGTTTTGATTGGGTTGGTTGGTATGATGTTGATCAATACATCGGTTAGCGGTGGCGCTGATTTTTCGATGAATTCAGACTCAGACTCTAAATTCATGCCTTGGCCAATAGCAAATGTTGACGCAAGTAAAATGGCAAGTGTAATTGCCAGTGCAGTGGTTATTAGATATAAAACAAAGGATTTTGTGCCGATACGACCCAGTGTTTTGAGGTGGCCGATACTACATACGCCACATAGCAACGAAAAAAATACCAGAGGCACAACCAGCATTGTCAGCGCATTAATAAACATTTTGCCTACAACAAAAAAGGCACCGTCAACAATGTAGGTTTTGACAAAACTGCCGTCTGATTGCAGGCCAGTTAGGTTGAACAACAAACCAACTATGATGCCTGACAACATCCCTATTAACACTTTTGTAGTGAGGCTTAGTTGTTTGGGTTGATTAGTCAAAATCGCTCCTTGTGGTCGTTTCTAACGAGTCGCTTTGAAATTAACAGTGTAACGTGCTTTTGCTATCAATTTCACAGCTTCTATACCGATGGCACTTCAATTTGCAGAAAATTATTTGTTGTTATCCTCGCGAATGCGGGGATCCATCGGCAGTGAAACTATTAGCTATTGTTGGATTCCCGCTTTTGCGGGAACGACGTGATCTAGTAATTTAACAGCAAACCCAATGACCACTGCTATATATGGCTATGAATAGTTATGTAAGGTAAGGTAATGATTATTGGACTTGTTTATATAAATCAGTAGAAATAGCCAAAATCTTATTTGATTGAAATAAAAACTGCCAGCGCCGTCCACCTTTTTGTTGCCATAAGATAGTGGCTCTAATTCCAGCAAGTAATAAGGCACGGATACGATTAACATTATCAGGTTGTTGTAAGAAATTAGGATCACCGTGAACATGAATCCGTGGTGATAATTCACTGATTGTACGATGATAAATATTGGCAAAACGGGCAACAACGTGAGCATTGGTGATCTCGCCAAAATAGTTTATTTGTTGCGGTATTTGATCCATTTCACGACTAATCAAATCCATCATGGCAGGACGTTTTGCAAGTTTACGTTCAAGGTGTAATAGGCTAATGATGTGGCGAAGCAAACTGACATCCTGTTTATCTTTGTTTTTTGATAACAATTGATTAAGTTGTTTTATACCGGATTTAAGTTGACTTAAATCACCATAAACAGCTTCGGTACTGTCAGCATCTATCGCTAGTAGACTGTTTAAGGCCGTTTCAAATTCAAGGTTATTACACTGGCCAGTATCAGCAATTTGCTGTACTAAAGCTACTATTTGCACTAAGGCAGAGAGCGCAATAACTCGATCACGTTCACGAGCACTGTAACTCATGGATGAATACCCGGTGCATCGGTACTGACAATGATGCCACCACCCAAACAATCATCATTTTGATAAAAAACAACAGATTGACCTGGTGTGACGGCACGTTGTGTTTGTTCAAACTCAACATGAATTTTGCCATCGTCATCTTGGGTGATAACACAGGCCTGATCAGGCTGACGATAACGTGTTTTTGCTGTTGCTTTGCATGGAAAGACGGGAGGATGACCTGCCACCCACGATAATTGTTCCGCTTTTAAAGACTGACTATGTAGCCATGGGTGATCACCTTGAACAACATAGAGAATTTTATTTTCCATATCTTTACCGGCGACAAACCAAGGTTCGCCAGTGCTATCTTTGCGACCACCAATGCCTAAACCTTGGCGTTGCCCTAAGGTGTAATACATTAAACCAGCATGTTCTCCAACAACTTTACCTTCAGGTGTTTGCATTTGGCCTGGTTGTGCAGGAATGTAGCGACTTAAAAACTCGCGAAAACGGCGTTCACCAATAAAACAAATACCGGTACTGTCTTTTTTATCATGGGTAATAAAACCTGCCTGCTCTGCGATACGACGCACTTCAGGTTTTGGCAGTTCACCTAAAGGAAATAGGGTGCGTGATAATTGTGCTTGTCCAAGCGTATACAAGAAATAACTTTGATCTTTATTGTGATCAAGGCCCTTTAAAAGATGAAATTGACCATCACGCTGCTCAACACGGGCATAGTGACCGGTGGCAATCATATAGCCACCTAATTGCAAGGCATGATCTAAAAAAGCCTTAAATTTGATTTCACGATTACACAAGATATCGGGATTAGGAGTGCGACCAGCACGATATTCATCTAAAAAGTGTTTGAATACAAAATCCCAATATTCCATAGCGAAATTAGCTTCATGGAAGGCAACGCCCACTTTTTCAGCGACTTGAATCGCATCGTTACGATCCTCTTCAATGGTACATTCGCTTTCTTCGGCAAAATCGACCCAGTTTTTCATAAATAAACCTTCAACATCATAACCTTGCTGCTTGAGCAATAAGGTTGCAACTGAAGAGTCGACACCGCCTGACATACCGACGATTACTTTATTTTGTTCTGACATAATTAATTGTGTAATAGAGTTAATGGGTAACGTTGGCCTGATAAATAATCATTAATACAGTCCAAAACTAAGGGGCTACGAAATTCAGATTGTCTTGTCATGACTTGTTTTTGGTTTAACCAAACAGCGTTCTCAATATCATCATCTAATGATTGATTGGCATTATATTGAATAGCATCACCAGTAAAGCAAAAGCGCATATAGGTATCGCCGTTAACAGGATGTTGCCAACGATAGATACCAATTAATGCCGTTGGTTTAAACTGCCAAGCTGTTTCTTCCTGTGTTTCTCGAATAACAGCCTCAATCAGACTTTCGCCTGACTCGAGATGTCCTGCGGGCTGGTTGAGTGTTATCTTGCCGTCGATTATTTCTTCGACCATCAGAAAGCGATTTTCGCGTTCGATGACTGCGGCTACTGTCGTTCTTGGTGTCCAAATCATTGGCAGATTTTATCATGGACGGTGCAGATACTTCTCGCCAATGTCCAGATTCGAGCTGATCGATAGTCCAGTCACCAATTGCATAGCGAATTAATCTAAGAGTAGGGTGCCCAATTGCGGCAGTCATGCGACGAACTTGGCGGTTTTTACCTTCAGTAATTGTGAGTTCAATCCACTGAGTTGGGATAGATTGCCTCTGTCTAATTGGTGGATGTCGAGGCCAAATAGCCGGATGTTCGATGAGTTTTGCTTTGGCTGGTCGAGTTAAGCCATCTTTTAATTCAACACCCTGACGTAATTGCTCTAACGCATCGTCATCTGGAATGTTCTCAACTTGTACCCAATAGGTTTTTTCGAGTTTATAACGAGGATCACTGATGTGATGTTGTAGTTCACCCGAATCAGTTAATAACACCAAGCCTTCACTGTCACGATCTAAACGACCGGCAGGATAGACATCTTTAATCGCAACAAAATCTTTTAATGTTTGCCGACCAGCTTGATCAGTGAACTGTGTTAAGACATCATACGGTTTATTAAATAAAATTAGTTTGGTCATTTAAATTAATGGCGAAGGATCATTATATTTTTAGGATCTGTTTATCTTTCATAGCCGCCTTGTTCGACCAAAAAACAGCCTCCAGCAGAGGGGGCGATGAACGATCAATAGCCCCTAGTTATTTTGAGAGAAATTTAAGCGTTAATGGACGCATGCTTGAGATAGTGTATCAATAAGAGTCAACACGCGTTTGAATTAAACAGTTAAGCAGATTCTGGTGGTGTTGATCAAGAATACGTTTGCTCTTAAGCTCGCTTGGGCACATAAAGTGAAACAGGATTAATGTGTATTTGTCTCAGATTAAACCGATTAAAACAGAAGCTGAAGTAGCGTTATTCAAAAATCCGCAAAATAATAATTGGCAACCAGTCTAAGCTGATGGGTATCGTTTAAACCGTTATGATCGTCAATAGAGGCGTAAATGGCTTCAAAATCGAACGCTTCATTCCACCTATACGTCATATACAGATCTATTTCATCGACATCATAATCAGATTTGTTAGGTGCAGAAAAATTACCCGTGGCAACCCCAGCTGTTATTGTTTCGGCAATTTGATATTCAAACCCGACCACAAAAGCTTGTGCATCGCCGCCTGTGATTGCATCCAAAGTCTGATCTTCCATCGAAGTAAAAAATGGACCAGTACCCAAACTAGTAACCGCACCACTACTGCCATTGTTTTTATTATATGCGGCAAAAATTGAATACTTTCGATAAGCAAATGAACCATGTATTCCGAATGTATCGGCATTAATTTGACCGATTAGTGATCCACCGCTATCGCGACCACGATCGTATTGCACGGCAAGTTCATAAGACACTTCATCCGTTAAATTATCTGCATAGACAGCATCGACATAAATAATATTTGCAATATCATCGATTTTATATGCCCATAATTGCAAGGCAAGTTTATCGATATTGTGTAAGCCCCATAATGCATACGCACCGTCACCTTGTCCGCCATAAGCTTGTCCTAAATCAACAAACTTGGATTGATCGCCCCCATTTTCCCAGCCTGCCATTTTTGTTAGATAGGCAAAGCCAAAATGCGTATCTTCACTAAAGTTATAATTGAATTGGTAGGCCTCAAATAGATTAGGCACCATCCGTAGATCATCACTATCCATATGTGGAGAGTCAAAACGTTGTCGACCTAACTGAACATCAATTGAATCGAAAGTTAAATTTAAGGCAAACTGACCTAACAACAGATAACTATTTCCATTACTGTCAAAAAAATCGCTGTGTAACTGGTCGTCATCAATGTTATGTGGGTTGATAGATGTAAATAAACCAAGATTAATCTCTGCCATTGGCGTAAGTGCCAAATCACAACCTAGATAACCACCAACCGCTACAGCTTTTTCAGAAGGATTGTTTTCTGTATTTGTATGAATATAAGCAGATCTGGCATAAGATTTGCAATTATTCTGATGAGTGTGATCAATGTCGCCAGCGATTATCACCGATGATGGTAATAACGTAGCTAACATCAGTGTAATCTGCGGCCAAGCATAATAGCGATCTAACATTGTTGTGCCTTTGGTTACTATTATAACCTGAGTTCGGGATAAGAAAATCCCTTTAATATCTAGTTGTTACAGTTA
>JACUUH010000009.1 GCA_014859375.1 Gammaproteobacteria bacterium
AGCTCCAGCTCCAGCTCCAGCTCCAGCTCCAGCTCCAGCTCCAGCTCCAGCTCCAGCTCCAACGGATAATGTGACCAAATCATGGATAATTCAACTTGCCAGTTTTACCGCAAAAGAAAATGCACAATCATTGCAAAATACAGTTGTTAAAATGGGCTATACATCAACGATAGAAACCACCAATACCGCTGGCACTACATATTATCGAGTGCGAATTGGACCTGAAGACAATAAGCAGCATGTCGATAAGATTGTTGCTGATGTGATTGCAAAGCTTAAAATTAATCCACAAGTTATATCTCAATAATGACGCTGATTTTTTTCAATCTGTTATTTGTTAAAAATGTCTGGGGCTAATGGGGTCTATTCTGGTAGAATTCCGCTTTTATATAGCGTGTGAGACACTGAGCAAAATATGATTTGGGTTGATTATTTAATTATCGGCATCATAGTACTCTCCGCTACAATAAGTATTGTGAGAGGCTTCATTAAAGAGGTCTTATCACTCGCTAGTTGGGCATTATCTTTCTGGGTTGCATTGTCATTTTCGCCACATCTTGCCACCTTACTAACTGATTATATTGCTACACCATCAATACGACTTTTCACGGCATTCTTCACCTTATTCTTAATCACCCTTATTTTAGGTGCCTTAGTGAACCATGTTATTTCTACACTTGTTGAGAAAACAGGTCTATCAGGAACTGATCGTGCATTAGGTGTCATTTTTGGTTTGTTACGTGGTGGCGCAATTGTTGTGTTGTTAGTGTTAATTGCTGGGGCAACCCTAATGCCAAACGATAGTTGGTGGCAAAATTCACTGTTAATAGAACATTTTGAAAAACTTGCGCTTTGGGCAAGACAACTTTTACCTGCTGATATTGCAGGGTACATACACTTTAGTGAATGACAGGGTATAAATATGTGTGGAATTATTGGCATTGTTGGTAAGTCAGAGGTAAATCAGTCACTTTATGATGGTTTAACTGTGCTGCAACACCGTGGTCAGGATGCTGCTGGTATCGTCACCTGTGACAAAAATGGACAATTATTTTTACGTAAGGATAACGGCTTGGTGAAAGATGTTTTCCATACCCGTCACATGCTACGTTTACACGGCAATATGGGCATTGGCCATATTCGCTATCCAACCGCAGGCTGCTCAACTTCAGCAGAAGCGCAACCATTTTATGTTAATTCACCTTTTGGTATTGCTCTTGCCCATAATGGTAATCTTACCAATACAAAAATTTTAAAAGATGAATTGTTTCAGAGTGATCGTAGACATTTAAATACCGATTCTGATTCTGAAGTGTTATTAAACATTCTTGCCCATGAACTACAAAAAACCAGTCGCTTAACGCCACAAGCAGAAGATATTTTTAAAGCTGTTTCTCAATTGCACAAACGTTGTAAAGGCGCATACGCTGTTGTAGCAATGATAGCTGGAGTGGGCGTTTTAGCTTTCCGTGACCCTTACGGTATTCGCCCTGTTGTCATTGGTAAACGTGAAACTGAACAAGGCTCAGAATATATAGTTGCTTCTGAAAGTGTTGCGATTGATACCTTAGATTTTGAACTTATTCGAGATGTTGCGCCAGGTGAATGCGTATTTATCGATGTGAATGGCAATTTAGAAGCTCAACAATGTGCCGAAGCGCCTGTAATATCACCATGTATTTTTGAATTTGTTTATTTTGCTCGCCCAGATTCAATTATCGACGGCATTTCAGTTCATAAGAGTCGTTTAAGAATGGGTACTAAATTGGCTCAGAAAATTTTGCGTGAATATCCTGAACACGATATTGATGTTGTTATCCCGATTCCTGATACCAGTCGAAGTGCAGCACTTCAGCTTTCATATGATCTAGGTATTCCATATCAAGAAGGCTTTATCAAAAACCGTTATATCGGTCGTACATTTATTATGCCTGGACAAACACAACGTAAAAAATCTGTCCGCCAAAAACTCAATGCAATTGATCTTGAGTTTCGTGGCAAAAATGTGTTGTTAGTAGATGATTCGATTGTTCGTGGTACAACATCGCAGCAAATTGTTCAGATGGCGCGTGATGCAGGTGCACGTAAGGTTTATTTTGCGTCGGCCGCACCACCAGTACGTTTTCCTAACGTATATGGTATCGATATGCCTTCACCGCATGAATTTGTTGCTCATGATCGTAATGTCAAACAAATCGCACAAGAGTTAAGTGTTGACTGGCTGATTTATCAAGATCTTGATGATTTGGTCGATGCTGTTAAATACAACGACAAGGTGGCAGGATTTGATACATCATGCTTTGATGGTAATTATATTACTGGAGATATTGATGAATCTTATTTGTACTACATTAATGCCCTACGAAATGACAGTTCTAAACAAAAAACAGAAAAGTCTAACGCTGTGATTGAAATCCATAACAATGCTTAAGTTAAGCTAATTTCATCATCTGTGTTATCTGTTTTAGTATCGATAACTAGAAAATAGATGGCATTAGCTTTGCTGTTTTATTGATTCTCTTATATAATTCCGTCGATTATGCATCAGAAATTACCTAAAGAACTCGATCCGTTTCGTTTAGCTCAAAATGGCTTGAAACTGGAAGGTCAAATACCGTTAGCAGATTTGCCAAGATTGACTCAATCTCTTCTAAGTGATCAAGGAATGGTTGATGTCAAAATGGCGTTTGATATAGATGAAGTGGGCACACCTTATATGAAGGGTGAATTTTCAGTCTCTGTATCGCTAACATGCCAGCGCTGTATGTCTGCAATGGCATTGGATTTGAACGTTGATTGTTTGTTAGCTTTAGTGAAAAGTGAGCGAAAAGTTGAAGGGTTGGCTGAGCAGTATGAGCCGTGGCTACTTGAAAGTAATGATCCGGTATTAACAAGTACGGTTATTGAAGATGAATTAATTCTGTCGTTGCCATTAGTGCCTAAGCATGACATAGCGTGCTTACCAGACAATATCTGGACTGCTGGCGACGATAATATTATAACTGAGGATGAAAAGCCCGTATCACCATTTGCGGTATTGTCATCCTTAAAGACAAAGAAATAACAATTTAATTGATTATTGAACATATACATTTTAGCGAGTTAGGAGTTTAAACATGGCTGTACAAAAGAGTAAAAAGAGCCCATCACGTCGTGGCATGCGTCGTTCACACGATGCATTAACTGAAACAACAGTATCAGTTGATGCTACATCAGGTGAATTACACCGTCGTCACCATGTAACTGCAGATGGCTACTACCGTGGTCGTAAAGTGATTGCTGATAAAAGCGAATAAGGCTTAATTCTATTGAGTCTTACAATATCTATAGATGCCATGGGCGGGGATAACGGTCCCCAAGTCGTTATTCCCGCAGCCATTCGCGCATTAAAGTCACATCCTAATGTCACACTTATTTTAGTAGGTGATCAAGATATCCTAAAAACATATCTTGAAAAACATCACGTTCAAAATGACGAACGATTTGTAATTCATCATGCATCGCAACAAGTCGCAATGGATGAATCACCTGCAATAGCTTTACGCACCAAAAAAGATTCATCAATGCGTGTGGCTATTAATTTAGTGAAAGAGGGTACGGCAGCCGCATGTGTCAGTGCTGGTAATACCGGTGCATTGATGGCAACAGCGCGTTTTGTACTGAAGACATTACCTGGAATTGAACGTCCAGCGATAGTTTCAGCATTGCCAACAATGAAAGGGCATAGCTATGTTCTGGATTTAGGTGCTAATGTCGATTCAAGTGCAGAACATCTTGTGCAATTTGCTGTTATGGGCTCTGTATTGGCAGAAGTTATTGAAGGAAAAACTAATCCAACAATTGGTCTACTCAATATAGGTTCAGAAGAAATAAAAGGTAATGAACGTGTTAAAGAAGCAGCTCGTTTATTAAGTGCAATTGATCTGAATTATTATGGTTTCGTAGAAGGCGATGGCTTATATCGAGGTGATGTTGACGTTGTTGTTTGTGATGGTTTTGTTGGTAATGTTGCTCTAAAAGCAAGTGAAGGGGTTATACACATGATGCGTCATTTTTTGCGCCAATCATTCAGTAAAAACATCTTTACCAAGATCGCAGGATTAATCGCCTTGCCTGTTCTCAAACACTTTAGAGATGAATTGGATCCGCGTGCCTACAATGGTGCCAACCTTATTGGTTTACAAGGTATTGTAATAAAAAGTCATGGTGGTGCTGATGAAATTGGCTATGCCAATGCGATTACTATTGCCATATTAGAAGCTGAAAAAGATGTTCCTAATATTATTAGTAAACATTTAGAAACCTTACTCGAAGGACATATAGCGTGATTTATTCGCGAATTGCTGGTACAGGTAGTTATTTACCAGAAAAAGTTTTAACTAATCATGATCTGGAAAACATGGTTGAAACCAGTGACCAGTGGATTACTGAGCGTACAGGTATAAAAAAACGCCATATAGTTGCTGATGATGAAACAACTACTGATTTAGCGTTTAATGCAGCGGTTAAGGCTATTGAAGCAGCTGGAATTGCCAACGCTGATATTGATTTAATTATTGTTGCGACAACAACGCCAACGCGTGTTTTTCCGAGTACGGCATCACTGGTTCAACAAAAATTAAATATCACCAATAACTGCCCTGCTTTTGATATACAAGCAGTATGTACCGGTTTTATTTACGCGTTAACTGTTGCCGATAAATTTATTAAATCAGGCAGTGTTAAAAATGCCTTAATTATCGGTGCTGAATCATTCTCACGAATCATAGATTGGACCGATCGTAATACATGTGTCTTATTTGGCGATGGTGCTGGGGCTGTTATTCTTCAGGCTTCCGAAGAAACAGGTATCTTGTCTACCCATATACATTCTGACGGTAGTTACAACGAATTATTGTCAGTTCCAACTGGTCCAGGCTCTATTCCAAGCGACGCTAATCCTTATGTTGAAATGCAAGGTAATGATGTTTTTAAAGTCGCCGTTAGAACCTTAAGTAGTATTGTTGATGAAACTTTGACTACCAATAATATGGATAAACATGATATCGATTGGTTAATTCCACATCAGGCTAATATTCGCATTATCACGGCAACAGCCAAGAAATTATCTATGTCTATGGATCATGTTGTTGTCACGGTTGATGAGCATGGTAATACTTCTGCAGCATCTATCCCACTAGCACTTGATGTCGCTGTAAGAGATGGCCGTATTCAACGTGGTGAAACTTTGCTATTTGAAGCATTCGGTGGCGGTTTCACATGGGGTTCAACCCTTTTGAAATTCTAATTTTATAAGGATTAATGCATGAGTTTTGCTTTTGTATTTCCAGGGCAAGGGTCACAATCTGTAGGGATGTTATCCGAACTTTCAACTGTTTTTCCACACGTACAAGCTACATTCTCAGAAGCATCAGAAGCCTTAGGCTATGATCTGTGGAAACTGGTATCTGAAGGTCCTGAACACGATCTAAACCAAACTGAACGCACCCAACCTGCCATGTTGGCTGCTGGTATTGCTGTATGGCGCTGTTGGCAAGCAACAACAGACCTATCACCGGCCTTTGTTGCTGGTCATAGTTTAGGTGAATATACTGCTTTAGTTGCTGCTGGGGCATTAGAGTTTGCTGATGCAATTAAATTAGTTGAGTTGCGTGGTCAATTTATGCAACAAGCTGTACCAACAGGTCAAGGTGCAATGGCAGCTATTTTAGGGCTGGAAGATGATGTCGTCAGAGCAGTGTGTGAGCAAGCTTCTGAATTCGGTGTTGTTGAAGCTGTAAATTTTAACTCACCAGGACAAGTTGTTATTGCCGGCAGTGCCGATGCTGTTAACCCTGCTTTAGAAATTGCAAAAGAAAAAGGTGCGAAACGTGCGTTATTACTGCCAGTGAGTGTACCGTCACATTGTGCTTTAATGAAACCAGCTGCTGAAAATCTAGCGAATGCCTTGACTGATATTACTATTGGCATACCTACTATTCCGGTTATTCATAACGCAAGTGTTACATCTGTTGATTCAGCGGCAGAGATTAAACATCTACTTGCAATGCAGTTATACAGTCCAGTACGTTGGGTCGAAACGGTTCAATGGTTCGCAGGTCAAGGTGTAGATACACTGGTCGAGTGTGGTCCAGGCAAGGTGTTAGCTGGTCTGACCAAACGAATTGATAAATCGTTAACGGGCTTATCCGTATTTGATCAAAAATCATTACAAGCCGCAATACAAGCATTAGGAGAGAACTAATGAGTCTAGAAGGAAAAGTGGCATTAGTTACTGGCGCAACACGGGGTATTGGCCGTGCAATAGCGCTTAAATTAGGTCAACAGGGTGCGGCAGTCGTTGGTACTGCAACATCAGAAAATGGTGCCCAAGCTATCTCTGATTTTTTAGCTGAAGCCAATATTGCAGGTACAGGTGTGGTATTAAATGTGACCGATGCTGACTCAATTGAAGCTGTCGTAACTAAAACAGAAGCTGATTTTGGTGCTCCTTCCATATTAGTCAATAATGCCGGTATTACCCGTGATAACTTATTGATGCGAATGAAAGATGAAGAATGGAATGACATTATCGACACTAACTTGACACCTATTTATAAGTTGAGCAAACGTTGTTTGCGAGCGATGACTAAAGCACGATGGGGACGTATTATTACGATCACATCTGTTGTTGGTGTGATGGGCAATGCAGGTCAAACTAATTATGCAGCAGCTAAAGCAGGCGTAATTGGCTTTTCTAAATCACTAGCACGTGAAGTTGGTGCTCGCGGCATCACTGTTAATAGTGTTGCTCCAGGGTTTATTGATACTGATATGACCAGTCATTTGGCAGAAGCGCATAAAGCGGCATTACTCGAACAAGTGCCAGTGAAACGACTAGGTAAACCAGAAGAAATTGCTGCCGCAGTTGCTTATTTAGCAAGTATGGAAGCAGGCTATGTTACCGGCGAGACATTGAATGTTAATGGCGGTATGTACATGAATTAATTGGTTGTTTTTTAGTATAATTAATTAAAATTGAAGTAAAAAGCGCCAATCCAAGTTGATTTGGCTTGTTAATAAGTTGCTTGCACTATAAAATGCCAGCACATTTTGTGTATTAAACCACCAGAGGAAATATAGGTTATGAGTGATATCGAAGCTCGAGTAAAAGACATCGTTGTTGAACAGTTAGGTGTAAGTGCTGATCAAGTAACAACAGATGCATCGTTTATCGATGATTTAGGCGCTGATTCTTTAGATACTGTCGAATTAGTTATGGCACTTGAAGAAGAATTTGAATGTGAAATCCCAGATGAAAAAGCTGAGAAAATCACTACAGTTAAAGAAGCAGTTAACTATATTAACTCTGTTCAGTCTTAATACACGTTACAGCTAAATCATAGCCGTCTAGATGTAAAACACATCTAGACGGCTATGTTGTATTTGAGAAATGTAAATCGAGGAAATACTGATGTCGAAACGACGCGTTGTAGTAACTGGCCTTGGTGTAATAACACCAGTTGGGTTATCAGTAAAACAAACTTGGGAAAATATTCTTGCAGGGAAAAGTGGGGTAGCCCCAATCACTGTTTTTGATACTTCAGAGTTTTCCGTGCGATTTGGTGCAAATATTAACGATTTTGATATTACGACCATTATTCCTCGGAAAGACGCTAAAAAGATGGATACATTTATCCATTATGGTATTGCTGCAGCCAAAGAGGCTATTGAAGATTCTGGTCTAGAAGTCACAGAACAAAATGCGGAACGCATTGGTGTGGCTATTGGTTCTGGAATTGGTGGTTTACCAGGTATCGAAGCCGGTTATGATGCTTATCTCAATGGCGGTCCAAGAAAAATTTCACCGTTCTTTGTACCGAGTAATATCATCAATATGATCGGTGGTAATTTATCGATTATGTATGGTTTCAAAGGCCCTAATACAGCAATCGTCACTGCCTGCTCTAGTGGTACGCATAATATCAGTAGTGCCGGCCGAATGATTCAATATGGCGACGCCGATGTCATGATTGCTGGTGGTGCTGAAATGTCAACGTCAAAAACGGGCTTAGGTGGTTTTGCTGCAGCGAGAGCTTTATCTACACGCAATGATGATCCGCAAGCTGCAAGTCGTCCTTGGGACAAAGATCGTGATGGTTTTGTCTTGGGTGATGGCGCCGGTGTTATGGTGTTAGAGGAATATGAACATGCGATTAAACGTGGTGCGACTATTTATGCAGAATTAGCAGGTTCAGGCATGAGTTCTGATGCCTATCATATAACAACACCGTCAGTTGGTGGTGAAGGTGCGGCGCGTTGTATGAAAAATGCAATGGCAGATGCTGGTCTTAATCCTGATCAAATCGATTACATTAACGCTCATGGTACTTCTACCCCCGCTGGTGATGTCTGTGAAACCCAAGCGGTTAAGGCGGCATTAGGTCATGCGGCTCAAACGGTTGCTGTTAGCTCAACTAAATCTATGATTGGACATCTTCTAGGTGCTGCCGGCGGTGTTGAAGCGGTATTTAGTGTGTTGGCAATTCGCGATCAAGTTGCGCCACCCACTATTAATCTTGATAATCCTGATCCTGAATGTGATCTTGACTATGTACCGCATACTGCACGTCAAATGAAGCTAGATGTTACTATGTCAAATTCGTTTGGATTTGGTGGATCTAACGGTACAGTTATTTTTAAGAAGATAGTGTAAAGGTTTGATAACATGATTCTTGTTAACGGAAAAACCGAAGACAGGATTGCTATTACAGACCGTGGCCTACAGTATGGTGACGGTCTGTTTGAAACCATTGCTTATCGCACTGGTATCGCCGAATTTTTGCAGCAGCATATAGAACGGCTTCTGCTTGGTTGCGAAAAACTTGGCATCAACTTCACTCACGTTGACCAACTCGAACATGACATTACTCAGATCTCGAATGATCTTGCTAATAACGATGGTGTGATTAAAATCATCATCACTCGTGGCAGTGGTGGCAGAGGTTATTTCGCAAGCCCCGACCTAACGGCTACACGCATTGTGTCAAGTCATCCTCTACCATCGTATCCAACTGAGAATACTGCTAAAGGCATTATTGCTAGGTTTTGCCAACATCAATTATCTGACAATGTTCATTTAGCCGGTATTAAACATCTTAACCGTCTTGATCAAGTGTTAGCACGTAATGAATGGACTGATCCAACAATCGCTGAAGGTCTAATGAGCAATGCTGACGGTAATATTGTTGAAGGCACAATGTCGAATCTGTTTGTAGTGCTAGACAATAAATTAATGACACCATTATTAACTCACGCTGGTATCGCTGGAATAATTCGAGCTAGACTGATTACAATTGCACAAGATTATGGACTTGAATTTGAACAACGTGACATAAGTCGTTCAGATATAACTAATGCCCAAGAGCTATTTGTGTGCAATAGTATTATTGGTATTTGGCCTATACGCTTGATTGAGACCCGATCCTATCCTGTTGGACCTATTACGCAACTACTTCAGAACTTGCTTTCTAAAAGTCCTAAATAATGCAGATAGTACGACAGTTTGTATTAGTTTTGTTATTGCTATTTGCAGGTATCACATTTGTGTTATGGCAGCAATTTCAACAGTTTATGACAATACCAATTAACGTCACTGAACAAGGATTTGTCTATAACGTTAAGCAAGGCAGTAATTTGCTAACTGTTAGCACTGACTTGCAAGACATAGGTTTGACTGAGTCCAACCGATATTGGCTTTATTTCTACGGTCGATTTCATAATAAAGCGCATTTAATCAAAGCTGGCGAATATTTAATCCAAGCAAATACGACGTTGCCACAGTTACTCGACCAATTAGTTGACGGTAAAGTCGTGCAAAAGCCATTGACTATTGTTGAAGGTATGACCGCACAACAATTGATTACAATGATCAGCAATGATCCGCGTATTGTTCAGACCTTAACCAAGCATGACTTAGCGTTTGTTATGGCGCAACTTGGATTACCAGATAATCATGGCGAAGGTGAGTTTGCCCCGGAAACCTATTATTTTTCATCTGGTACTACCGATGTTCAACTATTGACTCGTGCTCATCAGCTGATGTCTAACGTGTTAGCCGATGCATGGCAAAACAAAGCAGATGATTTACCCTATAAAACGCCATATCAAGCGCTTATTATGGCCTCTATTATTGAGAAAGAGACGGGCATTGCACAAGAACGACCTCAAATTGCCGGCGTGTTTGTACGGCGCTTGAAAAAAGGGATGCGATTACAAACAGATCCTACGGTCATTTACGGTTTAGGCGATGAATTTAACGGTAATTTGCAACGTAAACATTTAACTACTGATACACCTTATAACACCTATACACGTAGCGGTTTGCCGCCAACACCCATTGCCTTGCCCAGTAAAGCGTCGATTGAAGCCGCATTACACCCAGCAGCTGGTACTAGTCTCTATTTTGTTGCTATGGGCAAAGAGGGTCGACATGTGTTTTCTGATACCTTGTCTGAGCATAATCAGGCTGTAAGACGCTATCAGTTGAAAAAATAACAATGACAGTTGACTTAAAATGAACGGAAAATTTATCACTATCGAAGGTATTGAAGGCGCGGGTAAGTCAACGCAACTTACCTTCATAAAAAACTATCTGACAGCACAAGGTAAAGAGCTTGTGGTCACGCGTGAACCAGGTGGCACTGTTCTTGGCGAACAAATCCGTTCATTATTGCTGACGCCTTCCGACATAGCTATGGCTGTTGATACTGAATTATTATTGATGTTTGCAGCACGAGCACAACATGTTGCCCAAGTTATAAAACCAGCTTTAGATGCGGGTAAATGGGTTATTTCAGACCGTTTTACCGATGCGACTTTTGCTTATCAAGGTGGTGGCAGAGGCATTTCACAACAACGAATTGAACAACTGGCTCAATGGACATTAAATGGACTTGAGCCAGATCTGACCTTTCTATTTGATTTGCCGGTTGAGTTAGGCCAACAGCGTGTACTTAGTCGAAATCAAGGTAAAGATCGCTTTGAGCAAGAAGAAGTCGATTTTTTTCAAAAAATTCGCGACTGTTATTTGCAAAGAGCAAAACATCAACCTTCACGAATCAAAGTGATTGATTCTAGTCGTTCTATTTCGGATATTGAACAGCAACTTAGTGCGATCCTCGACAGCATATAATGACTATTAATATCGCTTTATATCCTTGGCAAGCACAACAATGGCAGCGTTTTTGTGAACAGCAAAAACAACAAAGGCTAGCGCATGCCATTATCGTTTCCGGGGTGGCAGGATTAGGTAAAGCTTCATTTGCCAATGCCATGGTCGCAAGCGTGTTGTGTGAGTCTGCTGAATCAGATAGTGCCTGTGGTAAATGCCATAGTTGCAATCTATTTTTTTCGGGTAATCATCCTGATCATACTGCAATCGTACCTGAACAAGGCTCGTCTTCTATCAAGATAGAACAAATTCGTTCATTGAAAGACAAACAAGAACTGACACCAACTGTTGCCAACTGGAAAACAGTAATAATTAATCCTGCTGACAAAATGACAATAAGTGCCTTTAATAGCCTATTAAAATTGTTAGAAGAGCCACAGAATAATACGCTTATTATCTTAGTGACAGCTCAATCAGATCGTTTGCCAATTACGATCATTAGTCGGTGTCAAACCGTGAAATTATCATCTCCCGAACCACAATTGACACTGGAATGGTTAGAACAGCAACAACAGATTGATAGTGCAACATTAGCATTGATATTACCGTTATCGAATGGTGCTCCTTTAGCGGCTTTAACTATGTTACAAAATGGTTTAGCTGAGCAAATTCAGTCGCTTAATAGTGATTTTGAATCATTGTTATCAGGCGATGCAAATCCGATAGAAATGACCAAAAAATGGCTACAGTACGACCCTTTAATGATCTTTCATCACTTACAACATCTTATAAAGCACACGTTATGTTGTTCACAGGACGAGTTAACTAATAACAACAGTAAACGCTACTGGTATATTTACGATTGCATCATCAGTGCAATAAAGTTAACATCTTCTTCAAATAACATTAACAAAACATTGTTAATAGAACAGTTTATGGTGGCAATTATGGATAAATCATTATCTAGCACCTTAGCTGTTAAAAGTTAAAATCAAGGTAAAACAGCATGGCAATGAATCCTAGAAAAGGCATTTTAACGTTAAAAATAGGTGATGAGAACTTACTCTATCATGCCTATATGCCATTTCTGAAAAATGGTGGCATCTTTATTCCAACCAATAAAATTTATCAGTTAGGCGAAGAAGTATTTATTCTTCTTACATTGATGAATGAACCCGATAAAATTCCCGTTGCAGGCAATATTGCATGGATAACACCCAAAGGATCGCAAGGTAACCAAGCCGCTGGTATTGGTGTGCATTTTAGTGATTTAGATGGTGCTGGTGTATCAGTAAAAAACAAGATAGAAAACTATTTGGCCGAGCGATTAAAGTCAGATAAAGCCACCCACACAATGTAGATTGTATTCCATGTTTATAGATTCACATTGCCACCTCAATTTGCTGGCACAAGAAGAGGGTGGGCTTGATGCTGTTATTGCTGAGGCTAAGTCATACGACGTTGATCATATTCTATGCATCGCAATTGATAAACAAAGCTGTGCAGAAGTTATAGATATTGCTGAGCGTTACCCTGATATCTCTGCAAGTGTTGGTATCCATCCTAATGTTGATGAAGATCAATCATTCACGCTTGACCAATTGGTTGAACTAGCACAACATCCCAAAGTAATAGCAATTGGTGAAACGGGTTTAGATTATTTTCGTAGTGAAGGTGATCTGGATTGGCAACGTCAACGCTTTTTAATCCATATCGAAGCGGCAAAAGCCTTAAAAAAACCACTTATTATTCATACCAGAGAAGCCAAAGAAGACACAATGTCGATGCTGGAGCAACATGATGCAGCAAAAGCGGGTGGAATTATCCATTGTTTTACTGAAGATTGGGACACAGCACAACGGGCACTGGATATTGGTTTTTACATTTCACTGTCAGGTATCGTGACATTCAAAAATGCGATCCAATTACAAGATGTAGCAACAAAATTACCACTTGATCGAATGTTAATTGAAACCGATGCACCATATTTAGCACCTGTGCCTAAACGTGGCAAAACTAATAAACCTGCCTATGTCAAACATGTTGCTGAGTTTATTGCACAGCTTCGTGGCGAAAGTGTTGAAACAATTGCTGCTGTTACCTCTGACAATTTCAAGCGCTTATTTCCAACAATACGATGAAACGGATACTGCATAAGTATAGTTTCATTGTTGTTATCTTATTCATACTAACAGCCTGTTCCGATGATGTTCCCCAACTGTTACCATTGCAACAAGATGATGTCATTCTGGCTTTTGGTGATAGTTTAACTTTTGGTATGGGTAGTGAAAGTGCTACTGAAAGTTATCCCGCGATCTTGCAGATATTGTCAGGCAAAACAGTCGTCAATGCAGGTATTCCGGGTGAATTTAGTCAAGCTGGACTTGAACGATTACCGCATGTATTAGCCAATATATCACCCAAATTAGTTATCTTATGCCATGGCGGCAATGACTTAATTCGTCGACTTGATATTGTGCAGTTAGAGCGTAATCTGGCACAAATGATTAAGATAATTCAAGCGAGCGGTGCTCAAGTTATACTGGTTGCTGTTCCGGCATTAAGCTTAACATTGGATGTGCCCGATTTATACCAAAATCTGGCGACAGAACATGCTATTCCGATTGAAGCTGATGTAATTCGATACGTTGAAATGGAAGCTAGTCTAAAGTCTGATCAAATACATCCAAATGCACAAGGATATAGACTGATTGCAGAAAATATCTATCAGTTATTGCAAGCGAGCCATGCCTTATAGTTTTAGTGATCATGTAGGCATGCTCTATCTACCGGAGGATATGACGTTTGATTAACAAAAAGACAGCTCAACGTATTAATTAACCTCAGTTCTGGATAAGCACAGCCATCCAGCATCTTTGTTTTAGTGGCTATCCGCGTTAGATTTTCTTGCACTAGCCGGGCTATTGCTGCGTAAATCTGCCTTGATCTCCACTAAACAAAGGCACTGCTTACTTATGTCATTAAAACTTGTTTTAGTGGTTTTACTAGCTATTTGTCGGTAAGTCATTGTTCGTTATAGGGTAGCTAACTATTCTTATCCAGATCTGAGGTTAATAAGGATCCAATGATACTTGATGGTTTTAGTCGAACACTTCCTCAGATTGAATGGTTATTGCTTGTTTTAATATAGTATTGCACTATCCCTTATCAAGGATTTAGGTTAACTAACGAAACTCAGACAAGGTTTGCTTTATATCCTGCCATAGTTGCAAGTATGCTTTGCTAACAATTGAGTTAGCATCAAAAGCGGGCAGTGGCGCACGATAGTCTCCCATACGTTCAACGATTGCAGCATAAGGAATGATGGTTGGTAGTCTGTTTTTAAGCATTGATGGTGGGTGCTCAATCATAATCTTATGCAAACTACGACGTTTATCAACCATTGTAAAAAAAGCATGTAGCCGTTTAGGCTTCAATTTATGTTGTTTGAAAAAATCGTAGGTTTGTTCAAATGTTCGCAATGATAAATATGTCGGAATTATCGGCACAAACAAACAGTCAGCCGTATCAAAAACTTGTTCAGTTAATAATGAAAAGCTTGGTGGGCAATCTAAAATAACCAAGGCATAGTTCTCACCAAAAGGTTCAATTAATTTGGCAATAAGATTACGTTTGCCTTGATCACTTTCTGTTGCCAATTGTTGTTCAAAGTGACGATATGAAAAGCCAGCAGGAATAATATCCAAATTGGTAAAATCAGTTGATTTTACTAAGTCACCTATTGGTGTTTTGCCTGATAAAAAGCGTTTGGGCTCGTTCTTGTTTTTAGCTTTGCTTTTTAACAGCCAGCTTGCTGCACCTTGAGGATCTAGATCCCATAGCAGGGTTGGTATTCCTGAGTTAGCAGCATGCCAGGCAATATTAACTGCTGATGTAGTTTTACCTACGCCGCCTTTAAGGTTAAAAAAAGCAATGGTTTCCATAGACTCCTAACAATTAGTACTCAGCTGTTCTAGTAAAGTGGTTTGAGCTGAAATCAACTCAGCGCCTTCTGGCTGTTCAACCCGTTGATAACGGCCATCTGCCATTAAACACCATGCCTGCGTATTATCATTACAATACAGTGTGATATCGTCGATAATACGTTGTTTTAATTTTTTAGTTTCAATTGGGAAACAGGTCTCAACACGTCGTAATAAGTTGCGTTTCATAAGATCAGCACTGCCTGCCCAGACTTCTTGTTCGCCATTATTGGCAAAATAGAACACGCGAGTATGCTCAAGAAAGCGACCGATAATACTGCGTACCGTAATGTTATCTGATAATCCTTCGATACCAGGTTTAAGACAGCACATACCACGAATAATTAATTCAACTTTAACGCCCGCCATCGATGCACGGTAAAAAGCCTGAATCATTTCAGGTTCTACCAGTGAATTTACCTTGACGATGATGTGGGCTGGATTTCCAGCCTTGGCATGTGTTATTTCACGTTCGATCAGGTTTATCAAACCGTCGTGTAGTGTAAAAGGAGCATGTAACATCTTATGCATTTTAGGGATCTTGCCTAAGCTTGTTAGCTGCACAAATAAGTGTGCGACATCTTCGCCAAGCTGCTTATCTGATGACAACAAACCATAGTCGGTATAGAGACGAGATGTGTTGCGATGATAATTGCCAGTTCCCAAGTGGGTGTAATGACGTAATTTGTTATTTTCCCGGCGCAAGATTAATAACATCTTGGCATGAGTTTTATAGCCCACAATGCCATACACTACATGAACTGCGGCTTGTTGCAAACGTGAGGCTAATTCGACATTTGCTGCCTCATCAAATCGGGCACGAAGTTCAATAACAACAGTGACTTCCTTACCTGCATGAGCGGCTGCAACCAAAGCATCAACGATCGGTGATTTGGCACCCGTACGATATAAGGTTTGTTTTATTGCTAATACACAGGGATCTGATGCCGCCTGTTTTAGAAAATCGATAACAGGGGTAAACGATTGGTAGGGGTGATGTAGCAAAATATCCTGTTTTCGAATTGCTGCAAATACATCTGAATTTGCTGTTAAGCCCGATGGTCTTCCTTGTGTGAACGGTTTAAATTTGAGATCGTGACGTTCTACTAATGAGCAGACAGCTTGAATACGACTTAAGTTAACAGGTCCATTAACCAGATAAACGTTATCTTGATGCATGCCACATTGTTGCCGTAAGAACTCAACCATATCTTCAGGACAATTGTGTGTAATCTCGAGGCGAACTTCATCACCATAATTGCGTTGTGCTAACTCATCAGAAATAGCTAACAATAAGTCGCTTGTTTCTTCGGTATCAATCGCCAAATCACTATTACGTGTTACCCGAAATTGATAACAACCTTTAATTTTCATGCCATAGAATAAATCTTCTGCATAGGCGTGAATAATAGAAGATAAAAATACAAACTTGTATTCACCTTGTTTACGAAATTCTTCAGGTAATTCAATAACACGAGGCAAGGCTCGTGGCGCTTGCAAAATCGCATAACCACGATTACGACCAAAGGCATCTTTACCAATCAGTGAAATAATGAAATTCAAACTTTTATTAAGTAAACGAGGGAAGGGATGGGCTGAATCCAGTCCCATAGGGCTTAAAACAGGCGCAACCTCTTCAAGAAAATAGTTACGCAACCACTCTGTTTGTTGCTCAGTCCAGCTGGCGCGAGGCAGCACAGAGATACCTTCAGCATTAAGCTCAGGCAATAACACATCGTTTAATACTTGATATTGTTCTTCGACTAGCTCATGAGCACGTGTATTAATAAGTTTAAGTGCTTCTTGGGCACTAATTTGATCAGCTTCTAAATAAGGATCGCCAATTTCTACCTGTTGGATAAGGCCCGCAACACGCACTTCAAAAAATTCATCAAGATTGGTACTTGAAATACACAGATAATTTAATCGTTCCAGCAATGGCACTTTAGTATCTAGTGCCTGTTGTAATACGCGCCAATTAAATTCTAATAAACTTAGTTCACGGTTTAAGTATAGTTCGGGGTTATTTAGATCGATATTTTCAGTCATGGCGCCATAGTCTATAAGTGTAATGTGACAATCATGTGTCAATGGTCTTATTGTGCCATATCTGACGTTATTCTAGCGCGATGTTTGATCAGAAAGTTTATCAACTACCAGCGATATTTATCATAATTCTCTGGGTTAGCCCAAAAACGGCTATTTAACCAATCATGTTTAGGTTGATAGCGTTCGATTGCATAGCAAAATAGGTGGTGCTCAGTTGTATCTGCAATGTGTTTCATAGCCATTGCAAGAAAATCAGCCAATTGCCATCCATCATTAGTTCCTTGCGCAATTTTAGCTATTAGAATGATGTGTGATGCATGATAATTGCGAATCATACCTAAGAACTCAGTTGCAGCAGTTTTGGGTAATGCATCAGTGATTTCGCTAACAATCGCCAGTTCGATAGGCGGTATCTTTGCTAAGTGTTCAAGCGTGTAAGGTGTTGTCAGAAGGTGTGATCTGATATCTTGGTGATCTTTAAAGCAAGACATCGCAACTTCCCCGACCAGTAACACCGAGTTGGGGTTAAATTGTGTAATCAAAGGTGAAACTAGTGTCGATAATTCAGAACAAGCAGTCATGACCGATCAGGATAAAACATCCAGTGAATTCTGGAAACATAAGCGTTTAAGTCAAATGAATCATGACGAGTGGGAAAGCTTGTGTGATGGCTGTGGCAGATGTTGTTTGAACAAATTGGAAGATGAAGACGATGGTCGTATCTATTACACGCGCGCAGCGTGCTCGCTATTAGATATTCCAACGTGTCGTTGTACCGATTATGACAATCGTAAAACACGTATGCCAGATTGCCTTCAATTAAGTGTCGATAATGCGCACTATTTTGATTGGCTACCAGAAACCTGTGCATATCGACTGTTAGCTGAAGGTGAACCGTTACCACAATGGCACCCACTTATTACTGGCACAACTCAATCTGTTATTGATGCAGGCATATCAGTTCGTGACATTGCTAAACCTGAAAGCGAGGTTGAAGATTTAACTGAAGAAGTCATTGCACTTTCTGATGGGCACAGCGACCTTATATGAAACTAAGTTAGATGAAACCTGAACAAAGTCGTGAATTTACAGCTAGTCTAGAAAAAGCAGCTATAACCTTATTAAAATTGGAAATATATAGAAAACCCGATGATTTGGCTCGGCGCTTTGGTTTACCCGTTCCGGTTGTTCGTTATTGGTGGCGTAATACCGATCAAAAAACGCAGGCTGTTAACCAAAGCACACTATCGCCACGTGACGTTAAAGTAATTAGAAAAGCAACACAGACACTGGAAGGTTGGGAAAAAGCGAAACGTTACCGTCCTGAATGTGGCGCTCCGTTAAATAATGGTAAACGATGTAAAAACTCCGTTGCAATTCGACCACCTGAAGGCTGGGATAGAGGCGCTTTAGCTGATAGATGTCGGATGCATGGTGGTTTAGCACGTCGCATTCGCAAACAAAAAACGACTGATGACACTAACGATAATGATTAATTGTGTACAATTTTCGGTATCATCCTCTTTCTTTTGCCTTGAACTAGAAATATGAACCCAGATCTCATGCTTGATGATTTCAATTTAGGATTATGCCAATTCCTGGATGCCTCACCAACACCATTCCATGCAGTGGAAATGATGAAGGCAAAACTGATTCAACATAACTATAAACCATTGGACGAACGTGACAGCTGGGGGACACTGTCAGCAGGACGTTATTTTGTCACTCGAAATGATTCCTCGATTGTTGCATTTAATCTACCAAATCAGGACTTGGCTGAAATAGGCTTTCGTATGGTGGGGGCACATACTGATAGTCCGTGCCTTCAGGTCAAACCACAACCTGAAACGTGCAGTCATTCCTTATGGCAGTTGGGTGTTGAAGTGTATGGTGGTGCCTTATTGAATCCATGGTTTGATCGTGATTTATCAATGGCTGGACGCGTAAGCTATGTCGACTCAGATGATCAGATTCAACATACCTTAATCAATTTCAAAAAGCCACTTGCTGTCATTCCGAGTTTAGCGATTCATTTAGATAGAGATGTTAATCAAAGTCGTAGCGTTAATCCGCAATTACATTTACCACCGATTATTTTTCAGGGTATTGACGACCAAAAATTTAATTTTCGTGAATTACTGCGTGACCAGGTTTTAATTGACTATCCTGACTGCAATATCACCAAGGTACTTGACTATGAAATTAGCCTGTACGATACGCAACCGGCAGCATTAACAGGTCTAAATAAAGACTTTATCAGCAGTGCACGATTGGATAACTTATTGAGTTGTTATGTTGGTCTAAATGCACTGATACATGATGATGAACACGTCGCAAATTTATTAATTTGCACCGATCATGAAGAAGTCGGCAGCATGTCAACATCCGGTGCCCAAGGCTCCTTGCTAGAATCAGTTTTAATGCGATTATGTTCTGATATTGAACAACATCATCGGATGATACAGCGTTCAATTATGATTTCAGCTGACAATGCACATGCCATACACCCCAATTTTGCAGACAAACATGATGCTGAGCATGGACCAAAACTCAATCATGGTCCTGTCATTAAAACTAATGCCAATCAACGTTATGCAACCAATAGCGAAACCAGTGCCTTTTTTCGTCAACTATGCCAACAGTTAGATGTACCGGTGCAAGACTTTGTGGTACGAACTGATATGGCTTGTGGCAGCACGATTGGCCCACTGACAGCGAGCGCATTAGGCGTAAGAACACTTGATATAGGGGTGCCGACCTTTGCCATGCATTCGATTCGTGAACTAGCTGGTAGTCAAGATGCCTACTTATTAAATAAAGTATTAACCCGTTTTTATAGTAACTCTTAAATTTAAGGAACACACATGGCTGAAACAGTAGATGAATTAACGGTTGAATATCACGAAGGTGATGAAATGACCGTCAAGGAACTCGATAAAGTCGTCTTAACCAAAGGTGCATGGGCAACATTGATGTACCGATATCAAGATTTAGATCGCAAAACAGGCGAATTTGGTCCAGATAAATACACCATTCGTCGCTATCAAAAACGCAATGGTGAATATAGCCAGCGTTCGAAATTTAATATTTCGAGTAAAGATCAAGCTCAACAAATCATTGCTGCATTAAGCAAGTGGACCGATGAATAAAAGTATTATTACCAACGTAATAGCTGCCAGCCTTGTAGCAACAGGGCTGGCATTAGATACACCTTTGCGTGAACCTGTTTTATCAATTGGACTATTTGCATTAGCCGGTGGTGTCACCAATTGGTTAGCTATTCACATGCTATTTGAAAAAGTACCCGGTTTATATGGCTCCGGTGTGATTAGTGCCCGTTTTGAAGAGTTCAAATTGGGCATTCATCAATTAGTAATGGAACAGTTTTTTAGCGAACAAAATCTTGAACGTTTTCTGGGCGAGATGGTGACTGAAACCAGTCATCATCATTTTGAATTTCATGATGTGATCGATCAAATAGACTTATCATCAACCTATGACAGTTTAGTTGAAACGATTATGGAATCATCGTTTGGCAGTATGTTAGGTATGTTTGGTGGCGCTAGTGCCTTAACACCGTTAAAAGATCCCTTTATCGTGAAAATGAAATTGGCATTAAATGACATGGCGCATAGCGCATCGTTTCAAGCCAGTGTTCGTAATAAACTCACAAGTACACCGACAAATCATGATATTCAGCAACAAATTGAACAGGTTGTAACTGCTCGCTTAGGTGAATTAACACCTTTGATGGTCAAAGATATTATTCAAAAAATGATTCGTGATCATCTAGGTTGGTTAGTCGTCTGGGGCGGTGTATTTGGTGGTGTTATTGGACTTATTGCGAGTCAATTGCCACTATGATGTAAGATTATTGATAGATGTTAGATTAGGTATCCAAGATATCTCATTGATTTAGAATAGCCTGCTTGTATTTCTCTATGCTATAGTCGCTAAAAGGTGCTGGATGGCTGTGCTTATCCAGAACTGAAGTTAACTATGAAGACTAGGCCTCGTAATCAGGCTACGAGAATGAACTGAATGACAACAAATCAACGTGACTATGAGCGAATTGCCCATCGCGCCAATATTCGTGTCTTAACATCGCCTCAATCTGAGGTGATTCTCGAAATGCGTGATTTTTCGGAAACAGGCATGTTCTTGTTTTGTACAGATGAAGTTATCGTTGAACGTGGAAATAAGGTCGAAGTTCAAACATTAGAAATTGACGATGCTCCAATCTTATTATCTGAAGTTGTCAGGGTCGAGCCCAACCTAGGTTTTGCCGTTAAGTTTCTTTTGTAGATATAATTTTTAATAAGCACTAAAAAGTGACGTTATCGATGGCTTATATTGCTCTGCTAATTCAATTGTTACCAGAATTTTATCGGTAAATTCCTGATGTGTTATCTTTCCTTGATATTTAGCAAGATGGTATTCCAATAACTGTAATTGTGAATAGTCAATCGTCATTGTAAATGTAGCCATTTTGACCCAAGGTTGCAAACTGGCAGACTCAATAGCCATTTTAGCTGCGGTACCATAGGCTCTGGCCAAACCACCTGTGCCTAGTTTTATACCGCCAAAATAACGAACGACACCAACAACAGCATTGATAATGTTTCCACCTTCAAGTGGCGCTAATATGGGTCTTCCAGCCGTACCAGAAGGCTCGCCAGCATCATTGCACCGTTCATTAATGAATCCATCTGGCTGCCTGATCCGCCATGCAAATGCAAGATGGTTGGCATGTGTATGTTGTGACGCTAGGTGTTGCAACTTTTGCAAGGCTTCGCGCTCATTATGACAAGGCATGATTGAGCCTATAAAAAGTGATTTTTTGATTTCATATTCAACGGTATAGTCATTTGAAATCGTAAAAAGATCAGTTGCCATTGTTACGTTAATCATCTACAAATTGGTATCGCAATGTAACATATCTGCAACATATCAGCGATCGATAACTGCGTAATCACAGCAATCATTTAATCTAAGCTTTAGTCACTCTGGTATGATCGTGTCATTTTCTTGTGGTGACTTTACGATGGCTAGTGACAGCTTTTCTTCTCTTTCTCTTCCCGCTGCTCAAATTGAAAACCTAAACTCGCTTGGCTATAGCACAATGACGCCGATTCAGGCTCAAAGTCTGCCACATGTATTAAAAGGCAAGGACTTAATCGCCAAGGCAAAAACCGGCAGTGGTAAAACAGCGGCATTTGGTATCGGGCTACTCAATACGATAAATCCTCGTTTTTTTGGCGTACAAGCCTTGATTTTATGTCCAACTCGCGAATTAGCCGATCAGGTTGGTAAAGAAATCCGTAAACTTGCTCGCTTTGTGCCCAATATCAAATGTGTCATGTTGTGCGGTGGTAAACCATTGGGTCCACAAATTGGTTCGCTTGAGCATGGTGCACATATCGTTATTGGTACACCAGGCCGCGTGCAAGATCATCTTGGTAAGGGTACGTTGAAATTAGCTGATCTAAAAACATTAGTCTTGGATGAAGCCGATCGAATGTTAGACATGGGCTTTGCTGAGGTGATGCAAGATATTATTTCTCAGACACCAAAATCCCGCCAAACCTTATTATTTTCAGCCACTTATCCCGATACAATAAAGCAGATGAGTCAATCGATTCAACGTAACCCTATTACAGTGACGGTTGAGTCTGAGCATAAACCCAATGTCATACAGCAGTTATTTTACGAAGTAAAAAAACATGAACGTAATTCCACTTTATTGGCGTTATTTGAACACTATAAACCGCAATCAACCGTCGTCTTTTGTCATACAAAAAAACAATGTGATGAAGTTGCAAGTTTCTTGCGTGAACATCGCATTGAAGCACTAGCTATTCATGGCGATTTAGAACAACGAGAACGAGATCAAGTCTTAGTCCGTTTTGCCAATAATAGTTGTTCGGTTTTAGTGGCAACAGATGTTGCTGCCCGTGGCCTTGATATCAAATCATTACAAGCCGTAATTAACTATGAATTACCGCGTGACCCTGAAATCTATGTACATCGTATTGGTCGTACAGGGCGAGCGGGGGAAACAGGTATGGCATTAAGTTTATTTACCGAAGCTGAAGCTGTTCGCATCAATGCCATCGAAAAATACCAGAAAAAACCGTGCATTTGTGATGTGCCAGCATCGTTAGATCGTGATCCTGGTTTTTCACTTGAGCCAAGCATGATCACCATTCAACTTGATGCCGGACGCAAGAATAAACTGCGTCCGGGTGATATTCTAGGCGCTTTGACTGGTGATGCCGGTTTAAATGGTTCGCAAATTGGAAAAATCGATATTTTTGATATGTCGAGTTATGTTGCCGTTGAACGAACAGCCTTACGACAAGCACTGAATTATCTAGCGCAAGGTAAAATAAAAGGGCGCGCCATTAGAGCTAGAAAAATTACATAACGCAAATAACTTGATCTGAATACTGGATAAGAAATAGCGCTTAGTAGCCCTGCTTGTTTTAATAGCATGATTACATTAGGGAAATATAGTCTTGCACTATCTCATATTGAAGATTCTGTAAAGATAGACTCGTATAGCCTGAAATAAACAAAATTATTCATTCACCATAAAATCTAAAATAAAACAGCGTAATCACGTCCATTCACTGGTAAAATTCCGCTGTTAAATTTAGTCATATTGAGGTTAATCGTTTTGTCAGTTACGCAGTTTGCAGTTGGTCAAAGATGGGTTAGTAATAGCGAAGCGGAGTTAGGGCTGGGCATTATTAAGGAAACCTCTGGTCGACGTATCGAAATTGTGTTTCCTGCCTCCGGCGAACTTCGAACGTATGCAGCCGATATTGCACCGCTAAGTCGGGTGCAATATCCCGTTGGTGAACGGGTTAACACTGGTGAAGGTGTGGGTTTTGTCATTACTGAACGGCACGAGTTTAATGGCTGTTTTATATACCAGGGCCATGACGATCAAGGTAATGATGTCAGTATTCATGAAATGGATCTGGATAGTAATGTCCAGTTCAGTCAGCCGCAAGATCGTTTATTTGCAGGGCAGATCGATAAAAATAGTCAATTCGAATTAAGAATTGATGCCTTGGCACACCAACATCGTTTACAACAATCTGCTGTCTTTGGCTTAATGGGCGCACGCGTTCAACTATTGCCTCATCAGCTTTATATTGCGCACCAAGTTGCAACACGTTATGCGCCACGAGTTTTGCTGGCAGATGAGGTTGGTCTTGGTAAAACAATTGAAGCGGGTCTGATTATTCATCAGCAATTAATAACGGGGCGTGCTGATCGGGTCTTGATTGTGGTGCCTGATAGTTTGATTCATCAATGGCTAGTTGAAATGTTACGTCGTTTCAATCTGTCTTTTACGATTATGGATCAAGAAAGACATGAGGCCTTAACTGAAGCGGATGATAGCAATCCGTTTGATAGTGCTCAGTTGGTATTGTGTAATTTATCTACGTTGACCTCCAATCCTGCTATTTATCGTGATGCACAAGCCGCGCAGTGGGATTTAATGATCGTTGATGAAGCCCATCATTTGCATTGGCAACACGATAATGCTAGTCCAGAATACCTCGCCATTGAAGGTTTATCATCACATGTTGCCGGCTTATTGTTATTAACAGCGACACCTGAGCAATTAGGCATCGAAAGTCACTTTGCACGTTTACGTTTATTAGATCCTGATCGCTATCATGATTTAGATCTATTCCGTCAGCAAGAAGCACAGTATCAACCGGTATCTGACTTGGTAACTGCCCTATTAGCTGATGATGCTCAAACACATTTGACTACGATTGTTCCAACGCTCAGCAACTATCTTGGTAAAGCCAGTGCAGATGAGCTTAATACGGCTGAAGATTTTGATGTCGCTCGTCACAATGCGATTAGTGCATTATTAGACCGACATGGTACTGGCCGTATTTTATTCAGAAATACCCGTGATGTTGTTGCAGGTTTCCCACAACGCTTTTTACATAGTTATCCTTTAGCTATTCCAAGCGCATATCAACAACAATCAGCCCAAGCTGACACCATGGCCTTGATTCAATCTGAGCAGTTATTGGGTGACGAATGGTTAGAGCTAGACTCGCGAGTTACATGGTTAAGTGATTGGTTAACTCAACATAAAAAAGAAAAAATTCTGATTATTTGTGCCAATGCCAATACTGCACAATCGTTAGAGCTTTATTTACGAATTAGCAAAGGGTTTAGAACATCGGTCTTTCATCAAGGTTTATCATTGGTGCATCGTGATCGCGCTGCCGCTTATTTTGCTGATGAGGAAGAGGGCGCTCAGATCATGATTTGCTCTGAAATTGGTAGCGAAGGTCGCAATTTCCAATTTTCTCATCATTTAATTTTATTTGATTTGCCATTTAATCCTGACTTATTAGAACAACGTATCGGACGTTTGGATCGCATTGGTCAGCACCATGATGTTCATATTCACGTGCCATATTATGGCAATTCGGCTCAAGCGATTTTATTGCAGTGGTACCATGAGGGTATGAATGCATTTGAACGTGTTTTTCCAGCTGGCAGCACTATCCAACAAGCCGTCATTACCGAGCTTGACTATTGTCTGCATAATACAACTGACACCCAAAAAATCACTAATTTAATTGATAAAACACAACAACTTACTAAACAAACCTTAGCAAGCTTACAACAAGGTCGTGATCGCTTGTTAGAGCTTAATTCATGCAATCTAACTGTCGCTAATGAATTGGTCGCTGACTTGGAAGATGCTGGTAGATCCTATGAATTAGCCTCGTTTATGGATGCTGTTTTTGATGAGTATGGGGTGGAACAACAAACACATAGTGCTGACAGTGTCATTTTAGAACCAGGCAACCACATGTTGCATCATCAGTTTCCGGCTTTACCTGAAGATGGTATGACAGCAACCTATAAACGTCATCGTGCATTAGTACGTGAAGACATGGCATTTTTAAGCTGGGAACACCCGATGGTGCTGGGTAGTCTGGATATGATTACCCATAGTGATTTTGGTAACAGCGCTTTTTGTACGCTGGCTACTGACAAACTAACTGCCGGAACATTACTGGTTGAAGCTATTTTCACTATGCACTGTTCAGCACCACGATATCTTCAATTGAGTCGCTACCTAAATCAATCTTATGTCCGTTGTTTGATCAATGACAAAGGTCGTGATTACAGTGATGTATTTGAGCAAGATGAGTTTAATGATCTTGCTGGTCGTATACCTAAGGCAACGGCGCAAGAACTGGTTCGTCATGCTCGCCCTCAAATAAGCGCATTGATAGATGGTGCAAAAAACCATGTGTTGGCACAACAAAAATCGATGATTGAACAAGCCCAACAAAAAATGCAACAGCATTTGTCTTCTGAAATTGAACGATTAACTGCGCTTGCTCAAGTTAATCCTAATATTAGGCAACAAGAAATTGATTACCTTCAACAAAGTAAACAGGTATTGGCAGAGGCGATCAATAACGCCCAACTAAAACTTGATGCAGTGCGTGTTGCCATTACAACTGACCCGAAATAGCTCGGTTTAGATAACTATACCGATGACAGGTCAATCTGTAGAAACTCATCTTTTGTTATCCTCGCCAATGCGGAGATCCATAGACAGTGAAACTGTTAGCAGTCGTTGGATTCCCGCTTGTGCGGGAATGACCCACTGTATTAATTTAACTGCAAACCCAATGACCACGGCTATAGTTGCAACTATCTTTATGCCTGATTTGGCCAGGTAAATAAAATGATACGAATCAATATTCTGATTGCCGTGATTGTTGCGGCCGTGACCTATGGTTTTTTAGCTTATATTAATCGCCCAGAAATTGAACCAATGTGGCCCGTGATAATAAAGGGTTTTTCATTTTCACCTATGCGAGCACAACACGATCCCAGTGTGGGTAATTTGCCAAGCGTTGAACAAATTGAACAAGATCTTCAATTATTGTCGGGCAAAACCCATTCAGTTCGAACCTATACTATTGCTGGTGCTATGGCAGACGTACCCAGGCTGGCAAAAAAACATAATTTAAATGTCGCGTTAGGTGCATGGATAGATAATCGACTACAAAATAATCTGGTTGAAGTTGAGCAAGTCATTAAGATTGCTGACAAAAATCGTAGTAATGTTGTACGTGTCATCGTCGGTAACGAATCTATTTTACGTAATGATGTGCCAATTGGCCTTTTAGGCCAGTACTTAAATCATGTGCGTGCAGAAGTCGGTATGCCAGTAAGTACCGCTGAACCATGGCATGTGTGGATCGAACATCCTGAGCTGGCACACTATGTCGATTTTATAGCTGTGCATATGTTGCCTTATTGGGAAGGGGTCGATAATGACAATGCTGTTGATTATATTGATCAACGTATGCAACAACTTCAGGAAATGTTTCCACATAAGCCGATTGTCATCGCTGAAGTAGGTTGGCCCAGCAATGGACGCACTCGTAAACAAGCCGTTGCTGATGAAGCTAAACAGGCAAAATTTCTTCGTCGTTTTCTAAACAGAGCCGAAGAAAAAGACTACACCTACTATGTAATGGAAGCCTTTGATCAGCCATGGAAACGACAAATAGAAGGCGCGGTCGGTGCATATTGGGGTGTTTACGATGCCGATCGACATGCCAAATTTGAATTTGTAAAACCCATAGTTGGGGTACCAGAATGGCAATCTATAGCTGCAATATCGGTACTGTTAGCAGCGATCATTTTTGCTTTATTACTGACCGATGCGACAAGCTTAAACCGTCGTGGCAGAATCTTTTTAGCGATGATTGCCTATCTACTAACAACAGTGGTGGTATGGATTGCATACGATTACTCACGTCAATATATGACTGTAGGCGGTGTTTTGGTAGGTATAGTATTGATGCTGGGTATGCTAGGCGTGATCATGGTGCTGTTGATAGAGGCACATGAGTGGGCTGAAACGCTTTGGGTTAAAGGACGGCGTCGCGCGTTAAAACCGATTAAGGTCAATGATGATGACTTACCGATGGTGTCAATTCATGTGCCCGCTTATAACGAACCACCTGACATGCTAATCAATACGCTCAATGCGTTGGCTAAACTTGATTATCCACGATTTGAAGTCATCGTTATCGACAATAACACCAAAGACGAGGCCGTTTGGAAGCCGGTTGAACAACATTGCCAAACCTTAGGTCAACGCTTTCGCTTTTTTCATAAATCGCCTTTAGCTGGCTTTAAGGCCGGTGCATTAAACTTTGCATTGACTCAAACAGCGGACAATGCCACTGTCATTGCTGTAATTGACAGTGATTATTGTGTCGAACCAACATGGTTACGAGATCTGGTTCCACAATTTCATCAACCTCACGTCGCCATTGTTCAGGCACCACAAGATTATAGTGATTTTGAACAAAATGCGTTCAAAGCCATGTGCTTTGCTGAATATCGTGGCTTTTTCCATATCGGGATGGTTACGCGCAATGAACGAAATGCCATTATCCAACATGGCACGATGACGATGGTTAGACGCCGTTGTTTGGAAGAAGTGGGCGGCTGGGGTGAGCATACGATCACCGAAGATGCTCAATTAGGCTTTATGCTATTTTCAGCAGGGTATCAAGCTGTTTATACCTCACACAGTTATGGCAAAGGCTTAATGCCTGATACATTTAATGACTATAAAGTACAACGCTTTCGTTGGGCTTATGGTGCGATGCAGATCTTGAAATATCACGCTAATGAACTATTAGGCAAATCCGCAAGCAAATTGACGACAGGCCAACGTTATCACTTTATCGCTGGATGGCTGCCATGGATTGCTGACGGCATCAACTTGATCTTCAATTTTGCTGCATTAGCCTGGTCATTGGCCTTAATTTACATGCCAACACGAATTGATCCACCCTTGATCATTTTTTCAGTATTACCCTTAGCGTTATTCTGTTTCAAAATAGCCAAAGTTGTCTATTTGTATCATGGTGTACAAATTGTGGCTTCGATTAGAGAAACTATTGCAGCTGCTTTTGCTGGCTTGGCGTTATCTCATACCATAGCTAAAGCCATGTGGTTAGGCATATTTACGACAGGTCGTCCTTTTATTAGAACACCTAAAAAAGAGCAATCTGTTGCGTTGTTTCACGCAATTGGTGCAGCCTCGGAAGAATGCTTAATTATGCTGGCATTATGGTCTGCAGCGGCAACCCTGTATAGTCAAGCATCAATAGAAACATGGGATATGCTGTTATGGATAGTAGTGTTATTGGTACAGTCATTACCTTATTTCTCAGCTGTATTAGTATCCATTGTGAGTGCGTTTCCGAACTTAAAAGCGAGTTTAATCACGCCAGAAAAGTTGATTTTAGAGCGACAACACTTACCCGAAGAATTATAGTTAACCAAAATGATTCGGAACCAACATTTCATGGCTAAAGTCTATTGTTGCTGTTACAAGCCAAACCAATATGAAGTTTTGGCTGAATAAACAAGGAGAAATGAGTTTGCTTAAGCGTCTTGTCTTACCAATTGTGATCCTAATTATCGCAATTGTTATCTTTGTATCAATGATAAAAACCAAGCCAGAAAGCCGAACAATGACCAAGCCACAAAAAGTGTGGCGGGTAAATACCGTCAGTGTTTCTCCACAAAGCTATTCACCACAAATCACAGTCTATGGCCGTGTTGAAACGCCTTTTCAAGCAAGTTTAAACGCTGCATTATCAGCTGATGTCATCACAATTAATGCGTTTGAAGGCGACACCGTAAAAACAGGTGATATATTAATAAAACTTGATGATCGCGATGCAGGTCTAATTGTTACACAACGGCAAGCTGATCTGGATGAAATAAGCGCCCAAATACAAAGTGAAATTGCAACCTATAATCACGACAAAGCCGTTCTTGAAAATGAAAAACAATTATTGCAACTGTCACAAAAGGCAGTGTCCAGATCTAAAAAACTCGAACAAACACGATTAGCATCACAATCCAGTCTTGAAGATGCGTTGGCTGCCGAACAAAAACAAATAGTGACACTCAAAAAACTTGAACACGATATCGCTCAACATCCATCCCGTTTGGCTCAACTTCAAGCAAAACAAAGTCGTGCTCAAGCATTATTAGAACAGGCTCAACTTGACCTATCACGTTGTACTATTACAGCACCGTTTGATGGGCGAATTGCCAAATTAAATGTTGCAATAGGCGATCGGGTACGCATTGGTGATCAGTTGCTATCAACCTATGACCTATCTCAACTTGAAGTCAGAGCCCAAATTCCTGGTCGATTGGTTGATAAGATTAGTAGGATGTTATCTGAAGGGCAGGTTGTTACAGCTCAGGCATCAGTTGCCGATCAGTTATTACAATTCAAACTGGCACGGTTATCTGGTGAAGTTGCCAGTGATAGTGGTGGTATTGATGGTTTATTTAAATTGAACAGCGATGATCAATCACTTGCGATTGGGACATTTATACAACTGACCCTGACGCTCACACAACAAGATAATGTGATAGCTATTCCTTATGATGCTTTGTATGGCTTGGATTCTGTATATCAAGTCAAAGATGGTTTTTTGCAAACCATTACTATTACACGCATTGGTGAAATAACTACGGATAGCGGTGAAAAACAGTTATTGATCGCAAGTAATCAGCTTAAAACGGGGGATAAGATAGTCAGCACTCAGCTGCCCAATGCCATTACCGGTCTCAAAGTTGAGAGTTTAAATGACTAAACATAATGATTTTATAGCCTTATTTGCACAACATAAGGTTGCTGCAAACCTGTTGATGATCATCATGATTCTAGCTGGTTTAACCTCGCTTTCACGTCTCAACACTCAGTTTTTCCCAACCTTTGCCCTCGATATTATTAATGTCAGAGTTGAATGGCGTGGAGCGAGTGCTGAAGATGTTGAAGATGCAATTTCAAGTCGAGTCGAGCAAGAGCTACGTTCTATCGATTTTGTTGACAAAATGACCTCAACCTCATCCTACGGCATGTCAGTGGTGACCTTAACCTTTGAAGAAGGTACTGATATGGGCAAGGCGCTTGACCAAGTCAAAGATCAAGTGGCTCAACTGCGTAATTTACCGACTGATTCGGAAACCCCTGAAGTTACTTTGGTTACTCGCTATGAAGGTGTGGCACGTATGCTTATCACAACGGATGGATCCTTAGGCGAGCTTCGGCACTTAGTGCATAAGATTGAACATGATCTGCTTGATAGAGGCATTTCCAGAATTAGTATCACTGGATTACCGAAAGAAGAAATCGCTATTCAGATGTCAACCAGGCAATTGGAATCGCTGGGCATGAGTTTGGCTAATGTCGGTCAACGTGTCAGTGAGCTTAGCCGGGATCTGCCAGCAGGTGAAATTGGTAATGATGCTACTGCTCGACAGTTGCGTAGTTTAGATCAACGCCGTGACGCGCTGGCCTTTGCTCAATTACCACTCAAAGCTGATTATAAGGGTGGTTTATTGTATTTGGGTGATGTCGCTGATGTTGAACGCCGCCCCATGCGTAAACAAGTGTCGGTGTATTATCAAGGCAAACCTGCTGTTGAAATTGAACTACAACGCACAGAAAATGCAGATTCACTTAAATCAGCCAAGATTTTAGATCAATGGTTGCAAGATAATAAATCGCAACTACCACACGGCGTCACGATCGAAGTCTATGATGCCAGTTGGAAATTAATTAAAGAACGGATGAATTTATTACTAAACAATGGCTTAGGTGGTTTAGTTTTAGTAATAGCTATCTTGTTTTTATTTCTGCATGGACGTGTTGCTATATGGGTCGCTATAGGTATACCGATCTCATTTATGGCTACCTTATTTGTTATGTATATATTTGGCGGTAGCATTAACATGATCAGTCTATTTGGCTTAATCATGGCACTTGGGATCATCGTTGATGATGCTATCGTCGTTGGTGAAGATGGTTTGGCACATTATCAAAGTGGCGAACATTCACTTGAAGCAGCTGAAGGTGGGGCTCGCCGAATGTTAGCTCCGGTTATTTCATCTTCTCTGACCACTATTTCGTCGTTTTTACCCTTAATGTTGATTGGTGGCACCATGGGTAATATCTTGTTTGATATTCCTTTTGTCGTGATTTGCGTCATTATTGCTTCTCTGTTTGAAAGCTTTTTAATCTTGCCTGGTCATTTACGTCATGCTTTTCATAAAATTCATCATGCCGATCCAAAACCATTTAGGCATTGGCTAGATCAAAAATTCAATTTTTTACGGGATGATTTATTCAGGCCTATTGTTGTTGCCGCGGTTAAATATCGTTGGGTAACCATTAGTATGGCATTAGCCTTATTGATCCTGGCAATCAGCTTATTGGCTGGAGGCAGGGTACATTTCACTTTCTTCCCTTCACCAGAAGGTACCAATATCAATGCTAATGCACGTTTCACTGCCGGTACGCCGTCATCAAAAGTTGAGGCATTTCTTGCGCATGTTAACGATGCATTAGAACTCACCAAAAATGAACTGGGTCCTGAGCTGGTCGTTGTAGCTGTCACACGTATTGGCAGTGCCAGCACTGCTGGCCAACGTAGTTCTTCACAGGTTGATGAGCGTTTTGGTTCAGTTCAGGTTGAGTTAGTATCACCAGATCACCGTGATGTGCGTAACAGTGAGTTTTTGCGTGTTTGGAGACAAAACGTCACATTACCGGCTGGCATCGAAACATTTACCATATCAGAGCGTCGCACTGGTCCTCCCGGCAGTGATATTGATATTCGTTTGAGTGGTGCAGATGCTGAAACATTAAAAAAAGCGGCTTATGAAGTTGCTGAAGCCTTGAAACACTATCCCGGTGTCAGTGCAATCGAAGACGATATGCCCTATGGCCAGGAACAACTTATCTATCGGGTTAAAGGGCAAGGCGACGTATTAGGTCTGACAGCAAATAATGTCGGCCAACAATTACGCGCAGCGTTTGATGGTCAACTTGTGCAAATCTTCCAGGATGGTGATGATGAAGTCGAAGTTCGAGTAATGCTACCTGATAGTGAACGTAACACGCTTTCAACCTTGGAAAACTTCATGATTCGTTTGCCTAATGGTGGCAGTGCACCATTAACCAGTGTGGTTGATTTTGAAGCAAGACGCGGCTTTGATGTATTAAGACATACTGACAGTCAGTTAGCGATTCACATTACTGCAACGGTTGATTCAACACTTAATAATAGCAATCTGATTATCAAGGATGTACAACAGTCAGTTATTCCAGACCTGATTTCTCGTTATGGTGTCAGTGTTGCTTATGAAGGTCGTGCTGAAGAACAAGCCGATACGATAGGTGATATGAAACAAGGACTTATTCTAGCATTCATCCTGATTTATCTGATTTTAGCTTGGGTGTTTTCATCCTATGGTTGGCCGCTTGTCGTTATGACCGCAATACCTTTTGGTTTAATTGGTGCTTTGTTTGGTCACTGGCTTATGGGGATTGATTTAACTATATTGTCGTTATTCGGTATTTTTGGCTTGTCAGGTATTGTCGTCAACGATTCCATTATTCTCGTGACCTTTTTCAAACATCAACGTGAAAAGGGTATAGCAACAGATGAGGCTATTATTAATTCAGCAACTCAAAGACTGAGAGCGGTATTACTGACCTCACTCACAACGATAGGTGGTTTGACACCGCTGTTATTTGAAACATCAATGCAAGCCCAATTTTTAATTCCTATGGCGGTATCTATTTCCTTTGGATTAATGTTCGCAACGGTATTGGTATTACTTGTTATTCCGGCATTATTATCAGTACATGAAAGTGTTGCTGACAGCCTTAAAGCTTAGGTAAATTTATTATTAAGATTGTTTTAAGAAATAGTAACTAAACTCTCACCCGTAGAATTATTTAAAGGGCTTTCTATGGAAGCAATAAACACATCACAGTCAATTGACCGTAGATTTGATCAACGAAATTTATCGCGTCAACGTTTGTTGTTACCGTTGCTAGCAATACAATTAGATTGTCCTTCATCGGCTTCACGATATAGTATTGAAGAATATATATCTGAACGTTTTAGTGTGAGTTATCAGGCCAAAGTGTCACACTTTTTGCCTTACCTGTTATCAACACAACTCAACGGTGCTCTGTCGGCTGCTGTCGGTTTTAAACCGGCAAACGCTACAAAATCGTTGTTTTTGGAAAATTATCTTGATGATCCTATTGAAGCTGTTATGGCGAAGTTAATGTCACAGCCAATCGCTAGAAATAAAATAGTAGAGATCGGTAATTTAACCTCAAGCCGCAGAGGTTCAAGCCAAATGTTGTTCATACTTATTGCTGCCACTCTTCAGCAAGCGGGGTTTGAGTGGGTCGTATTTACGGCAACAAAACATGTTCAACAAATTCTGTCTAAACTGGATTTAGACACAATAGAAGTGTGTGATGCGGATCCACAGCGTCTTAGTGACCGTGGTGATTCCTGGGGTAGCTATTACAATAATCAACCAAAGGTATTAGCTGGCAATTTGGACTATGCGATTGAGTTATTTAACCGAAATGACGTAATTAAGTTCATGCTAGAAAATTACCGTAACACAATCAATGACATGGCGAGGCAGATACAAGCTTCATGACACATTTTTGGTCTTGCGTTACAGACTATTCAATTCAAAAACCTAATGAATTAGCATTAATCGGTGACCATAACAGCTATAGTTGGGCTGAACTTTATAATTCAGTTATAGCGCTTAGCCATCAACTTCATGGCTATAAAAATAATGTAGTAGCACTCTATGCTGATAATAGTCCTGCTTGGGTCATTATCGATTTGGCAAGCCGTCTTGCTGATATTACCTTGTTACCACTGCCGTTATTCTTCTCACAGCAACAACTACAACATGCCATTGCCAGTGCTGGTACCACGGCCATTATTCATCAAAAAGACGATGTTTTGTCGCAACTGCTAAGTTTGTCGAGTGCGAGTGACATTAACCTCAACGGATTTGTGATTGAGCGTTGTGATGACAGAAAAAAAGTTACTCTGCCTGCGGCTACTGGCAAAATAACATTTACCTCAGGATCGACAGGACAGCCTAAAGGTGTCTGTTTAAGCAATGACCAGCAAATTATCGTCGCTGAGTCATTATTAAAAGCAAGTGAACAAACGACTACTCGCCATCTTGCTATTTTGCCATTTAGTACATTATTAGAAAATATTGGTGGCATTTATACACCGTTACTTTCTGGCGGTGTTGTTATTGCTGTTTCTCAGTCAACACTCGGGTTTAATGGCAATAGTGGTTTTGATTTAACGACATTTCTTTCTACTATTTCTCATTTTCAACCTAATAGTCTCATTTTGTTACCAGAACTATTGCTAGCATTGGTCGGTGCAGTAAAACAAGGCTGGCAACCGCCAAGCTCACTCAAGTTCATTGCTGTAGGAGGTAGCCGAGTAGCTACGGTGTTACTTGAACAAGCGCAGCAATCTGGTTTACCTGTATATCAAGGATATGGCTTATCTGAATGTTGTTCAGTGGTCAGTTTAAATACACCAAGTGCTTCCAGGGTAGACTCGATTGGCAAAGTCTTGCCCCCTTGCCAAGTTTCGATTGAAAAGGGTGAAATTATCGTCAGTGGCAATACGTTTTTAGGTTATATCGATCAACCTGATAGTTGGTATCCGACACAGGTTGCTACCGGTGATCTTGGTAAGCTGGATCACGATGGTTTTTTAACACTTTCAGGACGTAAAAAGAATCTGCTTATTTCCAGTTTTGGGCGAAACATCAATCCAGAGTGGATAGAGAGCGAGTTAGTATCAAATGGTTTATTACAACAATGTGTTGTCTTTGGTGATGCCCAACCATTTTGTGTTGCCTTAGTCAGACCACGCGATAACACCACAACGGATGACACCATTCAATTATGGATTGATCATATTAATAGTGGTTTACCTGATTACGCCAACATAAAACTGTGGATTCGATTAATCGAACCGCTGACATTCGAACAAGGTTTGGTCACGTCAAATGGGCGACCAGTTAGAACGGCAATATTGTCACATTTCCAACATAAAATAGAGTCACTTTATCAAGGACACGCTGAATGAGTTTTTTTGAAAAATTAAATACTGCCACCCAGCAGGCACGAACCGAATTATTATCTGCGCCAATTATTAGTAAAGCATTGATGGGTGATATTACAAGGGATGACTATATCGCGTTTTTAACAGAGGCATATCATCATGTTAAACATACTGTGCCACTATTGATGGCAGTAGGGGCGCGTATTCCTGAACAAAAAGAATGGCTACGTAATGCGGTTGCAGAATATATTGAAGAAGAACTGGGGCATCAGGAATGGATATTGAATGATATTGCTGCTTGTGGTGCTGATAAAGAGGCGGTACGTCATGGCAAACCTAAATTGGCCACCGAACTTATGATTGCCTATGCCTATGATATGGTAAACAGGGTTAATCCTCTAGGGTTTTTTGGTATGGTTCACGTGTTAGAAGGCACCAGTATTACAACAGCTGATCGTGCAGCTAGTAGTATTCAGCGAGCATTAGACCTGCCTAATCAAGCGTTTAGTTATTTACGTTCTCATGGCGCATTAGATATTGAACACGTTAAATTTTTTGAAGGCTTAATGGATAAGATTGAGGATCCCAAAGAGCAACAATTAATCATTGATAGTGCTAGTGTTTTTTATAAACTCTATGGCGATATTTTTAGAAGTCTAACTAACTGAGATAGGCTATATGTTTGATTTAAAAAATAAAATAATTGTATTAACAGGTGCTGCAGGTGGCTTAGGTTCTGCTATTGCCTATGAATTATCGACAGCAGGCGCTATTTTGATCATGGTTGATCGCAATAATGACGCACTTGAGCATTTAAACCAACAATTAGGCGGTCAACACCATTGCCTGACTGTTGATTTATCGGATGATACGCAGCGACAACAACTTGTTTCATTTTGCAGTGATTTACCAGATGGCATTGATATGCTGATCAATAATGCTGGGATCAGTGATTTTTCATTATTGGCTAACACTACAGGCTCCCGAATTGAAACTGTTATTTCAGTTAACTTAATCAGCCCAATTCAACTATGTAACGCATTGCTGCCCCTACTAGATGCTAAAACAGCAGCAATGATTGTGAATGTTGGCTCAACCTTTGGTAGTATCGGTTTTCCCGGGTTTAGTGTTTATGCCAGTAGCAAATTTGGCATGCGAGGCTTTACTGAATCATTACGCAGAGAACTTGCTGATACCTCGATTTCTGTAAAATATTTTGCGCCGAGAGCAGCAAAAACAGCAATTAATAACGATAATGTGGTTGCGATGAATACTGAGCTAGGCAATAAAATGGATACACCAGCCGAGGTCGCATCTCAATTTATCCAGTTCATTCAATCTAGGCATCATAGCTATTACGTTGGTTGGCCAGAAAAGTTATTTGTTAAGATAAACAGTCTATTACCATCACTAGTTGATAAATCAATTTTAAAACAATTACCGATTATTAAACGTTATTTATAACGAGGATTAAAAGTTATGAAATGGAAACAATTTACCGTATCCGTGTTTTTATTGACGCTGGCACAATTAAGTTTTGCTGATGTTAATGAAGCTGTTTTCCAATTGCAAAAACGCTGGGCACAGGTGAACTACACCTTAAAAGACAAAGCACAAACTCAGGCTTTTGAAGATCTTATTCAGCGAGCAGATAATGTCGTTAACCACAATCCAAAAGCAGCAGAGGCCTATATTTGGCGAGGTATTATTAAATCCAGTTTTGCAGGAGCAAAAGGGGGATTAGGTGCGATGTCTCTGGCGAAATCAGCTAAAGCCGATCTCGAACACGCATTATCAATCGATGAAAAGGCCTTATCTGGTTCCGCTTTAACAAGCTTAGGCACCTTATATTTTAAAGTACCTGGTTGGCCAATTGGTTTTGGTGATGATGACAAGGCTCAAGAGTTATTAGAAAAAGCGATTAAAATCAATCCTAATGGCATTGATAGTAATTATTTTTATGGCGAATTTTTAATTGATCAACGTAATTATGCTAAAGCCGAGCAATTTTTACTTAAAGCACAACAGGCCCCAGCCAGACCCGATAGACCCTTAGCTGATAAAGGCCGCCAAGATGAAATAACTGCTTCATTGAATAAGGTGCGTGCATTAATGAAAGCTAAAAAGAATTCAACAGGAATCAGTTTTTAATTACGCATTATGCAAATATTACTGGTAGAAGACGATCAGGCCCTAGCGCAAGCTTTAACTCAGACTCTTCGCGCAGAAGGCTTCGCTGTCAATCATCTAGCCCGTGGCAACCAGGCTGTTGATGCCGCTAAAACAGATATGCCTGACATGGTCATTTTGGATTTAGGGCTACCTGATATTGATGGCACTGATGTTTTAAAAGCACTACGAAAACTAAGTGCAGATCTTCCGGTATTAATTCTCACAGCACGTTCAACTTTAGAAGATAAAGTGATTGGCTTAGATTTGGGAGCAGATGACTACTTGGCCAAACCGTTTGAAGTGGATGAATTATTAGCACGGTTACGTGTTTTTGAGCGTCGTGCAAGTACGTTGAAACATGCAGGATTAAGCATAGGAAACGTTCGGCTGGATAGTGCCAGTCACCAAGTCTTTGTTGATGACGAAAATATTGAGTTATCACGCCGTGAGTTTATGGTATTAAAGGCGTTGATGGAGAATGCAGGACGAGTCCAAACCCGCGATGCTCTTGAATCAAAGCTTTATAGTTGGGGTGAAGAAGTTGCGAGTAATACCGTTGAAGTACACATTCATCATCTAAGAAAAAAATTACCTGATCACTTTATTCAGACACTGCGTGGCATTGGCTATATTATTAAGCCATCATGAGGTCAATTCGCACATATTTATTATTAGCCCTGTTAGCTATCATTACGCTGGTTACTTTTGTATCTTTATTAAAGGGTTACCAATCTAGTATTACAAAAGCACAACAATTATTTGATGACAGATTAAAAAATATAGCAGGGATCATTGCTAATGCAAATCAGGATACACAACCCCGAACTGCCGGTGTGTTTAAATTATCACCCGGTGTATTCTTTCAAATCTGGTCAGATGACTTTATGCTTCTTGCACATTCAAATAACGCGCCACTCACACAGTTATTTGATATTGATAATGACAGTGCTTTCAACAATATTAATTTTTCAGGTTACCGTTGGCGCAGTTATACCTTACAAGACACGACGCTAAATCGCTGGATCATCGTTGGAGAAAGGGATGATATTCGATATACCCTGGCCGAAAACGTTGTGTTAGCATCAATTATTCCGATTGTGTTAGCAATCCCGGTCGCCGCATTAATTATTTGGGTGGCAATCGGCTTAGGTTTGAAACCACTACGTGAATTATCTGAACAGCTTAACAATAAACAAGCAGATGATTTAAGCCCCGTTGTTTTGCGAGAAACGCCTAAAGAATTAACTCAATTGGTCACAACAACTAATGCTTTGCTCGATAGATTAAATGCTGCTTTTTTGCGAGAACAGCAATTTTCAACTGATGCGGCTCATGAACTACGTACACCCATTAGCGCATTAAAAGTACAAGTGCATAATCTTCAGACAGCCCATAAAGTTAATGACCAAGAAATAGAATCACTGGCTTTAGGTATTGATCGTATGGGGCATGTTATTGAACAAATTCTTGCATTGTATCGCCATTCACCAGATCAACCTTTAATGAAACGAGCACCACTTGATTTATGTGCGATTTGCCAACATGTTATCGCTAAACACTATGATCAAATAGCATTAAAACAGCAACAAATAAGTATGGTTGGTGAAGAAAAATGCGTGATTAAAGCTAATAAATTTGCACTTGAAACATTACTCGATAACGTTATCCTAAATGCAAGTAAATACACACCTGATTGTAGTGAAATAAGGATCGGTATTTTCCAAAATAATCAATCAGTTAAGCTAGTAATTGAAGACTCTGGACCAGGTATTGAAGCGCATGATTATGATCGAGTATTTGAACGTTTTTACCGTGGAAAAGGTGATCAACATGATTCAGGCACGATTGGTTGTGGTCTTGGCTTAGCGATTGTGAAACATATTGTTGCAATTCATCATGCTGATATCGTATTAGATCGTTGTGCCGACTTAGGCGGATTGAAAATAGTGATTACATTTCCAAAACAGGTGAAACTCACATCATGAACACTTTTTTATTGCGGGTCATTATCTTGTTTAGCCTAAGCATTCTTGCATTTAATGTGAAAGCAGCTCCTGTATTTGAACTTACAATCCAGCAACATCTTTTTTATCCTGCAGAGCTAGTTATCCCAGCGGATACCAAAGTCAAACTAATTATAAAAAATCAGGATGATACAGCAGAAGAATTTGAAAGTTATGAATTAAATCGTGAAAAAGTAATCCCGGGGCAAAGCTCTGGTGTCATTTTTATTGGACCATTGCCGGCAGGTAGTTATCCGTTTTTTGGAGAGTTTTTTCCAAAAACAGCACAAGGAAAAATCATTGTTAAATAAAATAAAACCAGAAACATGTTAATCAATGCCGTTGTTATTGTTTTACGAGAAGTGCTGGAAGCATCACTGATTATGAGTCTTTTTCTGGCATATAGTCAGCATGTTACTGTGTCTCGATTGTCGCTATTGTTTGGTATCGTATTAGGTGGATTATTTGCCTGGGCTTATGCTGTCCATATTTCTACTGTTTCGAACTGGTTTGATGGTGTCGGTCAAGAAGTTATCAATGCTGGCTTACAATTAGCCATTTACTTTGTGTTATTAGGCTTTATAACTCAGGCTTTAATAGGCGTATCGAGACCAATAGAGCGAATAACACTTATTTCGTTGATGGTGTTAGGTATTGTTTTGGCTTCGATACGTGAAGGTAGTGAGATTGTATTGTTCATAACCGGTTTTTCATCAGCACCTGATTTGCTACAACCAGTTTTGATCGGATCCGCAATTGGTGCTGGTATTGGTATTAGTGTCGGTGTGTGTATCTATTACTTGTTAGTGACCATGTCTTTTAAAAACAGCGTCAGAGTGGGGTATGTTTTGACCTTGCTCATAGCTGCTGCCATGATCTCTCAAGTGGTGCAACAACTCATTCAAGCCGATTGGATTGTGAGCGAATATCCATTATGGGATACATCTAATTGGATAAACGAACGTTCGATTACTGGGCAATTACTTTATGCGCTGATTGGCTATGAAGCGACACCAACTCCAATTCAGGTTACAGCTTACTTTTCTGCAATAGCCATGATTGTATTTGTTTCTTTTTATCAAATATCGCGTAAAACAAAATGAACTTCATCAAATTAAAACTGCCAATTTTAGCTCTATTATTTTCACTTCATTCACTTTGTTTTGCCGATAGCACAGCGATTGACAAGGTGTATCATCCTTATGTGCAGCCTTTGGAACGAGAGATTGAACTAAGGATGATCTCAGCTGATGATGAGCAGCAATACCGCCTGGGCTTAGGCAGATCGCTATCAGATCGTCTATTTGTAGAAGGCTATTTAATTGCTAGTAATAATGAGAGCTCGCTCGATGCCTTTGAACTTGAAGCTAAATATCAATTAACGGAACAAGGTGAATATGCTGCCGACTGGGGTGTATTAGTTGAATTGGAAAAAGACCGTCATGGAGATAATTGGGAGCTAGCCACAGCACTTTTGATGGAAAAAGAGTGGGGGCGATGGGTGAATGCGACGAACTTAAAGCTGATCTACGAATGGGGTGATGATATAAAAGCTGAATTAGAATCCGCGCTGGCAGTACAAATGCGTTATCGTTATTCTCGTTTATTTGAACCCGCATTAGAGTTATATTCAGGACAAAATACCCGTGCCTTGGGTCCAGTCATAATGGGTGATGTCAGATTTGATGCCGGTAAAAAGCTACATTGGGAATCAGGCGTCATCTTTGGATTGGACTCTAAAACACCTAATTCAACCTGGCGATTTTTAACCGAATTTGAATTTTAACTGGTTTTAAGTCAACGTTAAGCTAAGCTATTTATCCTTGCTGGCAATCTATTTTTGCCAGGAATAAACCACCGTGTTCAAAGCTGTTCGTTCACAATATGTTGTTTTACTTTTCTCGTTATTTCTTGTTTTAGGCTATAACCAAAGTCTATGGCAGGGTATTTTGCAAACACGTAATGAATTTTCACTGCATAATGCATTATTCATAATCTCTGTCGCTGTTTTCTTAACTGCAATCATTAACTTTTTATTAAATCTTGTTGTTGTTAAGCATCTACTTAAACCCGTATTAATCATACTTATTATCAGCGCAGCCATGGCCAGTTTTTTTATGGATTCGTATGGTGTGCTTATTGATAGCACTATGGTGCAAAATGTATTCGAAACTGACGCACATGAAGCAACTGAACTCCTAAGTTTTACTTTTGCACAACACCTTATACTTTGGGGGCTGGCACCCGCTTTTGTTATTTATAAACTAGATATTTCGCATTCGACATTTTTTCGCCAGATTGTTATCAATATATTCTCAATGATTATGAGTGTGTTAATGATTGGGCTTGTAGCAGCTGGTTTTTATCAAGACTATGCATCAACATTTCGCAACCATCGTGAGTTTCGTTATTTGATTAATCCAACAAACTACATTTATGCGATTGCTACAAGGTTAACTATGTACTTTTTATACCAATTCGATTAGGGGGCTGTTGATCTTTCATCGCCACCCCTGCTGGAGGCTGTTTTTTCATCGAACAAGGCGGAAATAATGCAATGTAGTTATTGGTTGACGGTTTTTCAACTCACAACAGAGGCGGCGATGAAAGATAAACAGACCCTAATGAACGTAGTTAGCTGATTGTTTGAAGTTGCTTAGATTTTGAATCTTGGGCGGCATTTGCACATGAAAGCCTTGAGTCTCAAGGTTTTTCATAACCGTTTTTACATTTTCTCGTGCTAAAGGTTTATCTGCAGATAATTCTAATTCCATAACAAAGATCGGTTCTTTGCCCATCGAGTCATAAAGCGCTTGCGGAACAATCGAAAAATCATCTTTTGTAGTGATATAAAGATAGAGCTCGTCTTTTTGTCGACTTTTGTAGATATATGTTTTCATACTATTTAAGAAATCGGTGGATGATAGATAATTTGGACAACTGTGTTGGCAGGATCATAACAATAAAAACTGCGAGCGCCATCACGATGAGTACGAGGTGGCTGACGCATAACAACATTATGATGTTGTAAATAGGCATACCATTGATCAACGTGTTCTGGTGTCTTAATAATAAACCCAATATGGTCTAATTTTTGATTGCCAGAGATGTCGAATTCAGCCGTTGCACGATGCAAAGCTAAGTTATCGTTGCCAGAGCTTAAGTAAACATTATCGGGATCGGGACGCCATTCAACCTGCATACCCAATAGCTCAACATAAAAATGTTCGCATGCTTCAAGGTCAGTTACGAATAAAGCGACATGGCGTAGTCCTTCAGTTGGTGCTGGACGTTGCATTAAAGTTCTCCGGTAATAAGAAGGGGCTTAGTCAACGTCAATTACTTCGTAGTCATGACTGATTTCTGCGGTTTTACCCAGCATGATCGAGGCCGAGCAATATTTTTCAGTAGACAGTTCCACTGCACGTTTTACGTGTGATTCTTTAACATTTTTGCCGGTCACTGTGTAATGAACATGAATCTTGGTAAAAACCTTAGGGACTTCATCGCTACGCTCTGCACTCAGTTCCACAACACAATCACGAATATCTTGGCGCGCTTTTTTTAGAATGTCGACCACATCGAAAGACGTACAGCCGCCCATGCCCAGTAATAATAATTCCATTGGTCGCATGCCTGTACCATGACCGCCACTGGCTTCAGGTCCATCCATAACGACAGTGTGACCTGTGCCGGATTCACCAAGAAACATGACATCTTCAACCCACTTTACCCTTGCTTTCATTGATTACAATCCTAAACGTTTACGAATAACCGTTAATTTTGCCATAATCCCTCTGTTGAAGGCAGTGTTAGTTTATTATTGTGATGTAAATCACATATATTTTGGAAAAAAAACGATGGATTATCAGAAGTATAAAGCGATTGAAACAGGTTTAGCAGATTTTTTTCATAGCTGTCACAGCAAGCACTATGATGCTAAATCACTATTGATTCGCCCTGGTGATCCAGCTGAAACCCTTTACTATTTGAGAGAGGGGTCTGTTTCGGTAACAATGGAAAATGACGAAGGTGAAGAATTAATTATCGCTTATCTTAATCAAGGTGACTTTATCGGTGAAATCGGTTTATTTACGCCTGTAGGTGAACGCAAAGTAACTGTTCGAGCCAGAACGGACTGTCGAACCGAAGAAATAACCTATCAAAAATTAAAGTCACTTTCTGCGACGCAACTGAAAGAGAGTTATCCGTTTTTATTGCAAAATATAGCAGAACAATTAGCAAAACGCTTACTCTCAACCACACGTAAAGCCAGTGATTTGGCTTTCATGGATGTCTCTGGTCGGGTTGAAGCCGCATTACAAGAACTGGCAATGCAACCTGATGCAATCAAACATCATAAAGGCAAAGAAATTAGAATTACACGCCAAGAGATTAGTCGTATGGTTGGCTGTTCGCGCGAGATGGCAGGAAGAGTGTTAAAAGAGTTACAAGATGAAGGTGTGGTCTGGGCACATGGTAAAACGATGATCGTTTATGATGACGACCATCGTGACAGTAAACAGGCTAGCTAACCTCAGTTCTGGATAAGAATAGTCAGCTACCCTATAACGAACAATGACTTACCAACAAATAGCTGGTAAAACCACTAAAACACGTTTTAATGACATAAGCAGTGCCTTTGTTTTAGTGGATATCAAGGCAGATTTACGTAGCAATAGCCCAGCTATTACAAGAAAATCTAACGCGGATAGCCGCTAAAATAAAGGTGCTGGATGGCTGTGCTTATCCAGAACTGAGGTTAGCTAAATAAAGACTTGAGTTGTGCACCAGGATCATCAGCACGCATAAACGCTTCACCAACAAGAAAGCCATTGACATGATGCTCGCGCATTAATGCGACATCAGCTGGAGTATGAATTCCACTCTCGGTTATGACAGTATGGTTTGGTGGTATGCGGCCTAGTAAATCCAACGTCGTATCTAGTGATGTTTCAAAGGTACTAAGATTACGGTTATTAATGCCAATTAGTGGTAAGTTCAACAATAATGCGCGTTCTAGTTCTTGTAAGTCATGCACTTCAACCAATACATCCATATCCAAACGTAGCGCTAGCTCGCTTAATTCGTGTAATTGTTCATCATTAAGTGCAGACACGATTAATAAGATACAGTCAGCTGCAATTGCTCTTGCTTCAAACACTTGATAAGGATCAATAATAAAATCCTTACGTATTACGGGCAGTGAACAGGCTTCACGTGCTTCTTTCAAATAACGTTCATGACCTTGGAAAAAATCACTATCAGTTAAAACAGAAAGACACGCTGCACCATTTTCTTCATAACTTTTGGCAATGTCTGCAGGTATAAAGTTTTCTCTCAATAAACCTTTACTAGGTGATGCTTTTTTTATTTCAGCAATCACAGCAGCTTGGCCTGCATTAATCTTAGCTTCGATGGCTGCTACAAAGCCACGTGGCGCATCAGCAATTTCTGCTAATTCTGTCATTTTTTGAAGTGAAATAGTGGCGCTTCGTTGTGCTATTTCTTGTGTTTTTCGGTCAAGAATCTTTTTCAAAATATCTGGAGTATTAGTTGTCATAATTTATTCTTTACTATTACGAATTAGTGCATGCAATTAAATCATGCAACTTCTGTTTGGCTTTTCCACTATCTATCATTGATTGAGCAATTTTAGCGCCTTCGATAAGTGATTGTGCAAGATCAGCAGCATAAATCGCAGCACCTGCATTCAACACAACAATATCTCGAGCAGGGCCACGTTGCCCATCAAAAACCGCTTCAATCATAGCTAAGCTTTGTTGGGCATTGTCAACGGCAAGAAGGGCAATATCATTGCGTTCAATTCCAAAATCTTCAGGGCTGATCTGATAGCAGTTGACCTCGCCATTTTTTAGTTCAGCCACATAGGTTTTACTTGCAATGCTAATTTCATCAAGACCATCTTCAGCATGGACAACTAACACATGGTCACTACCCAGCTCTTTTAATACATGAGCCATAGGCTCAACCCATTTCCTATCAAACACACCGAGCACTTGGTGGCGTGCTTTAGCTGGGTTAGTTAATGGTCCGAGTAGGTTGAAAATTGTACGCACTGCCATTTCTCGGCGAGGGCCAATGGCATGTTTCATCGCACCATGGTGTTTCTGGGCGAACATAAAACCCACACCAATTGTTTCAACACAGTGTTTGACTTGCTCTGGGGCGATATCCAGATTAACACCAGCAGCTTCTAATACATCAGCACTACCTGAACTACTGCTAAATGAACGGTTACCATGTTTGGCAACTTTAGCGCCAGCAGCGGCAACGACAAAAGCACTTGCTGTAGAGACATTAAATGTACTGGCGCCATCGCCACCAGTGCCACAGGTATCAACGATATGATCGCCAGTGATAGTGACAGGTGTTGCTAATTCGCGCATGACACGGGCAGCGGCAGCAATTTCGGTGACTGTTTCACCTTTCATTTGCAGGCCAACAAGAAATCCACCGATCTGGGCCGGTGTTGCTTGACCAGTCATGATCTGTTGCATAACTGTCACCATATCCTGGCTACTAAGATCGTGACCATCAATAACTGTTTTAATAGCTGTTTGTAAATCCATGTATATCTCGTTTATCGTTCCAGAAAATTCTTTAAGAGTTGATGACCGTAGTCAGTTAATATTGATTCTGGGTGAAATTGAACACCTTCAATAGCAAGTGTTTTATGTTGAACACCCATAATTTCATCGAGCGAACCATCGTCATTTTGAGTCCATGCAGTGATGTCAAAACAGTCTGGAATGGTGTCTTTATTAATAACCAATGAATGATAACGAGTCGCATTAAAAGGGTTTGGTAATCCTTTGAAAACGCTAGTATTGTTATGGTGAACAGGTGACACTTTACCATGCATAATCTGACGTGCATGAATGATTTCCCCACCAAAGGCCTGACCAATGGATTGATGACCTAAACATACGCCTAATATTGGTTTTTTACCTGCGAAATGTCTGATCACGTCTAATGAAATACCTGCTTCATTAGGTGTGCAAGGACCCGGAGAAATAACAATGTGATCAGGATTCAATGCTTCAATTTCGGCAAGTGTAATTTTGTCATTACGGTGCACTTGAACATCAGCACCTAGCTCACCGAAATACTGCACCAAGTTGTAGGTGAACGAATCATAATTATCGATCATTAAAAGCATTGATAGACTTCCAACAAAAATTCAAGAAGCCGATTTTACCAGAGATTAGGTATTAGAGGCGTTTGACCTGCCAATAAAATTAACAATAAAGCGATTTTATTGGGTATGAATTTCAATGCACAATTCAGCCGTAAACTCGAGTTTATCGTTGAATTACTTATGTTTTGATGTTTCCAGACCCGCTTCTGCCATTGCCACTGCACGAAAAACGGCACGGGCTTTGTTCATTGTTTCTTGCCATTCCATTTCTGGAACAGAGTCATACACAATGCCTGCACCAGCTTGAATATGCAGTGTATGGTCTTTGATCACTGCTGTGCGAATTGCAATAGCGGTGTCCATATTGCCAGACCATGATAAATAACCGACAGCACCGGCATAAACGCCACGTTTGACAGGTTCTAGTTCATCAATTATTTCCATGGCACGGACTTTGGCAGCACCACTGACAGTTCCTGCGGGGAATGTGGCGCGCAGTGCATCAATGCAGGTCATATCGGGTACGATATCACCAGTTACGTTAGACACAATATGCATAACATGAGAATAACGTTCAACAATCATCTTATCAGTCAATTTGACTGAACCGATTTGACTGACGCGGCCAGCATCATTACGTCCCAGATCAATTAACATTAAGTGTTCTGCCAATTCCTTTGGATCATTCAGCAAATCTTGCTCAAGTGCGACATCCTCTTCAGGTGTTTTACCACGAGGACGGGTTCCAGCAATAGGACGCACGGTGATAATGTTGTTTTCCATGCGCACCAAAATTTCAGGCGATGAGCCGACAATGTGGAAATCATCTAAATTGAGATAATACATATACGGAGAAGGATTTAAGGTGCGTAAAGCGCGATATAAATCAATTGCTTGTGCCGAAAAAGGAATGGACAAACGTTGAGATAACACGACTTGCATGATGTCACCATCAGTAATGTATTGTTTGGCTTTTTCTACAGCTTTAATGAAACCATCATGGGTAAACCCGGATTTAAAATCGTGTTCATCAACTGTTTTGCCGATCGTTGATGATGTGTATTTTGGCGTAGTAGATCGAAGGCGAGTCGTTAATAAATCGAGACTGGATTGTGCATTATTAAAAGCATTGTCCTGGGCTGGATCAGCATGAACAATGATATACAAACGACCACTTAAATTATCAAAGACGATTAGGTCATTTGACACCATCAGTAAAATATCGGGGCAGCCTAGTGGATCTGGGCTTGGACAATCACCTAAACGAGGCTCGATATAACGCACCGTATCGTAACCAAAATAACCAACCAGGCCGCCATTAAAGCGTGGTAATTCATCTAAATCTGGCACCTTATAACGTTGTTTAAAGGTTTCAATCCACGTCAACGGGTCGTCAACCCTTGTTTGTTCGATAAGCTCACCGTGATGTTTGACTTCGACATCATGGCCAGTAATACGAACAATGGTTTCACTTGGCAAACCAATAATCGAATACCGTCCCCATTTTTCACCACCGTAAACCGATTCAAATAAATATGAATAGGCTACATCGGCTAATTTTAGGTAGGTACTTAACGGAGTATCCAGATCGGCAAGCACTTCGCGTGCAATTGGAATACGGTTATAACCTTGTTGAGCTAATTTATCGAATTGTGCTTGGTTCATGAATGTAAGTTCTAAAATAGGCTGTTCAACTCAGCAAATGAATCGATGACGGCATCGGGGTTTGCAGTACGAATATCAGCGCCATGGTTATAACCATAGCTCATACAGACAATGTTAAATCCAGCCGCTCGCGATGCTTTAACATCACTAATCGAGTCACCAATCATCATGGCATTTTCTGGTGCAATATTAAAAAATTTTGCGCCATGAAGTAGTGGTGCAGGATCTGGTTTTTTGAGTGGCAAGGTGTCACCACAAATGACAATTTCAAAAAAATCATAAATCCCTAAGTCTTTCAAAATAGGTAGTGTGAATTGCTCATCTTTATTAGTAACGCAGCCTATACGTATGCCTTGCTCCTTCAACCACTGCAAACCTTGAGCAACATGAGGGTAGAGTTGACTACGTTTACTTGAATTGTCTGCATAAAGTGCCATAAAAATAGGGGTGGCTTTGGCAAATAAGGCATCGCTTGGCGAACCGTCTAATTGGTCAATCAGTGCTCTTTCGATCAGTCTTGGTACACCATTACCAACCCAATTTCGCACTTTTGCTTCGCCTCTGACAGGCAGTTCGAGTGCTTTCATGGTTTCGTCAACACACCAAGCGAGATCAGGCACGCTATCAACTAGCGTGCCATCAAGATCGATCAATACCATTTCTGGTTTTTTGAGTGTCATTGAGTTTAGATTTTTGCTTGGGCTAATTCAGCACGTAATGCAGCAATCACGGTTTCATATTGATGAGGATCACTAGCATTAGCCGCACCAAATACAGCTGAACCGGCAACAAATGTACGCGCACCTGCTTCGGCAATTTCACGGATATTTTTAACGTTAACACCGCCATCAATTTCTAGATCAATGTCATAGCCGCTTTCATCAATCATTTTACGTGCTTCGCGTAATTTATCTAATGTGTGAGCAATGAAAGATTGCCCCCCAAAACCAGGGTTAACAGACATTAATAAAATGCGGTCAACTTTATCTAAGACATGTTGCGCTAAAGAAAGTGGTGTTGCGGGATTGAATACCAAACCTGTTTTGCAGCCTTCGTTTTTGATCAATTGCAGACTACGGTCGATATGTTCAGACGCTTCAGGGTGGAAGGTAATGAATGTTGCGCCAGCCTTGGCAAAATCAGGGATAATGCGATCGACTGGTTTGACCATTAGATGGACATCGATTTCATGGCTTACACCATGTTTGCGTAAAGCTTCACAGACCAATGGACCAATGGTTAGGTTAGGAACATAGTGATTGTCCATAACATCAAAGTGAACAATGTCGGCGCCAGAAGCTAACACGTTGTCAACTTCTTCGCCCAAACGGGCAAAGTCTGCAGAAAGGATTGAGGGTGCGATTTTAAAATCAGCCATAGTATTTACTCTCTTGGTTGTTAATTGTAGATAGTTCTGGGTAAAACACTGTACTTTACCGCATGTGATGTCTTTTTTCAGCTTTTGTAAATAATGATAGCTGATTATACTGGAGCTTATTTTATAAAAGCACGGTTATTAAGGAACTGCTTGTGATCGAATTTAGACGCATTTTATGTTGCGTGTTGTTATTGATTAGTCATTCGCACACGCTTCTGGCAGAAGAGTCTACAGCCGTTACCGAGGCTATAAACTCAGGTGAGGGTGATCCTGCAATGGTGCAGTCGCAAGGAAATATTGACGGGTTTCAAACGTTATCAGTAGCCGATCAAACTATCGCTGCGACATTTATAGACGATCAATTAGGCGAAAATTATGGTGCAGTGATTTTATTGCATGATGTTGGACAGGGTATTGATAGTACCGGTGTTATTTCAACACTACGTCATCAGCTTCCGCAATCAGGTTGGGCAACGCTAACATTGGAACTACATTATCCGTATGAGCCTACTATTTTGTTATCACCGACACTGGCAATAGATATAGCACCAGAAGCGGGTACAGAATCCACCGAAACACCAACAACGGAACCTCTATCAACCGATCCTCAATTAGAACAGCAATCTGAAGATAAGAATATAAAACTCCCGGTAATTTCCAATCAGCAACGTGTTGAAGCTGCATTAGCTTTGTTAACTGCAAAAAATATTGGTCGCATTGTTTTGCTGGGGCATGGTCAAGGTGGGGTGATGGCCGTTACACTTCTCGATGTCATTACTACCCCGATGATGGGTTTGATTCTGGTCGCAACACCAGAGCTTGGAGCAGATAAACCATTTGAAACAATGCAGCAACCGATACTTGATGTCTATGGCGAACGTGATGAAATTAGCATTGTTAACTCGGTCCAACATCGAAAACTACTGATGAAACGCAAGGGCAATAACAATTTTTCTGAACGTCGCGTAGTGGCTGCAGATCATAATTTCACTGGTGTCGAATCAGTATTGATGACTACGATCCGAGGATGGCTACGAACTCAATTTGTAAATGAGAAAAGCACACAATAATGCGTTTATATTACGAAGGTGTAGTTGTACATCAGTCACAGTCTGATGATGGTGTGATAGAGGTCGTTGATTTGGGCGATACACGATCTTTGCATTTTGGTACATTTCCACGCCAAAGTAGCATGTCATTAAGCGCGCCTCACGCACTGCAATTGTCATATACCGAAGCAATGATGGCGGCACTGATCATCAATCCAAACCCACAACGAATTTTGATTGTTGGTTTGGGAGGGGGATCGTTAGTCAAGTTTTTATTACACCATTACCCACATTGCCAGATTGATGTGGTCGAATATCGACATGATGTCGTGAATGTAGCTCATACCTATTTCAAGGTGCCAAAAGATGAACCAAGGCTAAATATCCATATTGGAGATGGCTATTTATTTGTGCAACAACGCTATTTTAATAGTTCTGAGCTGTACGACATGATGTTAATTGATGCCTATGATCATGTCGGTATGGCGGCAAGTGTCGGGGTTCAGGCTTTTTTTGATGCCTGTGCTGGTTTGTTAGATGGGCACGGTGTGATGAGTATTAATCTTTGGGGCAGCGATCGACCTTATTTTAATCAGACGATGACACGTATTAATCAAAGTTTTGAAGGGCGAACCATGATTTTGCCTGTTGAAAATAAAGGTAATGTTATTTGTCTGGCAATGATGCAGACCGTTACCAGCGCCAAGTTAAAGAAATTGAGACAGCATATCGAACAGGTAGATATGACATTAAATATCAATTTATCAAAGTCATTACATGAATTGATTCGCAATAACCGTTCTTTGATTAGCAGGTTGTTTTCCTGATGATGTATACACCACTGTTAATACTAGGCTTGTTATTAGTTAGTGGTTTATTATTTGGCTTAGTAGCATCACGGCTAAAAGTGCCTCGTATTGCCGCTTATGCCTTGGCAGGGCTAGTCTGGTCTCAAGATCTGTTAGGCGGTTATTTTGGATTTGACATTGCAAGTTGGTCACCTTTACTAACTAATCTGGCATTAGCCATTATTGCTTATACTATTGGTGGTTCCATTACATTTGACCAGCTACGGCGTCTTGGTAAAACCATTACTTTTTGTACCTTAGGTGAATCGTTTGGTGCAGTGATAGTAGTCTCTGTTGCCATTGCCTTGTATCAACCTGACATTAATGGTCCTATCTGGATATTGGCACTTATTCTTGGCGGCTTGGCAGCGACCACCGATCCTGCTATGACAGTTGCTGTTATTCATCAATATCGTGCTAAAGGACCGGTCACAAGTACATTAATGGGCGTGGTTGCATTGGATGATGTCTTAGGCATTATTCTATTTTCAGTGATATTAGTTGTTGTCACAGGTGCTAGCGTAACTGATGCTATAGTTGGTTCGGGTATAGAAATAATTGGTGCGGTAGGGATGGGCATAGTTATTGGTGGGTTATTGGCTTATTTGGGACATAGAGTGCGTAATAAACGTTTCTTTTTGCCTATGGTATTAAGTGCATTGATGCTAAGCCAGGGGCTGGCAGAAGTAGCTCATGTCTCGCCTTTGTTAACGGCAATGTTTATTGGCTTTAGTGCCCGTGCTGTTTACCAATCGGGGGGTGATAGATTATTTGCCCCAGTCGAGTTTTTAGAAGAACTGGTATTCATTATCTTTTTTACTCTGGCGGGTGCTTATTTCAGTTTATCAGTATTACAACAGGGCTTGGACTTAGTACTTATTTATGTCTTTGCAAGTGTAGCAGGAAAGATGCTGGGTATACGTCTAATGTCACGGCTAGCTGGGGCACCAAAGGTTGTAAGCCAATATTTAGGGTTTTGTGTAGTCCCGCAAGCTGGCATTGCCATTGGTCTGGCTTTATCACTAATGCAAACATTAGCTTATAAGGATATGGGCTTATTAGTGGTTAATACAATTTTAGCAAGCACATTGATTTATGAATTTATTGGTCCTTTTACAACCCGATTTGCACTTGTTAAAGCTGGAGAGGTTCGGTAATGAGTAATGCTAATTTTCTTGGTAAAACGCTAGACGATTGGCTTGAACAGCATCAAGCACAGCCGGTAATTGTTGATGAAACGGCCAGTATTTGTGAGCTAGCCAATGAGTTATTGGCAATGGGCAAACGCGATGCCTATGTTGTAAACAATACACATCGTGTTATCGGTCATATCAGTTATGCAAAAGTAGCAAATCAGCTTTTATCAGAACATCGTTCTACCCACACACATAGACAATTATTTGCTAGAGTGATTGAGCCGACGGCAAAGGAATTGATGGATCCACATTTTACAAGTGCTTATAAAGATGAATTGTTATGTGATGTGATACATCGTCAATTAGATCATGGTTTAGACGATTTGATTGTACTAGATCGTGATAGCCATAAAGCACTAGGCGTGATTCAGATGAGTGATATATTAGCGGAAAGCATATGAATAAACTGATTACACTCGTTTTAGTTAGTTTGATAGCCAGCGTTTCACCGGTTCAGGCCAATGAAAATATTGAACTTGTTGTGCTTAGATCAGAGCATAAATTGCTGGTTCAGCAAGATGGTATTACCTTACGTTCGTTTAAGGTGGCGTTAGGCAGTGCCGGCAAAAAAGCTAAATTACAAGCTGGAGATCGTGCAACGCCATTAGGCGAATATCGTATCAGGATGATGCGAGACAGCGATCGTTTTCATCAATTTCTTCAGATTGATTATCCTAATGTTAGCGATGCGCTACGTGCCTTAAAAAATGATTTAATTAGCCGTGAACAATATAACGCCATTTTAGATGCACATATCTACGGTAAAATACCGCCACAAAATACTGCTTTAGGTGGGGATATTGGTATTCATGGCATTGGTGTTGAAACCAAAGATAAGCTTGAAATTCATCAAATTTCTGATTGGACCCAAGGCTGTATTGCCATGCGAAATGATGAAATAGAACAATTAAAACGCTATATTTCCGTTGGTACAAAAATTAAAATTATGCAGTGACATAGCTTGATTATAATCGGGGTAAACACTAAATTAGTCATTAGTCTGACAAAATTACTCGGATATTATCAATTTTGCTAGAATAGTCACCCTATTACTGATTGATATTCCTTTGAGGCTTTATGCACGCTGCTGTTGAACTTTTTTCCTATCGTAAATTTTGGGCACATCGCTTTGGTGTTGCACCACAATTACCTATGTCACGTGAGGAAATGGATGAACTTGGCTGGGATTCATGCGATGTCATTCTTGTTACGGGCGATGCCTATGTTGATCATCCCAGTTTCGGTATGGCGCTGATCGGGCGTTTGCTGGAATCACAAGGCTTTCGCGTTGGTATTATTTCGCAACCAGACTGGAATAATGCCGAAGACTTTAAAAAGTTGGGCAAACCTAATCTATTTTTTGGCGTGACTGGCGGTAATATGGATTCGATGGTCAATCGCTATACCTCAGATCGTCGTATCAGAAGTAATGATGCCTATACTGCCGACGGTGAAGGTGGTAAACGTCCTGATCGTTGTGTGGTGCCTTATAGCCAACGTTGTCGCGAAGCGTATAAAGGTGTGCCAATTATCATCGGTGGCATTGAAGCGAGTTTACGCCGAATTGCCCACTATGATTATTGGTCAGAAAAAGTACGTCGCAGCGTCATCATGGATTCTAAAGCTGACTTATTAGTTTATGGTAATGGCGAACGCCAAGTGGTTGAAATTGCTCACAGACTTGCTCAGGGTGAAGCGGTTAACGAATTAATTGATATTCGTGGAACAGCCTTTGTAACAAGACATGGTCAACGTCAAGGTTGGTGGGAAAAAGATTCAACCAGTGTTGATACACCCGGTAAAGTGAATCCACCGATTGATCCTTATCAAATGCAAACACAAGCAAGTTGTGACACATCAAAAGCTGAAACGGAGCAAAGTAAACAGCAAGATGATGTGACGACTAATGTGATCCGTTTTCATAAAGTCATGCCTAAAGATACGTCAAATACGGTGGTAAGACTGCCTGCCTATCAGGATGTGCGTGAAGACAATGTGTTATATGCACACACTTCACGAATTCTTCATCTGGAAACGAATCCTGGTAATGCATTGGCATTAGTGCAACAGCATGGCGACCGCGATGTTTGGCTTAATCCACCACCGATCCCATTAACAACACCTGAAATGGATGCTGTATTTGATTTGCCATACAGTCGTGTGCCACACAAAAGTTATGGCGATAAAACTATTCCTGCTTATGAAATGATCCGTTTTTCGGTCAATATCATGCGTGGTTGTTTTGGCGGCTGTACCTTCTGTTCAATCACCGAACATGAAGGTCGTATTATTCAAAGTCGCTCTGAAGACTCGATTATCCGTGAAGTAGAAGCCATTCGAGATACAACCCCGGGCTTTACCGGCGTTATTTCTGATTTGGGCGGTCCAACCGCCAATATGTATCGTTTAGCGTGCAAGAGCGAAGAAATTGAAGCAAGTTGCCGTCGTTTGTCATGCGTATTTCCGGGGGTATGTAAAAACCTAAATACCGATCACACGCCGCTGATTAATTTATACCGACGAGCGCGACAACTGCCCGGTATTAAGAAAATATTAATCGCATCAGGCTTACGTTATGACCTTGCTGTGTTATCACCTGACTATGTTAAAGAGTTGGTCACGCACCATGTTGGCGGCTATCTAAAAATAGCACCGGAACATACCGAACAAGGGCCATTAGCCCAAATGATGAAACCGGGCATTGGTACCTATGACAAGTTTAAGGCAATGTTCGATAAGTTTTCAAAACAAGCGGGTAAAGAACAGTATTTAATCCCGTATTTTATTGCAGCACATCCCGGTACTACAGATGAGGATATGATGAACTTGGCACTCTGGTTGAAACGTAATGGTTTCAGAGCCGACCAAGTACAAGCTTATTTACCTTCTCCTATGTCAGCGGCCGCTGCGATGTATCATTCAGGCAAAAATACGCTACATAAAGTTAAACGCCAAGGGGGTGATATTACCGTACCTAAAGGCATTAAAGTGCGACGTTTACACAAAGCATTTTTGCGATACCATGATCCTGAAAACTGGCCAATGTTACGTGAAGCATTACAAAAAATGGGTCGTGCAGATTTAATTGGTAACGGTAAAAAACATTTAATCCCAAGTTGGCAGCCAGCAGGTACAGGTGAACAAGGCGAGGGTAAACGAGTGAGCCGTAAAGCTGGACAAAAAACATCAGTACCGACAAAATCATTCCGAACTCAACATGTACGCGCTTCATCAGCTAAAACAAAATCGACCAAGTCCCGTCGTCGATAAAAAATAGGTGAATTTAGGCTATGTTTATAAAAATAAAAGCTCAGGAGATAGAATGAAAAAAGTGTTTTGGTCAGGTCTGTTAGCAGGATTTTTTCTATGTTCATCAGCATATGCTGCGGATTATGTTATTGATAGTGAAAAAGCCCATGCTTCAATTAGTTTCAAGATCCAACATCTTGGTTATAGTTGGATTAAGGGGCGATTTAATACGTTTACCGGTAATTTCAGCTACGACCCGCAACAACCACAAAATGCTAAAGTTGAGGTTAACATTGATGTTGCTAGTATCGACACTAACTATGAAAAACGTGACCAACATCTACGAAGCAGTGATTTTTTAAATACAAACTCATTTCCACAAGCCCATTTTGTTGGTGAATCATTGCAATTACAGGATGATGGTACCTATCTTTTACACGGTGAGTTTAGCTTGCATGGCGTGACCAATCCATTAACGATAAAAGTCGATAAAGTTGGCGAGGGTAATGATCCTTGGGGAGGTTATCGCGCTGGGTTTGAGGGTGAGACAGAGTTTACCATTGCAGATTATGGTATGAATGTCACTCGTTTAGGACCAGGTTCACAACAGGTGTATTTAACACTTTCAATTGAAGGTATTCGCCAATAAAGTGATTCGGACAAATTTTGTTCAAACATAGATAGTTCGCACCTAGACCGTGCGAACTGATTCAACATAATGATAAATAAAACAAAATGACAGCTTGAGAAGTTAACACGTTTTATTGGTTATAACTTCCCAACATCAGTAATCCTGCGAGAATTGCAAATGGTGATGTTACAACAACATAGCTTAGTTTAATTAATTCACGCACGATATAAATGATATCAATCAAAAGCGACATATATTTCTCCTCTGCTATCGACTTATTGAATTATAATGAGCGGCTGTTACAGCTTAATGATGCTTTTGTTACTAAATGAATATTCTTGCTTTAGATACATGTACTGAATCTTGTTCGGCTGCCTTATTATTTCAAGGTCAGTTATTTGAGCAATCTGTTATGACTCAACGCGGTCATTCAGATCTGATATTGGGGATGATGGATACACTTTTCAAGCAGGCTAAGGCATCACTTGCTGATGTCGATGTGCTTGCATTTGGTCGTGGACCAGGCTCTTTTACAGGTGTACGGGTTGGCGTAGGAGTGGCTCAAGGCATTGCTTATGCGCGTGAACTGCCTGTTGTTCCTGTGTCAACCTTAGCGGCTGTAGCTCAAGATGTCGCTAGTTCAAGTCCAACGGATTATATTGCTGTTGCGATCGATGCGCGTATGGGCGAAATCTATTGTGCAAGTTATCAGCTTATAGATGGGATTGTTCATTTATTGGATCAAGAACGTGTTTGTCCACCAGAACAATTTCATCCCTTTAGTGATGAGCAATGGTTTGGTGTCGGCACAGGCTGGTCAGAGTATAAAGAACAATTAACTCAGAACTTTTCTGAACATTTAGCTGATACCAGTGGCGAACATTATCCACACGCTATCAATATTATTAGTCTTGCTCAGCATGATATTGCAGCAGGTAGAACCGTCAGTGCTGAACAGGCTTTACCTGTTTATTTACGTAATAATGTAGCCAAGAAAAAGGCTGAACA
>JACUUH010000042.1 GCA_014859375.1 Gammaproteobacteria bacterium
TGCAACTCTTGTTCATACGCCAAGGTTTCTTTTTTGAGCCAGACCCGTACCTTACCCTCATTTTTACTGTCAGTTTTTTTCTCTGCCCGTTTCGGATTTACTTTTTTAGTGGCCATGTCCTTCTTCTTAATTATTTAATAATTTATTAATTGTACTATAAATCGTGTGGTTTTAATCACGATGTATCAGAATTATCACAAAGCAATGCAAACCATTGAAATTGTTGTTTAAATGAAATGCTTTCAATTTAGTTGGGGCATGTTATTTTTTTTGAGTAATGTGGCCTGCTGTAGGTTCGGTTTTAACCGAACGTTTGGGTTGTCGAGTTGAAACTCGACCTACGGTGATGGTGATGTGGGTTCGGTTTTAAGTAAAATCCAACTAACAGTGGTGGGCAGTTTTTTGTTAGGGTGAGCTGTATTATATTGGGCAATATACCCGCAATCAGTGAATTTGCTGTTAAATTACGAGAGTGCGTCATTCCCAAAAAGTGGGAATCCAACGATAGCTAATAGTTTCACTGTCCATGGATCCTCGTATTCGCGAGGATGACAAAAGATGATTTTCTGCAGATTGAAGTGTCATGGGTATAAAATCATTAATTTGTTGAATTGATCAGGGCTAGATGCTCGGTTCAATAAGAAAATCCAGAATAAATGAATTGGGAGAGCAACATGAGTGGTAGCCTTTTTATAGTGGCAGCGCCCTCCGGAGCAGGAAAAACAAGTCTTGTTAAGGCCTTGGTCAAACAGGATAACAATATTAAGTTGTCGGTGTCGCATACTACGCGGGCTGCACGTCCTGGTGAAGTTAATGGTCAGGATTATTGGTTTGTCAGTCAGGATGAATTTGCGCAAATGCGAGATACAGGTGCTTTTCTTGAATCTGCAACGGTGTTTGATAATTCATACGGCACGTCAGCTGAAACAATTGAAGCTCAGATCAAACAAGGTTTTGATGTCATCTTGGAAATAGATTGGCAAGGCGCGCAGCAAGTACGTAAAAATCATGCTAATTGCACCAGTATTTTTATTTTGCCACCGTCAAAAGCGACCTTGGAGCAACGTTTACGTGGTCGTGGGCAAGATGATGATGACACTATCGCTCGTCGAATGCGTGATGCAGAAAATGAAATGTCGCATTACATTGAGTTTGATTATTTGATTGTGAATGATGATTTTGACATTGCCTTAGCTGAATTATCAGCCGTTATTTGTGCACGTCGACATTGTCTTGATGTTCAAAAACATATTTTGGCGAACTTATTACTAGAACTTCTAGCCTAAGTGTAGGATATTTCGTAAAATAACAGGTTTTCATTTTGGGGTAGGATTATGGCTCGTACAACTGTAGAAGATTGCTTGGATAACGTAGAAAATCGTTTTCAATTGGTGTTGATTGCCGCAAAACGTGCTCGCCAAATTCAAATGGGTGCAGATCCTTTAGTACCTGCTGATAATGACAAACCATCAGTTATTGCCTTGCGTGAAATTGCTGAAGGTTTGATTGATGCAAGCATTCTTGATGTGAGCTCTGCACGTGAACATGCAGAACAAAGTATCGTTAAAGAAGAAGAGTTACAACAAGAAGTCTAACGTTTGTGAACAAGCCTACCGTTCATTCGGAGCTCGCCTTAATTCACGAAGCTGAACCAAAGCTTGAGATTGAAGATCTTTGTTTTGCTGCGGCTAATTATCTTGAATCCAAACAAGTAGATGATATTAGACGCGCCTACTTTTTTGCCAAGGATGCGCACGATGGACAAATACGCCGCTCAGGCGAACCTTACATCACGCACCCATTAGCGGTTGCACATGTTTTAGCGATGATGCACATGGATCATGAATGCATTATTGCTGGCCTATTACACGATGTTATTGAAGATACACCGATCAGTCGTGAGCAAGTAGCCGCTGAATTTAGTGAAGAAGTCGCCTTGCTGGTCGATGGTGTGAGTAAGCTGGCACTAGCTGCATTTGAAACCCGAAAGCAGGCACAAGCAGAAAATTTACGAAAAATGATGTTGGCGATGTCGCAAGATATACGGGTTATTATCGTTAAGCTAGCTGATAGATTGCATAATATGCGCACTATGGGGCATTTGCCTTCTGAGAAAAGACGCCGAATTGCTCATGAAACCATAGATATCTACGCGCCTATAGCACAACGCCTTGGTATGAACTTAATGCGGGTTGAACTTGAAGATCTTGGTTTTCACGTTTTATATCCGATACGTTATCGTGTATTGGCCGATGTTGTACGTAAAGCGCGTGGTAATCGTCGCGAAATTATTGGCCAAATTACCGGTTCCATTCAAAACAGAATAGAACAAGAACACATAGTCGCAGACATACAAGGTCGTGAAAAAAACCTATTTAGCCTGTATCAAAAAATGGTTAAAAAACACTTATCATTTGCCGATATTACTGATGTGTATGCCTTTCGAATTATTGTCGATGATGTCGATGCCTGTTATCGCATGTTGGGTGTGGTTCATAATCTTTACAAGCCGTTGCAAGATAAATTTAAAGACTACATCGCGATTCCAAAAGCGAATGGTTATCAATCATTACATACCGTATTGTTTGGGCCCTTTGGCTTTCCCATAGAAGTTCAAATTCGTACCCGTGATATGGATCAGATGGCAGAAGCAGGTGTTGCCGCCCATTGGCTCTATAAAACAGGTGAAAATGAAGGCAGTAATCAATCTCATCGCCGCGCACGCCAATGGTTGCAAGGCTTATTGGAAATGCAAAAAGGCTCGGGTGATTCGGTCGATTTTCTTGAAAATCTACGCATCGATTTATTCCCCGAAGAGATTTATGTGTTTACACCAAAAGGCAATATCATGGCCTTGCCGCGTGGCGCCACCACGGTTGATTTTGCCTATGCCGTGCATTCTGATATTGGTAACTCCTGTGTTGCCGCCCGTGTCGATAGACAATTGGTTCCGTTAAGTACCAAACTTGAAAACGGTCAATCTGTTGAAATTATTACCACCAAATCATCGCATCCAAATCCTGCCTGGTTGAACTTTGTATTTACGGTCAAAGCCCGTACTAATATTCGTCATTATTTGAAACAGTTACGCAATGATGAGGCAATTGTTTTAGGTAAGCGTCTGTTAAATAAACATTTAATAGCTTTTTCATCAGGTTTGGATCAGATCCCACAACAGAAAATAGATAGCTTGGTTGCTGATCTGGAATTAGAGAGTTTTGATCAGATACTGCAAGGTATTGGCTTGGGTAATAAACAGGTTATGCTCATTGGCCAAAAATTATTGCAAGATGATATTTCTCAAAAAGATGCTGCCTCACAACCATTAGTGATTGCTGGTACAGAAGGCATGGTTGTGAGTTTTGCGCGTTGTTGTCATCCGATTCCTGGTGATCCCATTCATGGTTTCATTAGTGCCGGACGTGGCATAGTGGTACATCAACTTGATTGCAAGACTACCCATAGCTTACGTGAACAAAATGACAAATGGTTAGATGTATTATGGGCAGATGATATCCAGCGTGAATTTAGTGTTGATATCCTGGTTCACGTCAAAAACCAACGCGGTGTACTGGCTACGATTGCTGCTGCTGTCTCTGAAAGTGATTCCAATATTGATAATGTTGTGGTTGATGAGCGTGATGGTGGCTATTCAGATTTACGATTAACAATTGAAGTTCGCAACCGACAACACTTGGCCAGGGTGATACGTCGCTTACGTCGCATTGAAATGGTCGAGCGCATAGTACGACTCATACAATAAAATTAGATTAACAGCCTAAAGGCAATAAATGGAGAACACGATGGCACGCGAAATTATTCACACTACAAAAGCACCCGAAGCAATCGGTACTTATTCACAAGCGGTGAAAGTAGGTGATGTTGTTTATTTATCAGGGCAAATTCCTTTGGTTCCTGAAACAATGACGGTGATTGAAGGTGATTTTTCAACTCAAGTACGTCGCGTGTTTGATAATTTATCTGCGGTGGCAGAAGCGGCAGGTGGTAGTTTGCAAGATGTCGTTAAATTAAATATTTTCTTAACAGATTTAAGCTATTTCGGCACAGTGAATGAAATTATGGCTGAATATTTTCAACAACCTTACCCTGCTCGTGCAGCCATTGGTGTTGCATCTTTGCCGAAAGATGTGCCTGTTGAAATGGATGCCATAATGCAACTAGGCGCATAAGTTAAATCGTAGCGTTTAAGTAGCAGGCTGTGATGAGTGAGAATAGACTATCTCAGCCTGTTACGTCGCTGACCGGCGTCGGCGCTAAAGTTGCTGAGCGCTTGCAAAAATTGGGTATTAGCCAAATTCAGGATTTACTGTTTCATCTACCACTTAGATATCAGGATAGAACACGACTTATTCCTTTAGGTGCGGTTCGAGCACAGCAAGAAGGTTTAATCGAAGGCATAATTAAACTCAGTCAAGTTACATTTGGACGTCGTCGTTCTTTGTTATGTCATATTGAAGATGGAACGGGATCATTAGTATTACGGTTTTTCCATTTTTCCAAAACACAGCAGCAACAATTACAAAAAGGTAGTCGTATACGTTGTTTTGGTGAGATCCGAACTGGGCCATCGTCACTGGAGATGGTGCATCCTGAATATCAGTTGATTAGTGATGATGCTATAGTTGCTGTTGATGCCGAACTGACCCCGATTTATCCGACAACTGAGGGCTTGCATCAAATTAGCTTTCGCAAATTGATTAACCAGGCCTTAGTCTGTTTAGCAGATAGTGCGACATTACCTGAGCTATTAACACCTGAAGCGCGTTTGCATCCGGTCGCTAATACATCTTTAGTTGAAGCGCTTTATTTTGTGCATCGACCACCACCTGATGTTGATCTGCTTTTATTATCTGAACGTCGTCATCCAGCCCAAAGACGTTTGGCCTATGAAGAGCTGTTAGCCCAACATGTCACTATGCGCCAGGTTCGACTGCAAACCCAACAGCATGTTGCGCCTGTATGCCAAACCGATGGTCAACACCGGGCACAGCTATTGGCACAATTACCTTATCCTTTAACAGCAGCACAAAATCGTGTGATTAACGATATTGTTAGCGATATGCGTCAGCCAATACCGATGCAGCGTTTAGTTCAAGGCGATGTTGGTTCGGGTAAAACCGTTGTCAGTGCCATGGCTGTGGTTGAAGCCGTGTCTGCCGGTTATCAAGCGGTGATGATGGCACCAACAGAATTATTAGCCGAACAGCATTTTCAAACCTTTAAGACATGGTTAACAGCCCTCGAAATTGAGGTCGTATGGTGTGCAGGCAAACAAACTGCCGCTGAACGTAAGCAGGTATTAGCAGCATTAAGTGATGGTACGGCGCGGGTAGCCGTTGGCACCCATGCTTTATTTCAAGATGAGGTTGTATTTAATAATCTTGGCTTGGTTGTGATCGATGAACAGCATCGTTTTGGCGTGCATCAACGTTTAGCATTACGAGACAAAGGTCGTCAGCTTGATAGTTTTCCTCATCAATTGGTGATGACTGCAACGCCTATTCCTCGTACCTTGGCGATGACAGCGTATGCTGATTTAAATGTGTCTATTATTGATCAATTACCGCCGGGGCGTAGTCCAGTAACAACCGTGGTTTTGCCTGATACACGTCGTGAAGAAGTAATAGAACGGGTGCATGTCGCCTGTCAGCAAAAACGCCAGATTTATTGGGTGTGTACTTTGATTGAAGAATCAGAACACTTACAATGTCAGGCCGCAGAAGATGCAGCAACCGAGTTGCAACAGACATTACCTGATTTACGGGTGGCGTTAGTGCATGGTCGGATGAAATCAACTCAAAAAGAGTTAGTCATGCAGGCTTTTAAAGCTGGTGATATTGATTTATTGGTTGCAACTACGGTGATCGAAGTTGGCGTTGATGTACCTAATGCCAGCTTGATGATAATAGAAAATGCCGAAAGATTGGGTTTGGCACAACTGCATCAACTTCGTGGTCGAGTCGGTAGAGGCACGGTACAAAGTCATTGTGTATTAATGTATCACGCCCCTTTATCTGATAATGGACAGGCACGACTTCGTTGTTTACGCGATTCGAATGATGGTTTTGTAATCGCGCAACGTGATTTGGAATTGCGTGGACCTGGCGAGGTATTGGGAACACGTCAAACCGGTTTACCACAGTTTCGTGTTGCAGATTTAATGAATGATCAAGACTTGATTGAACTGATGCCAACAGCATGTGATGCTTTTTTAAAGACATCACCACACCATAGTAAGGCCTTGGTAAATCGTTGGTTTGGCCACAAAATCGATTTTGGTCATGTGTAAATGAATAGTAAAATTCTGATATGAAAAATGCGACTCACTGGCAACCATTACAGCGTAGATTAGTACCTGTAGAATTAATACCCTGGATAACTGAGCGTGGCTCGCTAACTCGACGTTTACAACATTCCAACCAATATCCATTTTCTGTGCAATTATTAAGCAATAGTTGGGTACGTCCATTGGCAGATGAAAGCCACGCTTTAGATATAGCGCCAACAGAATTAGTTTATCAACGTGAAGTAAGACTGATGGATGGCGAGCAAGCAAATGTTTATGCTAGAACCATCGTACCCAGAGCAACCTTTATGGCGATGCAATCGCGCTTTAATAATCTTGGCAATACCTCACTTGGTGAACTATTGTTTACTGATCCGACTGTTGAACGAGGTGACATTGAAGTAGCCTGTTTAAAACCGGGACAGTGTTTGTATGAAATGGCCATATTAGATGAACAAGAACGTCCATACGAATTGTGGGCTAGGCGATCACTTTTTTATTTAAGCGGCAAAAAATTACTGGTTAATGAGATTTTTTTGCCGACGTTGATTTGGAGTTAATGTGTTAGATCTAGAACTACTACACGACAAATTGAGTATTTATTATCAACTGATGCGATTGGATCGACCGATTGGCATTCTATTGTTGCTGTGGCCGACAGTAATGGCATTGTGGATTGCCGCAGAAGGTGTGCCTGATTTAGTTGTGTTAACTGTTTTTATAATGGGCGTTGTTATCATGCGTTCAGCGGGCTGTGTGATCAATGATTATGCTGATCGTGATGTTGATGGCCTAGTGTTACGAACAATGAATCGTCCTTTAGCGATAGGGTCGGTTAAAGCTAAAGAAGCTTTAATCTTGTTTGCAGGTCTGGCATTGATCGCATTTTTATTAGTGTTATTGCTCAATACCTTGACCATTTATTTGTCAGTTGTTGGCTTGCTATTGGCTGTAATTTATCCCTTTATGAAACGTTATACCTACTTACCACAGATTGTTTTGGGTATGGCTTTTGGCTGGGCTATTCCAATGGCATTTGCTGCCCAAACAGGCACGGTGCCTGCGGTAGCTTGGTTATTATTCTTGGCTAATATTATTTGGGCAACCATATACGATACCTTTTATGCGATGGTTGATCGTGACGATGATTTGCTTGCAGGAATCAAGTCAACCGCAATCCTGTTCGGTGATGACGATAAAGTGATTATCGGGATTTTGCAGTTACTATTTATTGCTATTATGGTACTGATAGGCGGACAATTAGAGTTAAGTTTTAGCTTTTATTTTGCAGTCATAGTTGTAGCATGTTTATTTGTTTATCAACAAAAACGCATTCGTAACAGAGAACGGGCACAGTGTTTGCATGCTTTCTTAAGCAATAATTGGGTAGGGGCGGCATTATTTTTCGGAATTGTCGTTCACTACGGTTTAAATTGAGTTGATCATGAACGTGAGGCAAAAAAACGGTGAGTGACGATCTATATACACGCAAACTGCGCGAAGAATACGATGTAATTTTTCGACAATGTGTAAGCTTAAATACGGAGCTACATAAGTTAGTGCCGTTAGCTAAGCAAATGCATTTGTTGTCATCTAATGCGGTTAGTTCTGCCGCCAGAGCTGGCAGTGAAGGCGATGCCTTTAGAGTTTTAACACAAGATATTCAGCTGCTTGGCGATGATGTATCTCATTGTATTGATGATACTCAGAAAGTAATTGTCGATATTGTTATGCTCGCATCTAATTTAGCTCGATTATTTGCAAGTTATACCACCTATGGCTCGGTTTTGACTCGAATTGAAGAATTTAAAGATTCGTCAACTCCAGAGCAATTTTTTAGACACAGTCAATATAAAATTGCTGAAGAAATTTGTACTAACAACACCATGCTTGCTCGATCACTTAGTTTATTGAGTAATATCCTATCGCCAGTTTCTATGTTAGCCAAGAAGGGTGAATATTTAGCTGTTTGCTCCTCGGTTGAAGCGGCTAGCTCTGAAGATCATGGCGCCAGTTTTGAAGCGGTAGCATCAATGCTACGAGAATTAGTAAAACAACTAGGGCAACATTCCCAGCGTCAACGAACTTTATTGCGTGATTTGTCTGAGGCGATGGAGTTAAAACAAAATACAATGAGGAATTTATTATATGCGCGTTGAGACACTCTATAAAAAAAATAACCACAACTGGATGGTGATGGGGCGTGATCCTGGAAAACGTAATGAGGTAGTTGATACCAACCACTACCTTGTTCAAAACAATGGACGAGGTATTTTACTTGATCCGGGTGGTGTAGAGAATTTTTCAGTCGTTGCGGCAGAGTTTTCACGTCATTTTGATTTGTCGAATATCGAAGCTATTTTTGCATCACATCAAGATCCTGACGTTATTTCATCACTGTCTTTTTGGATACAGACAAATCCTAATTTATTGGTGTATGTTCCAAAAATTTGGGTGACTTTTATTACCCATTTTGGTGTAAAAATAGATAATATTCGTCCGATTCCAGATGAAGGTGGAACGATTACACTCGGTGGTCATGATTTAGAGGCTATTCCAGCCCATTATCTGCATTCATCAGGTAATTTGTCTATTTATGATCCAGGTGCAAAAATTTTATTTTCTGGTGATATTGGTGCTGCTTTATTACCTGAAGACTACACGGATTTATTTGTAACAGATTTTGCTTCACACACGCAGTATATGGAATATTTCCATCGGAGATGGATGCCATCTAATACAGCAAAAGCACGATGGATTGCTGAAATACGTAAACGTGATGTAGAAATGATATGTCCACAACATGGTGCCATATTTAAAGGTGACGATGTGCCACGCTTTTTATCATGGTTAGAAAATCTTGATGTAGGCTCTGGCTGGAGTAATGTTCGCTAAAACGATACTGAAAAGTAGTCATTGATGACGAGATATAGATATGGATTATTGATGATTAGCCTGCTGTTGCAGGCTAATCTGTTATTTGCGACTGAGATTTATCGTGCTCAAGATAAGGCAGGTAATATTAGCTTTTCTGATATTCCCTCAGAAAATGCTACAAAAATACGAGTCCAATCTCAGCCATACCGCTATAAACATCATGTTGCTAAAGTGTATGATGGCGACACGATTATATTAAAAAACGGTCAACATGTACGTCTGCTAGGCATCAATACACCAGAAATTGACAGTCATTTTCGTCAAGGTCAACAAGGTGGTGAGCAAGCCAAAAAATGGCTGCAACAAAAAATCGAATCACGCGATGTTTATCTTGAATTTGATCAACAGCAACGTGATAAATATGATCGTACACTGGCACATGTGTTTCTGGAAAATGGCGAACATATTAACCAATCTTTGTTAGAAGCAGGTTTGGCAACACTGTCGATTATTCCGCCTAACCTTCGTCATAGCGATGGTTTGCAGCAGGCACAGCAACAGGCAGAGAACAATAATCTAGGTCTTTGGGCGTTGCCAGCCTATCAGGCTAAAACTATCAATCCAAATCAATCGATCTCTATAGCGACAGGTTGGCATCGTTTTAAGGTGAAACCACAACAGATAAAACAAACACCTAAGTATGTTCGCTTAGTGTTAACTAACAATCTCGATATCCGAATCGCTAAGACAGATACAGATTTATTTCCTGATTTAACTAATTATCTTAATCAATTAATCGAAGTAAGGGGTTGGGTATCACGCCACGGTGATCACTATTCACTCTTGATTCGACACCCAAGTGCATTACTATCGAAAAAGTCAGATGAACAAAAAGTTGATCCTATTCTTTAACGTTTCGGCCAATATTTCTGCATTTCTATAAATAAGAATGACGCGGACCAAGTGATTAATACCAGTCCTGTCAAGGCTTCTAACCCCGATAAAAAACGGAGATGGCCAGAGGGTTCAATATCACCAAAACCTACTGTCGTGTATGAGACGAAAGAGAAGTAGACACAATCTAAAAGTGACTGATTAAAGTTGCCAGACAAGATACCTAAGTCATGAAGATTAATCATCAAGTAATAACCTGTAGCAAACAGCCAAATTTCAATGACATGGGCAATTAAAATAACAAAAACACCAAATAAAACGCGATATCTAGGAATGATGTTGATGTAGGGTAGTTTTTTTGCCAGTTGATATAACACTTCGTAATGAATCAAGACCGAAAGTGATACTAAAATAGAATTAATTAGAAATGTATAAAACATGAGGTTCTTTGTTAAATTGCGTGATGAATTTTATTACGGCCTGAGATTTTAGCAGCATAAACGGCTTGATCGGCAGTGTGTATCAGTTGTTGTGTGGTTGTTATTTGTTTATGTTCACCCAAAGTAGCAAGACCAATAGAAACAGTTAGATTCAATATGTCGCCATTATTAATCTTAAAGGCGGTATCAGCAATTGTTTTTCGAATTCTTTCAGCAATCTCAAAAGCGATATTACTCGGTGTGTCGGCTAGTATAATAACAAACTCTTCGCCGCCATAACGTGCTAAAACATCTGTAGTGCGCATAATGTCTGAGAAGATCGATGTTGCTTGTTTTAATACAGCATCGCCAGCTTGATGACCGTGATTGTCATTGATACGTTTAAAATGATCTAAATCGAGGAATAAACACGACAATGGCGTTTGATTACGTTGGGCTAGAGATACTTCTTCAACAACACGTTGATCAAAAAAGCGGCGGTTATTTACGCCGGTTAATGGATCTAATAACCCCAATTGTTTGATGTTTTCTTGCAAGCGTGCATTTTCGATACAGGCCGAGATCACAGCGGCTAAATGTTGCAGAAACTGGGTACCGATATTGGCTTGAAAACGCTCAGGGCTTCGACTGCCTAAATTTAAACTGCCAATCAGTTTGTTTTGACGAGTCAGAGGCAAAATGGCGACGGATTGTAATGAGTTGGCATTGGGAAATAAACGCGCATGTAATTGTTCTGAATAACGAGATAAGCGTGGTTTGCGCAACACGCTGAAATAGTGGTTCACAGATTGTTCATTATCAGTAAATAACAAACGGTCTTGCCAGGTGACAGGCGTTGATATTGAGCCAAGTAGTCGTTGAAAATCATATTCAGGGTCAATTAGTAACAGCGTCACATTAGATAATTGGAAACGATCACGGTGCTGTTCCAATATAACAGTGAACAGTTCGTATAAACTCGAGCTGTTTAATAACTGAAGTTCATACTCCTGAAAATTGGCATGCTTTTGATCATTGCTTTTAGCGATACGTAATAATGCATCAAGTTTCGCTTGCAACATTTCTACATCGTGTGGCATTTGAGCGCCTTTTATGTATGAAATACTGTCCATAGGAGCTAATAATGTCTTATTGTGCGGGCAATTGTCCAGAGCTCAATCTGATCCACTCCCGCTTTTTGTAAAACTTTACCTGCCATATTAGCTGTATGACCTGTGGTTACGACATCATCAATCAATGCGACATGATCTGGCAAACTGATATTTCCAAGTGCAAATGCTTGGCTAAGATTCTGTTTCCGCTTTGAAAATGGCAATGATGCTTGTGGCAACGTGTTGCGAACACGTTTTAAAGCATCGTGACAAACTGGGATTGACAGCTTGTGAGCTAATAAACGTGCAATTTCCCAGGATTGATTGTAACCACGGTGCTGTAATCGAGTTGGATGTAATGGGATGGGTATCAACATGTCAGGTAAGGGCCGATCTTTAACCTTGTCACAGAGTTGTTGAGCAAAAAAATTAGTTAGATATAACTTATTGTGGTATTTCATATCACTAATTAAACGGTCTATTGGTGGCAAGTAAGGATAAAGACTAATTGTGACAGTTTGTACAGGGGGATGGGTCAGACAGTTACCGCATAACGATGACACTTGTAGCGGCGAGGCACAGCGTGGGCAAGCATTGCCAAGACCAGGGAGTTCAGATCGACATGGTTCGCAGATTATCTGTTCAGAATGATCACTGCCACAGAGGATGCACTGTATTGGCATTAGTTTGCTGTATAATTGAGCAATTTGATGCGGTATTTTTTGTCGAATTGAAGATAAAAAGTCCGTTAACATCCGATCATCCTTAATCATTGTGTAGAACTATCATGCCAGAAAATGTAGCTAATACCGATCAATTAATTCGTCATAACTGGACACAACAACAAGTTGAAGCCTTGTATGACTTAGCATTTGCCGATCTTATGTATCGTGCCCAAACTGCTCATCGTGAAAATTTTAACCCAAATGAAGTACAAATCAGCACATTATTAAGTATTAAAACAGGTGGTTGTGCTGAAGATTGTGGTTATTGTCCACAAAGTGCACATCATGAATCAGCCGTTAAAGCTGAACCGTTAATGCCTTTAGATAAAGTATTAGAAAGTGCAGCCCAAGCTAAAGCAACGGGTGCTAGTCGTTTCTGCATGGGCGCTGCATGGCGTAATTTAAAAGATCGTGATCTGGAACGTGTTGCCGATATGGTGTCTGGTGTTAAAGATATGGGCTTGGAAACCTGTGTGACATTAGGCATGCTGGAACAGCATCAAGCCAAACGCCTAAAACAAGCTGGCTTAGATTATTACAACCACAACCTAGACACTTCACCAGAATTTTATGGTGACATTATTAGCACTCGTACCTATCAAGATCGTTTAGATACATTGGCACATGTACGTGCTAATGATATCCATGTCTGTAGTGGTGGGATTGTTGGCATGGGCGAAAGTCGCCAAGATCGTGCTGGCCTATTGATCAGCCTTGCCAACCTTCCAAGTCATCCAGAAAGCGTACCAATTAACCTATTAGTTAAAGTTGAAGGTACACCATTAGCCAATCACGACAATATCGATCAATTAGAATTTGTTCGTACCATTGCTGTTGCGCGCTTAATGATGCCTAAATCGTATGTACGTTTATCTGCCGGCCGTGAAAGCATGAGTGATGAACTACAAGCCATGTGTTTCTTGGCAGGTGCCAATTCGATTTTCTATGGTGAAAAATTATTAACAACTGATAATCCTGATACTGATCACGATCAACAATTGTTCGAACGTTTAGGTATCACAACCTTGGCAGGACAACACACTGCTGATGTTAAGGAAGCGTGCCATCACTAAATGGCAACATTACCGTGGTCAGAGCAACTAGCTAACGCATTATCTGAACGAAAAACACGAGGACGCTATCGGCAGCAACGTGTACGTTCAGGTCAACAGGGCGTTGACATCACACTTGATGGTCAACGCTTTTTGTCGTTCTGTAGTAATGATTATTTAGGTCTAGCTAATCATCCTGCTTTGAAAAAGGCGTTTATTGATAGTGTTGAGCGCGATGGTGTTGGCAGTGGTGCCGCCCATCTGCTAACGGGTCACAGTTGTTATCATGATCAATTGGAACAGGCTTTAGCTGACTTTACCGGTCATCAACGCGCCTTATTATTTTCATCCGGTTACCAAGCAAATTTAGGGGTGATTGACGGTTTAATGGCGCGGGATGATGTCATTATTCAAGACAAGCTTAACCATGCTTCGTTATTAGATGGTGGCCGTTTATCACCGGCCAAACAATTACGTTATCAGCACAATGATATGACTGCCTTGGCACGCCGATTAACATCAACACAATCAGTTGAACGTAAGCTTATCGTCAGTGATGCTGTGTTCAGCATGGATGGTGATATTGCGCCTTTAGCAGACATTATGGATTTGGCAAATACTTATCAAGCAGGTGTTGTGATTGATGATGCCCATGGTTTTGGCGTATTAGGTCAAACTGGGCGGGGTAGTATCGAACATTGGCAATTATCAGCCGATAATTTACCGATTGTAGTCGGCACATTTGGCAAAGCCTTTGGTACCGCTGGTGCTTTTGTTGCGGCTGATAACGATGTGATTGAAACCTTAATCCAGCAAGCGCGCAGTTATGTTTATACAACAGCACAACCAGCTGCTGTTGCTGCTGCAACCTTAGCCAGTTTGAAATTGGTACAAACTGAAACATGGCGACGTGACACATTACAGGCGTTGATTGCACAATTTAGACAGGGTGCTGAGCAGCTTGGTTTAGAGTTAATGCAATCGTTTACTGCAATCCAACCGGTCGTGATTGGCGATGATCAAAAAGCGATCCAAATCGGTAAGGCGTTAGAACAAAAAGGGCTGTTAGTTGGCGTGATTCGGCCACCAACTGTGCCAGAAGGTTCGGCTCGATTACGAATTACCTTATCGGCCAATCATACACAACAGCATGTTGTTCAATTATTAGATGCATTGGAGCAAATCCTTGCACATTAAGGTAATCGGACAAGGCCCAGATTTAGTCATGTTGCATGGTTGGAGTATGCATAGTGCAGTCTGGCATCATTTGTCAGAAAATTTGGCACAGCACTTTACCTTGCATTTAGTTGATTTGCCGGGGCATGGCTATAGTGAATGGCAACAAAATGCCTTTGAGCTTGATACCTTGATAGATAATCTAGCCGAACAAGTGCCTAGGTCAGCCTATTGGTTAGGCTGGTCACTGGGTGGTTTAATTAGTATTGCCTTTGCTACAAAATGTGCTGAACGTGTTCAAAAACTAATCTTACTGGCAGCAACGCCTTGTTTTGTTAAAACCCAAAACTGGGATAGTGCGATGGAGTCATCAATTTTCAAGGCATTTGCCGACAATTTAGATGTAAATCAGCACGACACCCTACAACGTTTTTTAATGTTGCAGGCGCGCGGTTCAGCTCATAGCAAAGATACGATTCGCCAGTTAGCCGAGCAATTAGCGTTGGAAACACCAGCAACACCACAGGCATTAAAGGCCGGATTATCAGTATTGATTAACTCCGACTTGCGTCATCAATTTGCAGGATTAAGCTGTCCAAGCAAAGTGATCTTGGGCGAACGTGATACCTTAATTCCTGTTGCCGTATCAGCAGACTTACATAACTTAAACTCAAAAAGTGAAGTAACAGTGATTGCAAAAGCAGGCCATGCTCCTTTTATTTCACATTATTTAGAATGCCAAACCGAGATAGAACAGTTTTTACATGACAAATGAACTTCCACAAAAACAATTAGTTGCTGATTCATTTGGTCGGGCAGCGGCACACTATGATGATGTTGCTATTTTGCAGCGCCAGACCGGGGATGAATTGCTCGATCGTTTGGACTTGGTCAAAATTAAGCCGCAACGTATTGTCGATTTGGGTGTGGGCACAGGCCGTAATTTAAGTTTATTGGCACAGCGTTACCCCAATGCACAATTGATTGCCGTTGATATTGCAACTGAAATGTTGAAACACGCTCGTCAAGCTCATCGACAACAACAGGGTTTAAAACGTTGGTTGCCAAGCACTAAAAAACCACTCTATTTAGCGGGTGATGCCGAACAACTGCCACTGGCTGATAATAGTGTTGATTTAATTTTTGCTAATTTGGCATTGCAATGGTGTGATCCGCGAATTAGCTTTGCCGAAATACAGCGCGTTTTAACACCTGATGGCTTGGTTATGTTCACCACACTTGGCCCCGATACCTTGCACGAATTACGAAAATCATGGGCGAAGGTCGATAATTATCCTCATGTTAATATGTTTTACGACATGCATGATGTTGGTGAAGCAATGACAGAAGCACGCTTAACGGGAATGGTATTAGATACTGATCGTTTTATTTTGACTTATAACGATGCCATGAGCTTGATGAAAGATCTGAAACTATTAGGTGCACACAATATCAATCGTGATCGTCGTCGTGGATTAACCGGCAAACAGGCCTTGGCTAAAGTCATCTCCGCTTATGAACATTTTCGCCAAAATAATCTATTGCCGGCGACGTATGAGGTCGTATTTGGCCATGCTTGGGGCAGTATTCCAGCGCAACAAACATCGGAAGATGGCAGTGTCAAAATACCAATCAGTCAGATAAAACGAAAAGTAATACAGCCATGACAGGTCAATCTG
>JACUUH010000043.1 GCA_014859375.1 Gammaproteobacteria bacterium
CATTGTTCGTTATAGGGTAGCTGACTATTCTTATCCAGAACTGAGGTTAAATAATGTGCGTTACCAGATCAAATCATCTGGGATCTGATAATCGGCATAGCCATCATCAATATGTGATTCTTGCTCTTTAATCCTCACAACCCATTCAGGTAAACGCGCCTCTACTTTTTCAGCTTCAGCATCAGGTATCAACACCTGCTTATTGTCAATCAAGGCAATAGCCAACTGGCCTTTAGTCAGTTTTTGATGTTGATCAGGTGTGACATAGATCTTTTTAATCTTATTTTTCAGCGTAAATTGGTACGGTGTTTCCGCATCTTTCGGAATAGCAATGCTGTTTTGCTGAATGATCTGGCGCACTTCTGCAAATAATGCTGTTCTGGCTAATTTGGCATCACGCTGTTTATTCAACTCTAAATCGCGCTGTTGCTTTTCGCGTCGAGCTTGTTCCAATTGCTGCTGTGCTGATAGTTGTGGTTCAACTATCTGGCCAGACTTTTCGGCTTGTCTAATTTGTTTATTATTTTTATGTTTTTGTTGCTGCGTTTTTTTTACTTTTTTCTTATCAACAACCCCTAAACTTAATAATTGATCTTGTAATGACCCAGCCATAATTCTCTCGATTTTGTTTGTTTAACCTGAATACCGGATAGAGATAGTGCAAGACTATATTTTCATTTACTCTTACTTTCTTCACCAGCCAATAAGCGCTTGATATTGCCATGATGACGCGCAAGCAACATCGCCGCCATCACTAACACTATCCAGCGTGCATCAGTGTTGTCAATTAACCACAGGCTATACACAGGGGTCAAACTAGCTGCCAAGATTGCTGATAATGATGAAATTCGAGTCCCAACAAATACTAGCAACCATGTGAGTAATGCCGCACCTGCCAACACCGGCGATAACGCTAAAAAGCCACCCAATGCAGTTGCTACGCCTTTGCCACCTTTAAATCCAAAAAACAGTGGATACAGATGACCAAGGAATGCCGCAAACGCGGTTGCTGCCAGCCATGTCAGATCCAACTCTAATAATCTGGCTATCACGACTGGCAAAATGCCTTTTAACACGTCAATGACTAAAACAAGTGCAGCTAATTTTTTACCACCAAAACGCAGTACATTGGTTGCGCCAGGGTTGCCAGAACCTTGTGATCGCGGATCAGGCAAGCCTGCCAACCGGCAAAGAATAATAGCGCTCGATAATGAACCAATTAAATAAGCCGCAACAAGTACGGCTATTGGCAAAGCAATTGTTTCTAGCATGATATGATACAACCCAAGTTAGTCATGGCGACCATTATAGGGTTGTTGACAGTTATTTCCACCTAATATTAGTGCAGACATTCATGGATAAAATTTTTCTTACTGATCTTAAAATCGACACCATTATTGGTATTTATGAATGGGAACGTACTACGCTACAAACATTACGCTTTGATTTAGAGATGGATTGGGATATTCGTACTGCTGCGGCATCGGACGATATTGCTGATACATTAGATTATGGTGCGATAGCAAATACCGTCGTGACCTTTGTTGAGGCCAGTCGTTATCAGTTAATTGAAACTTTAGCTGAAGATCTATGTGCGCTTCTACTGCGTGACTATCCCATTCCTAAAGTAACATTAACACTGACCAAACCCGTCGCGCTACATGGTCAAAATTTCGCCAAAATTGTTATTGAACGTAATAAAGCATGATCACATCACAATCTGGTTACATTCTGGGTATTGGCAGCAATATCGAGCCGTATAAAAACATCGCACTCATCATTACTGAACTGGTTAACACGTTTAAAACAATCCATCTCAGCCGTGTATTACAGATCCCACCTATTGGCATGAATAGCAGCCGAGATTTTCTTAATCTTGTGGTTTTTATTGAAACCGATTTGCCTGAATTAGACCTTAAACAGCAGTGTAATCAAATTGAAACCGCACTGGGTCGTGATCGCAATGATCCAGATCGCAAGATGAAAGACCGACCGGCTGACTTAGATATTTTGGCCGCGGCCCATTTTCCTGAAGATGCGATGCGCCCAGCCAATAGTATTACCGACGAATATTTTCTTTACCCTTTGTTAGATGAACTAACCTCTTTCCTGACGGATAAAGACTGTAACCTGTTACAACATGGCAAAAAAATAGAAATTGGTGATTTAACGTTTGGACAAACGGCGACCACCATCAACAGGGATAGACGCGCCGGTAATGAAGGGGTTGTTTAATAAACTTGTTATCGCAAGATAAACGGGTTCAGCACCACCTTCTTTGGCCAATAACGTTTCATCCAACATCTGTTGCCTGACTTGATCGGAGTGCTGATCTGTAAATAATACTGGTCCCGGAGCAATGGCATTAACTTTAATGTTCGGCGCATATTTCTTAGCAAGCACCAAGGTCATATTATGCAGACCTGCTTTTGTTGTGCCATAAATATCAAAGCGGGGAGTAGGGTTCTCAACATTAATATCGGTAATATTGATAATATCGGCAGGCATATCCTCCTTGCCCTTTAACATCGACTGCAAGGCTTGGTTAATCAGATAGGGCGCTTTCATATGGATGGTATAAAACACATCATATTGCTCGGCCGCTTGTTGTAACGATACCGCTGTCGGTTCAAAAGAAGAGGCATTGTGAATAAGAGCACGAAAGCTGCTTACCTTTGTCTTTAAATCATCAATAAAGGTCAAAATAGAGTCCGTATCAGCCAGATCTGCTTGCACCGTAGTAATGCCCAAATCAGACAAAGCTTGGATCTCAGCAGTATGCGTACGATAATGGGCAACAACCTGCTGACCATCTTGATGCAACCGTTTGGCTATATGAAAACCAATACGACGGCCGGCACCAGTAACTAATATTGCATTTTCTAACACAGTAAAACTCCTATGACCGCTTCTTTTTTACTACCAGAGCCCGACAGCATCGCACAACAGCATAGCGATAAGCTAGTGTCTGTTATCAAAAAACACATCATTGACTCTGGCGGCAAGATCGATTTTGCTCATTATATGAATTTATGCCTGTACGCCCCGGGATTAGGCTATTACTCTGCCGGTAGCCATAAACTCGGTCAGCACGGTGACTTTACCACCGCACCCGAAATATCGTCATTATTTTCCCAAACCTTGGCGAAACATATACAGGATGTTTTTAAACAACTTAACACCGCAAACATATTAGAGTTTGGTGCCGGTACCGGCAAAATGGCGGTGGATATTTTAGGTCAACTTGAACGTGATGATGCGTTACCAGAAACCTACTTCATAATCGAAGCAAGTGCTGACTTACGCCAAAGACAAGAAAAATCAATATATCAATCCATCCCTCATTTGGCTGAACGAATAATGTGGTTAGATCAGATGCCGGATTCATTTATTGGTGTAATACTCGCTAATGAAGTCTGTGATGCCATGCCGGTGCATTGTTTACACGTCAAAAACAATCAGGTTTTTCAGCGTTATGTTGGCATCAATAATAATGAATTTGTCTGGTGTGATGATGATATCGATAATGATGACTTAACTGCTCGTGCCAATAACATTCAAGCTGTTAATGCAGGCATAAGCTACATCACGGAAGTCAATTTAACAGCCGAAGCCTGGGTTGTCAGTTTGGCAGAGCGGCTAATACAAGGTGCCATATTCATTATTGATTATGGCTACCCACAAACCGACTATTACCACCCTCAACGTAACACTGGCACGATGATGTGTTATTACCAGCATCAAGGCCATGACAATCCCTTTATTTTACAGGGCTTGCAAGATATTACTGCTCATGTTGATTTTACAGCTTTAGCCGAAGCCGCCTTTGATAACGGCTTAGATGTTGCTGGCTTTCAAGCACAAGCTGATTTTTTGATCGCAGGCGATATAGCCCTGCTAATAGCTGAAAATAGCAGTGAAGCTGGCATTGAGTCGATAAAACTCGCTAATCAACTCAAGCAATTAACCTTACCTTCTGCCATGGGCGAAACATTTAAAGTGCTTACATTAACCAAAAGCCTTGCGGACGTATTGCCTAGACTGCAACTGGCAGATCGAAGATACAGTCTTTAAAACATAAAAAAGGGAGCCGAAGCTCCCTTTCTATCAACCGCCTTGAGTTGTCTTATTGTTTTGCTTTTAACGCTTCTATTTCACGTTTTAAACGTTCGATTTCACCACTCATATCAAACAAAATTTCTTTCATATTGCTGACGTCGTGGTTTAAATTGCCCGTTTCTTGTTTGGTTTTAACGATATCTTCCAGTAATTCAGGACTAATATCGCCTTGATCGGCACTTTTACGATCTTTTACTGTTGCTAAAACAGTGGCGATATCGATAATTAGCCAATCGGTACGTTCCTTGCCTGTTTCAGGATCTAAATAAAATGACTGGCCTTTGTCTAAAGCAACAGGCGTTGCAACGCCTGAGTCTGATTTGCGTGTTCCCGGTAACAAGGGGTTAATGCGTCGATCAATTGGCTGGTTTGTTCCTGGTATTTTATCTTGGAAAACATCATGTATCAGCCCAAAGATAATATTTAAACGACCACCACTAATAAACACACGACCTGTATTGGTTTTACGTTCTTTCGCTAATGCTGATGGATGCGTACCAATAGACACAAAAGTAATATCTTCATTGCTATCTGCTTGGCTAAGTCCACTGGCGAGGGCAGCACTTAAAATCTGAAGTTCGCCAACTGAAAAAACAGGGTTTTCTACTTTTTTTAGACCTAAACGTTCGTTCACATACAACGAACCTAAGACTGCACGCATATCATCGGTACTAATCGCTACTGGATGCTCGTTAGCAATACCTGCGATATCACGATCAACAATCTTGGCATACTGCAAACCTGTTTCCCATAATGTACGACCTTCTTGTCCAAGTAATACATCTGTTTCGGTAGGCGCTTTATCTCGTTGAAATAAGCTACCACCACACGCGGTTAAGCCGGTCGTTAACACCAGGCCAACTGCGATAATGCCGCTATATTTAACTAACTGTCGCATACATCTTCCTCTTAAAATAATTCATTGTTGGTTCAGGAGGCCACTCTCTGCCTTTTGTTGCCTGCAAAGTAACTCTTGTACCGATGTGCGTGGATCGTACCCTTCAAACAATATTTTGCATACTTGTTCAACGATCGGCATTTCAATCTGTGCTTGTTGTGCTCGTTTTAACACTTCTCTGGCGGCATACATGCCTTCTACTGTTTTTCCAACCTCAGCAACCGCTTGTTCGACCGTTAAACCTCTGCCAATGGCTAGCCCAAGTTGTCTATTTCGACTTTGATCATCGGTACAGGTTAAAATCAGATCGCCAATACCTGATAAACCAATCATCGTTTCTGATCGTGCGCCTAAGCTTGCCGCCAGGCGTAATATTTCAGCCATACCCCGCGTGATCAATGCTGCACGGGCGTTGGCGCCGAAGCCCAATCCATCGGAAATACCAGCACTTATTGCTAACACGTTTTTTACTGTGCCACCAATCTGTGCTCCCAATAGATCATTCGAATTATAAGCGCGTAAATTAGGGCTATGTAATGCAGATGCTAATGCCTGATTAAACTGATTATCGGCTGATGCTACTGTGATAGCAGTTGGCAGGCCTTTTGCTACCTCGGCAGCAAATGATGGTCCAGTAATAATCGCTAAGGGATGTGAGTCGCCCAAGATATCATGTGCAGTATCTGACAAAAAACGTCCGGTATCAGGCGTTAAACCTTTTGTTGCCCAACTTAATGGTACATTTTCAGCAAGTAAGGGCTTGAGTGCTATCAAGGTTTCACTGAAAGCAATACTTGGTACAGATACCAACACATGTTTTGCCACAGACACGGCTTGCTCAAAATCATCAGCAATTACTAAAGACTCTGGAAACACAATGCCTGGTAAATAACGTTCGTTGCTACGTGATTGACGCATCGCAGCTAATTGTGACGCATCTCTGCCCCACAAAATAACTGGATGATCATTTCTGGCAATGGCAATGGCTAAAGCAGTTCCCCACGCACCAGCACCGAGGACAGTAGTAGGGAACAATTGAACATCATTTTCAGACATATCGATTCTAACTATTCGCTTAGTGTGATGTTTGTTTTGCAGCAGCTTGTTGTTTTGCCTGTTCAATTTGATTCATATATAAAGCGTCAAAATTAACTGGCGCTAACACTAATTGTGGGAAACCACCTTTTAACACGATATCTGAAATGACTTCACGCGCAAAAGGGAAGAGGGTGTTAGGGCAGTAGCTACCAACTAAAGGTCCCATTTCCTGGTCGCTATAACCAGTTAACGAGAAAATACCTGCTTGTTTAACTTCAGCTAAAAATGCGATTTTTTCACCCACTTTTGCAGTTACTGTTACCGTTAATGTAATTTCGTGGTTGTCTTCATCAACACGGGTATATTCATTGCCAAGTTGTAAATCTAACTGCGGCTTCCATTCTTCGCGAAAAATGTCTGGTGTGCTTGGTGTTTCAAAAGAAATATCTTTTGTATAAATTTTTTGAATAACAAAACGTGGTGTCTGTTGTTCAGTTGATGCATTTTCTTCAGCCATGATGCTTCCTTTGTTTGTTTATGATTGGGCCAGTAAGGCATCCAATCGCTTTGCTCTTTCTATTGCGACCAAATCAGTGTAACCACCGATGGCCTCATTATTAATAAAAATTTGTGGCACTGTGCGTTGCCGACTTTTTGTCATCATTTCTTGCCGCTTGCCAGGGTCTAAATCAACTCTGATCTCGTCATAAGCCACACCCTTACGATCAAGAAGTTGTTTTGCCATCGCACAATAAGGACAATGCGCGGAGGAATAGATTTCTACTTTTGCCATGACAGCATTCCTTAACTAAACAGGGGTAACTTGGCTTCTTTCCAGGAATTGAGCCCGCCCGTTAAAACATAAACGTCGGTAAATCCAGCCTTTTTCAATTGTTTTGCAGCAGTTTTGGAACGTTGTCCACTTGCACAAACCAGAATTAACGGTTGCTGCTTATCATTAAAGGTATCTATTTTTTCAGGCAATTGAGATACAGGGACATGTTTCGAGTCTGCAATATGCTCTTTATCAAATTCTGATTGTTCTCTTACATCTAAAAATAAGCCGTTGTTTTGATTGACTAACTTCACTGCTTCTGTCACACCAACTACCGCTATACCTGATAATTTTCGGTGCAGTGAATCAGATAATACCAGCCAAGCCAACACAACAAACAGCGAGGACAAAACCCAATGGTTGAGAATAAATTGCCCTATGTTTTCCATATAAAAACCTTTAATTTCAAGTTGTCAGATTATAGTGCGTTTGAACAAAAAACGTCGCGCATCATCTCAACCAGGCGCAAAGTACGTTCATCATTAACACGATAAAAAATTCGGTTTGCATCACGTCGAGACCCTAAAATCGCTTTATCTTTTAGTTTGGCAAGATGCTGTGATACGTTGCTTTGCGTTGTGCCAACACACTCAACAATATCCTGAACAGCCAATTCTTGTTCACCAATCGCGCACAATATTTTCAATCGTAGTGGATGTGACATTGCTTTTAGTGCAAATGCTGCCTGCTCTATATCGCTGTCATGTGCGATCAGGTCGTTGTTTTCAATTTCTGTCACGAGCTCCACCACATTTTAGAGTGACTGCAATTGGCCACAAAAGCCCATATAATACACGCCATCTTGCATTGTTTGCATGTATTCCGTAGAACTTTAGCTTAAAAGTCATATTTTCTGAGATTTAAAGGATCTTTGTAATGAGCCATGCACACCGCCCTTTAGCACTAATCATTATGGATGGTTGGGGATACAGTGAACAAGCTGAAAATAATGCTATTTATTCTGCAAAAACACCGGTTTGGGATAGCTTATGGCAGGATTATCCTCACACATTGATTGATGCCTCTGGCGCTGGTGTTGGTCTGCCTAGTGATCAAATGGGTAATTCTGAGGTCGGTCATTTAAATATTGGTGCGGGCAGGGTGGTCTATCAAGAATTTACTCGAGTCAGCAAGGCCATTCAAACGGGTTCGTTCTTCACAAATCATACTCTGACCGATGCTGTTGATGCGACATTAGATAGTGATAATGCTGTTCATATCCTCGGTTTATTATCACCCGGTGGTGTTCATAGCCATGAACAACATATCCAGGCCATGGTTGAGCTTGCAGTAAAACGTGGTGTAAAAAAAGTCTATGTTCATGCCTTTTTAGATGGTAGAGACACGCCACCAAAAAGTGCGCAACGTTCGATTGATTTGATGGAACACACATTTACAAAACTCGGTGGTGGTCAATTTGCATCACTGATAGGGCGTTTTTATGCCTTAGATCGTGACCAACGTTGGAGCCGTGTTGCCAAAGCGTATAACTTAATTACTGACGGTGAAGCCGACTTTAACGCCTCATCTGCCACCCAAGCACTTAAAATGGCTTATGATCGTGACGAAACTGACGAGTTTGTCAAAGCCACAGCTATCACCGATGAAAACGGTTCAGCGATTACCGTTAGCGATGGCGATGCAGTTATTTTCATGAACTTTCGTTCTGATCGTGCTCGTGAATTAACAGAATGTTTTATCAAATCGGATTTTGATAGTTTTGAACGTAATAGAACCCTCAAACTAGGTAGTTTTGTTACCCTGACAGAGTACAAAAAAGACTTTACAGCACCTATCGCCTTTCCATCTGAAAAGCTCAATAACGTGCTGGGAGATTATGTTTCTTCACTTGGTCTGCGCCAACTCCGTATCGCAGAAACTGAAAAATATGCCCATGTAACTTTCTTTTTTAATGGTGGGCGTGACCTGCCTTTTGAGGGTGAAGACCGTATTTTAATTCCGTCACCCAATATTGATACCTATGATCAGCAACCGAGCATGTCAGCGGCAGAAGTTGCCGATCAATTAGTTAAAGCAATTACCACCAATAACTACGATATGATTATCTGTAATTTTGCCAATGCTGACATGGTTGGTCATACCGGTAATTTTGATGCTGCCGTCAAGGCAATTGAAACTCTGGATAATTGCCTGGGCCGAGTTTGGTCTGCATTAAAAGAAGTCGGTGGTGAAATGATCGTCACCGCCGATCATGGTAATGCGGAGCTAATGTTAGATAAAGACACTGGTCAAGCCCACACAGCGCATACTAGTAACTTAGTACCTTTTATCTATGCTGGTCGAGATGCACGCTGTAACGATAAAGGCACGCTGTCTGATATTGCTCCAACCATGCTGAAATTAATGGATCTTCCTATCCCATCAGAAATGGGGCAACACCTTTTGGTTAATTTAAAATAGCAGCTGCATTCGTTTAAGGTTTTTAGTTAATGTACAAATCACTTTGTTTGGCTTTGTTAATGCTGGCTCCAAGCGTCGCTGGTGCAGAAGCAACGACCCAGCGCTTGGAAAATGTTCAGACTGAAATTAAATCATTATCAAAAGAATTGGATGACACTAAAGCAAGTCAAAACGCACTCTATCAGCAACTCAAAACACAAAGTCAGGCAGCATCAAAATTAAAACGTGATTTATATAAACTCGATCAATCGATACAACAACAGGCAAAAAAAATTACGATCCTGCAAGCACAGCATGAACAACAACAACAAGCGCATTCTGAGCAGCAAAACGCCTTAAATAAACAGCTCAGAGCCGCATTTACTAATGCTCAACCCAGCTATTTAAAAGTATTGTTAAACCAACACGATCCAGCAAAGCTTAGCCGTAGTAGCATTTATTTTCATTATTTTCATCAAGCCAGGCAACAACAGTTAGCCAGCATAAATGAAACCCTTGTTACCTTAAGCAATCAACAGCACGAGCTTAAAACTGCACAACAAAATCAACAAGAGCTGTATCAACAACGTCAACATCAACAAACACAATTAGAACAAAAAAATCAACAACGATTAGTCACATTAAAGCAGCTTGATCAAAAACTCGACGCACAATCCACCAGAATCAGTGCTTTACGTGAAGAAGAACAGGCTCTACAGGCTGTGTTTAAATCCTTACAGGAACAGCAAGAAAAGAAACCAGTGACACCGGTAATGTCAACATCAAGCAAAACACATCAGAAGTTTGCCAGCTTGAAAGGCTCTTTACCGTGGCCGATCAAAGGAAAAGTCACTGCACGCTATGGCAGTGCACGAAATCTTGGTAAACTCACTTGGCAAGGCATTATGATTGACGCGCCTTCTGGCAAAGAAATCAAAGCAAGTGCTGCTGGTCAAGTTGTGTTTTCAGGTTGGTTAAGAGGTTTTGGTTTACTGATTATCGTTGACCACGGTGATAAATACATGTCGCTCTATGGCAACAATCAGTCGCTACTTAAAGAAGTCGGTGATACTGTTGAGGCTGGTGAACTAATTGCGCTCAGTGGCGACAAAGGTATCAGGCAACACGCTGGTTTATATTTTGAAATAAGACATAAAGGAAGCCCAACCAATCCATCTCAATGGTTAGGCAAACAAAGTTAGGCATTAACTAGGAATCATCTATGAGTTTTTTTAAGCGAGATCTGAGTTTAATTATTGCAGGAGCAACATTGGGAGCGACCCTGGTTTTTGGCCAGATGGTTTTTGCAGATAAATCTGAGATCAAACCAGATTTACCCCTCGATGAACTTCGTGCTTTTTCAGAAGTTTTTGGTCGTATCAAAAATAACTATGTTGAACCTGTTGAAGATAAAGTGTTACTTCAAAATGCTATTCGCGGCATGTTATCAGGACTCGATCCGCATTCAACCTATCTGGATATCAGCGATTTTAAAGATCTTCGTGAAGGTACTAGCGGTGAGTTTGGCGGTTTAGGTATCGAAGTTACCATGGAAGATGGCTTTGTTAAAGTCGTATCGCCAATTGATGATACGCCAGCAGCAAAAGGTGGCGTTTTAGCTGGAGACCTGATTGTCCGTTTAGATGACACCCCCGTTAAAGGTATGACTTTAAGTGATGCTGTCGACATAATGCGAGGCGAACCTGGTAGTAAGCTATTACTAACCATTATCAGGGAAGGCGAAGATAAACCTTTAAAAATCGAATTGACGCGGGCCGTCATCAAAGTTAAAAGCGTTAAATCAAGATTACTCGAACCGAGCTATGGTTATGTACGTATCAGTACATTTGCCTCACGTACTGGAGCCAGCCTGAAAGAGGCGATTTCATCGTTAAAAACAGAAAATAACGGTCCATTAAAAGGCTTGGTGCTTGATCTTCGTAACAATCCTGGCGGTTTGTTAGATGCGGCAGTTGAAGTATCAGACACCTTTATCAAAAAAGGTCTAATCGTTTATACCGATGGTCGTGTTGCTGATTCCAAACAAAAATTTAACGCAACGCCTGATGACTATCTTGATGGTGCGCCTATTGTCGTGTTAGTTAACGGTGGTTCTGCTTCGGCCTCGGAAATTGTTTCTGGGGCATTACAAGATCATCGTCGTGCAATCATCCTAGGCACCAAAACCTTTGGTAAAGGTTCCGTGCAAACCGTTATGCCTTTAACTAATGAAACAGCGGTAAAAATGACGACTGCTCGTTATTACACACCTTCAGGTCGTTCAATTCAGGCAGAAGGTATTGTGCCAGACATTGAGGTGGGAGGACTTAGAGTAGCTGAATCGGAAAACAGTGAATTTACACCACTACGTGAAAAAGACTTATCAAAACACCTTACTAATGGCGATAGTTCAAATCAACAAAATGACGAGGCGGATAAACAAGAAAACGGGAAAGCATTAGCGTTAACTGACTATTCATTGTCTGAAGCGTTAAACTTATTAAAAGGTATAAACATTCTTAATCGTCAAAACTAGGGTTTTAAGAATATGCCAACAGTATTAGTTCCACTTGCCGAAGGGTGTGAAGAGCTTGAGGCAGTTACAGTAATCGATTTGCTACGACGAGCAGGGATAGCCGTTGTAGCAGCGAGCCTTGGTGCTCAGATTGTACCCGCAAGTCGAGGCGTACGTCTTGTGGCAGATACAAGCTTGAGCGATGTTATTTACGATGATTTCGATATGATAGTGCTACCAGGGGGATTACCTGGTAGCACCAATCTGGATAAAGACTCTCATATCCATGCCATACTTAAACGTCTTCATCAGTCAGGTAATGCTATTGCAGCGATCTGTGCTGCACCCTTGGTGTTAGCTCATTGTGGTTTACTTGAGGGTAAACGTGCAACATGTTATCCCGGTGTGCTTTTACAAGAAGACTGGCCAAACATTAGATTGAGCGATGATCCTGTTGTCATTGATGGTACTATTTTGACGTCAAGGGGCCCTGGAACAGCAATGGAGTTCGCTCTTGCCATTATTGAGTACCTAACTGACACTCAAACCCGAAATCAAGTTGAAGCGGGGCTTGTTCGTCCTGTTTAAAGATAAACAGACCCTAGGTCGCCCAACTGCTTCACAAATAGCCTTACCCCAGTGAATGCGCCCCACCACGGGCTTCAAGTCCAATCAGACAAGGAGATAGATTGGCAATAAACTCGATTAACTTCTGACGACTGAGTGATTTTTGTAATACCGTCTGCCCGTTGTCATCAACACCGTGAAGTTGAAAACTGTGTTTGGCTAAATCGATGCCTAATACGCTTATTTTTTATTTACGTTAGACTGTTTCATGGGTGGTCTTACTCCTAATTTTTGATGTGGGTGAACAAGTCACATCATGGCACATTGATGCCGGTTAAAGGGGTGAGGCTGACCATTCCATTAGGCTAGGTAGTTGAGCCATGCAACGATCCAAATCAGGTTAGATATTGCTTTTAACGAGATCTCGATAAGCATGGAATGTCGCATGAGCCAATAGCGGATAAATGACTATGATGCCGATTAGATAGGTCGAAAAACCTATTGCTATCAGTGTAACTATCAATCCTGCCCACACTAACATGGTAGACATGTTTTCAAAAGTGACTTTGGCGCTAAGTGCCATCGCTTCTAACGTAGCTACATTATTATCAATAATGGTTGGCACAGTTACCACGGACACAATAAATATAATGCTAGCTAAAATACCGCCCACAAGGGTATAGAGCACTAATTGCATTGGTGTCACGATATCTAAGATATTGCCCCATAACAGTTGTTGTAATGATGGTGCTACATCACCGATAGTGATCGATAGCAATAAACCGGATACTACAAACCAAACCACACTAAATCCTAATAAGATACTGGAAAATCGTAGTAGCGAATCTTGGATTGGTTTTAGGCCTTCTAAGGAGCGATCAAAACTGACCACGTTACCTTGCTCATTTTGTCGAGATAATTCACACAAACCAGCAGAAAGAATGGGGCCTATCAACATAAAACCAGTGATCGCAGCGGCAATAACATAGACATGAACACTGGTAATTAGCAGGGTAACTAACATTAATGCTGTTACGATCACACCGTGTGTTAGGCTTGCCTTTGGATTATCACTGAGGTCGCGCCATGCAAGTGCTAGCCATTTAAAAGGTTTGGCAATAGCCACATGATGAACTGTAAGTTGAGGTGGGATATGGCGATTGATATGACTTTGTACGTTCATAATTATCTCCTTGATAGTCATGGAGCCTAAATTAAGTCGTAAGCAACTATCGACTTAATGAAGAGACAATTAAAAAGCCATAAAGTTACAAAGATGGTTAATATCAAATTTGAAATTAACCTTAACCGGATGTGACCATAAATCAGTGAGCAATCGGCCACATCCAGTTAAGGTTAAATAAGTTGTAATCTAATTAACGTAACAACAAGAACATCGCTTGTCCGTTGCGAGTCAGGTTGATTAATAACGGTTCGTTGCTATAGGCTAAAGGTTTAAAATCGTCAAGATTTTCAACAGGTTTTTTGTTGACGGAAGTAATAACATCATTTTCTCGTAAACCAGAGACCCATGCGGGACTGCCGCGTTTCACAGAATAAATCATTACACCTTTGATCTTATTGTAATAAGGTGATGATGATTCAATATCGCCAAAAGTTGCACCTGATAAATTAGGGTGGACAGCACCTTGTTGCTCTGCTTTTGGTGTTTCTTTTACTGTAGCTTTGATAGTTTTATGCTTGCCATCACGGATCACATCTAAAGTGATGGATTGATCAACCATCAATAGCCCAATGTTGTTACGTAGATTATCAGCATTAATAAGTCGTTCACCATCGATAGCTGTGATGACATCACCAATTTTTAAACCCGCTTTTTCAGCTGCAGAATCTTTAGCTACACGAGTTACAACAGCACCTTGTTGTGATTCAATGTTAAATGCCTTTGCCAGTTCTGGCGTAATATCTTGCATCTGTACACCAAGATGAGCGCGACGGACTTCACCATATTCGATCAATTGATCCGTGATTTGTTTGACCATATTACTTGGAATCGCAAAGCCAATGCCGATATTGCCTGCACGCTGGCCTGGTGAGAATATCGCGGTATTGATACCGACAAGTTCTCCACGAAGATTAACTAAGGCACCGCCTGAGTTTCCCGGGTTGATTGATGCGTCTGTTTGGATAAAGTTTTCATAACCTTCGATACCCAAACCACTACGACCTAAGGCACTGACAATACCTGAGGTTACAGTTTGGCCTAAACCAAAGGGATTACCAATTGCGACCACAAAGTCACCAACACGTAGCTTGTCAGAGTCTGCCAGTGGCAATGCGGTTAATTGTTCAGCAGGTATTTTGATTAAAGCCACATCGGTTGCTGGATCACTACCGACAACTTCTGCCTGAAAGCTACGTCCATCAGTTAGAGATACCGTGATTTCATCAGCATTACCGATCACGTGATTGTTGGTTAAAACCAAGCCTTTTTTAGCATCAAAGATAACGCCAGAGCCTAAGCTTTGTTTGGTGCGTTGTCTAGGTTGTTGCATGTCATCGGGAATATTAAAAAACCGTCTAAAGAACGGATCGTTAAGTAAAGGATTATCTTGAATTTGCACATGACTTTGCGTTGCGATATTCACAACAGCGGGTTTGGAATGTTCCAACATCGGTGCCAAGGTTGGCATCTGATCATCATCACCAAACCATGTTAACGGTAAAGCCGCCATAGCAACGTGAGCTACTAGGCCAACGGCAATTATCCATACCAAGGATCGTTTCATTAATTTCATAATCTTTATTTCCTTGTTAAAGGCTATTTTCTAATGTTTCACGAGGGTTGAATGTCATTTCTTCAGCCATCTGTTGATAAAGTTGTTTGGCTTTATCGGTGTCGGCTGGCGGTGTCATGATTTGTAGGACAACAAATTGATCACCGGGTTCTTTACTTGGCAAACCACGACCTTTAAGACGCATTTTTTGACCAGATTTGGCACCAGCAGGAATAGATACGTTGATTCTGCCGGCAAGTGTTGGCACGGTAACTTTTGCACCTAATGCCGCTTCCCAAGGAGCGATGGGTAAATCAAGGTAAATGTCTTTATCCTCTAAACGATAAAAAGCATGAGGCGCGATAGCAATTTCTAATAACAAATCACCAGCACTGCCACCCATGCTTGCTTTACCTTGACCCGATAAACGAATTTTTTTACCAGCAGTGATACCGGCAGGTATTTTGACATTGAGCGTTCCTGTTTGATTAGAACCATTCGGACGTCTAATCGCTTTTTGAGCACCCTTGAATGCCTCTTCTAAAGAGATTGTGATTTTGGCATTCACATCTTCGCCTTGGGCAAAAAAGCTGTCACTGCTGCCACCACCACGTCTGCCACCGCCACCAAACATGCTTTCGAAAAAACTACTGAAGTCACTGGCGCCACCACCGTGACCGCCACCCCATCCTGGAGGAGGCGTAAATGACTGACCATTTTTGTAATTCGATCCAAAGCGATCATATTGGGCACGTTTTTCAGGATCTTTGAGTGCTTCATAGGCTTCACCCACTTCTTTGAATTTAGCTTCAGCATTCGCTTCTTTGCTTACATCCGGGTGATATTTACGCGCAAGTTTGCGATACGCCTTTTTGAGGTCTTCAGGCGAGACATCTCTTGAGACACCAAGAATTTGATAATAGTCTTTATATTCCATAGGGATAAATATTCAGTTAAATTGATTTGGATCATCAAATGGGGGCGTGAGCATCGCTTTTCAATGGGTTTCAAGGATTTTTCTGATGATGTCATCGGTGTGATATGAGAAAATTGCTAACAAATTTAGCTTAAAAAATTATTAAGAACATATTTATAGA
>JACUUH010000087.1 GCA_014859375.1 Gammaproteobacteria bacterium
CGCCCTACACTATCCGCACCAGCTTTGCAACTTCCACACAAAACGACGAAGGACCTAATTTTTGAATTCGTAATGGGTTTTGTTGACTTGTTTCATTTAACACGCCTACATTGATAAAGCATTTGAATTAAATTGATATTTTTTTCTAGCGCAGCCTTATCCTGCCCAAACAGATCACCGATCCTAGTTTTAAAAATACCATTCGGAAAGTCTGCATTAGCAACACAATCTGACGCAAAATCTTTCCATGCCGGACTTTCAAGAAGTGGAACCCAATTATTCCAAGGGCCTTGGTTACCTCTATTAATACCGATGATCCTCTCAATGCGTCGTTTTATTTTAACCATCGGGCGATAGAATAGGTTAACCTTCCATGAATAATATGGTAACCAACCATCAGCATGTGCTAGGTGCTTGGCCGGCTCAAGAAATGTTTTTGACATTTTTTGAAATGCAACACGATTCAGCTTCCAGTGCTGTGGCATGGATGCCGAAATTTTAACGGCAGCATGACTGGTAAATGGCTCGTAACTGGCAAAAAGACGACGTTGACCCCAAAAGTGTGGACTAGCCGTATCCATAGATATTGGATAAATATGAAACCATTCATCTAGACTGGAAATATTTCGGATTTTACTTAGCTCTTCTTTTCTTTTATCCACTCTTGCTTTCAATGACTCCATAATTTTATCTTGAAAATTATTTTTGCTTTTATTTTTTTCTATAAATGTATAAGGCGCCTTAAACTGAAAATATACACCAAACCGCTCAATTGGCATTTTTTTTATCTGACTTCCCTTAAAAAATGCATCAGAAAGAAAACCTCCAAATACTGCTCTGTACGTATCCAATTGAGCAACTTCGTGTAACTTATAACTATGCACATGCGTATATTGCGCACCACTTCCGACAAGTTCAGCACACGCGGGCAATACATCCAAATATCGTGAATCTGTTCGTGGTATGCATTTGAAATTTGCACCAAATGCTTTGGCTGCATTTTGCGCAACACGCCCTTCGCGGTTCATATTCTCCAAAAAAATGAAGGCATCACGTTGACAGTTGTCTGGAATCATTCCTAATATTGTGCGAGAGTCTTCACCACCGCTTAAAAACAAAGCCACCTTATCCAAGCTCGCTGTAATTGATTCGACATATTCTTTAAGCCCATCCCCTAATTTTTTAGCTGCATCGGCTGGTGTTGCATACTTTATTTCTTCACGTGGCTCCCAATAAGTTTTTACATGCAGCATGCTGTCATGATCACATGACCAGGTGTATTCAGAGCCAGGTGCGATTTGGTTAATGCCTTGATATATTGTGTGAGGATAGGTGACAATTCCGTTTAATATAAAATCAGCAATTGATACTGCGTCGCGTTGCTGATCAAGCCCGCCAACCTTGGCCACCGCGTCAACATGTGTACCCAAGATATATTCTTTTTCTGCGTAGAATACCGGGATAAACGACATGAGGTCAGTTATGAGGTCCACACGGTTTTTATGCTTATCAATTTTTAGTGCAACAAATGGCCCACTTACATCAGCATCCCATTTAAAACTCGTCGGACTCAACCATTTTTCTAATAATAATTGCGTGCCTGCGGTTTTGTTGTCTGATCTAATAAATAGATTGTTAGAGAATTTAAGAATAGGACCACCAAGAATGACACAGATATGATCGTCTGTTTCAATTGGATCGAATCCGCTATAAAAGCCATGGCTTACAGCAAGCGAACCCCAAACTCCGTGAAACTCCACAACAACAGGCGGATTGTGGTTGTAAATATCTTTTATATTTGCCCCAAGCAGGCCACAGGGAAGTTTTTTTCTGGAATAAATAAAATCACTCATTAGAATGCCTGATTACATAATATATTAGGTGTATATTTATTAGTACACCCACGATGCTGAAAAGCATGACAGCTGCTACGTTATCTCGTAATAAAGCAAAGCCTACATACAGGGAAACAACCCGTAACATTATGCTAATAATTTCATTGCTCAAAAGAAACCCTTGTAGCCGCAATGCTGGAATGGCACTTACTGCTGGGCGATTAATGAACGCAACAAAAAGCCACGCTGCCAGCCATTGCGCGTAATGACCAGCAATATGCCATTCTTTACCGAATATGAACGAGAACAGAAAGGGGCCACCAAGCATAACGATCAAAAATGGTATTGCACCAGCTGCGGCCATACCTACAGTAGCCTTGATGATGAGTGCACGCGCATTCTCGCCATTGTTTAGCGCTGCGGTAATTCGCGGATAGAAAACCGACATCACCGCGCCACCAATCAAGTTTGAAGGGATGCCTAGCACAGAGATGGCAATCGTATAGTGGCCGGCGCTGCTGGCACCAAAATACGTTGACAACAAAAGTATGGGCAAACTTTGTGAAAAAGCATTGATTAGATTTTGAGGTGTGCGCAGCAGCGGAAAGTCAATATGGCGGCGAGCAAGCTGCTTTAACGTCGCAGGCCGTTCATCTGATTCATTGTGCTGCCGTTGCGTGGGCGGCGCGCGACGCCAACCGAGGTAGGTAAGCGCGGTACCTAGCAGCGTACCGGCCAGGTTGGTCACGATCAACACCAA
>JACUUH010000044.1 GCA_014859375.1 Gammaproteobacteria bacterium
GTGAAGTAGTCGCGTGTTTGAGCGTAGCGAGTTGTCGACTACGCCACAAAAGTAGTTTTGTTTTTGGAAATAAGGCAATTTCGGGTGCCCTTTGAATCAAATACATTCATGTATTTCACCCCTATCGGGGTTGCTCCACATTTCAAATATGCTCCTGCATATTTGTCTATGGTTCTGTTTCTTTTGGCACACACAAATTTGTCTGGAACAAATTTGGACGCTGGAAGCGCCCGAAGGGTGAGTGGCAGGATGCCACGAATCAATAAAATGAAGGCCTAGCGGCGAGCGTTGGACTTCGAATAGAAAAATAACTTTAAAATAAATACTTAACTCAATTATGAGACTTTTTCTTATCCAGAGTTCAGGTTAATTATGAGGCAAAAAAATATTATAAATAATAATAGCCTTGTAGAGAAATAAGCTCCTGGGGATTCTCTCTAGCTGTGATCTGAATGTCATTGTAGCGTTGAAATGAGAATTTGGTTTTTGGAGTGATCATTTTAAATTGCTAAAAAATCATGACAACATGAAGGTTGTCGGCAACACTGCAATTCTCATTTGATGTAAATCACTTTAGTCTTAAATTAGAAACTACAGAATCGAAATCGTTAAACGAAACGAAACCAGCTCGCAGGACTGGCTGTGTTTTAGGTCATATTTGATAACTATATAAGTTCGTATAATGTATATTATGTTAAATTAAGTATAGATTCATATAGAATTATACGAATGTATGTGCTTACATATTAAAAAGTATATGCACTACTCACGATTTAGAAATATGATACTGCTTTGACTGTTAGTAGCCACAGAATTTGAAATTTGAATAGTCTTTTTTAGTTTAAGAAGATGATTCTCTGCACGTTGCTGTTCAACATTTAGATAATCGATTCATCTACGTGATTAAACTGCCTGATGAAGATTTAATTCGGATGCAATCGTCCATCAATCGTTCGTCCCCAATATATCTATTAGTTAATCCGATCTGACACCTGTATCATAAGTGAGCTATTGGAATTTTTTTAGGATCAATCTTAATGCGTATTTGTGGTGTAGAGTTAAAAGCGAACGATGCTATCGTGTGTTTGATGGAGTTATCTGACGGTTTGTATAGCTTGCCAGATTGCCGTGTTAGAAAACTGTCTATCTCTGACTCATCAAACCGCGAACAATTAGCTAAGTTTCAGTTTGATTTCATCAAGTTAATGCATGATTATAAAGTAGAACATATTGTCATTCGTGAACGTATGACCAAGGGCAAATTTGCAGGTGGTGCAACCAGTTTTAAACTTGAAGCGGCTATTCAATTAGTCGAAGATGTTGATGTGACGTTACTATCTGCAAGCGCTGCTAAAGAAGCTCTAAAAGACAGTACAGTCAAGCTTAATTTTAAAGATACAGGTTTAAAACAGTTTCAAGAACTGGCTTTTATGACGGCATTTTCGTTTTTGGAGTCGCGTTGATCGAGACTGCTTTTGTTTTAAAGAAAGTATCGACATCATCACTATTTTGTGTGATTGGCATCTCAGGCAGACTTCGTAAGAATAGCTTGCCATAAGGTTTTGTTAAAAATCGCGGATCACACAACACTAGTACACCGAAGTCATTTGGATCACGAATTAATCGACCTATGCCCTGCTTTAGTTGAATAACAGCCGCAGGAATTTGGATCGATGCAAATGGATTGCCGCCCCGCTGTTTCAGGCTATCAATTCTTGCTTGCAATACTGGATCGCCCGGTGATGCAAAAGGAATTTTATCGATAATCACACATGACAACGCCTCACCTCTTACATCAACACCTTCCCAAAAACTGTTTGTGCCCAATAAGATAGCGTTACCATGTTGTCTAAATTGTTCTAATAAACTGGTTTTTGATGCACTGCCCTGCACCATAACCGGATAGTCGTTTTGTTGCTGTAATGCGTCTGCGACAACATGCATTGCACGGTAACTTGTGAATAAGATAAAGGTGCGGCCCTGACTATAGCTAATAACTTGCTGGGCAATGTCTATGATATGTTTGTTGTAATTATCATGATTAGGCTCAACGGGTATGTGAGGCATATATAACAGGCTTTGTTTTTTAAAATCAAACGGGCTCGGCCATATTGCCGTTTCAGCATGCTGTATGCCAAGTTGATTGGTAAAATTATTAAACTTACCTGCTACGGTTAATGTTGCCGAGGTAAATACCCAAGCTGTTGGCTTGTCATCCATCCATTGTTGAAAATAGTGATTTACATCATGGGGTGTTGCATGCAGGATAAAACCAGTCACACGAATATCAGCCCATAAAATCATGCTGTTGTCGTTGTGTTCTTGATCAAAATAATCAAATATTTCAAGTAATTCCGATGCTCGGACATGACATTGTTCTAGCCCCTTGCCACGTTGACTTGCCTCTTCCAACTGATCAGTGAGTTGCTCTAAACTCGATATAACCGTGCTAATTTGGTCTTTGACACCTAATTTATCGCGCAAGGCTATCCAGGGAGTACGCTGTTCAATATCACCTAAACTTAATCTTAAACCACGTAATGCCGCTTCGGTTCGTTCAGCATAATCTTTAATAATGCCCATATCGCTAGCATCTTGTTCCATTTCACGGATGCTATCACGACATAATTCGATGATCTGATGACTACTGATACGATGTCCAAGAAATTGGCTGGCAATATCAGGAAGTTGATGGGCTTCATCAATAATATAGGCATCAGCACTAGGCAATACTTCACCCTGCCCTGATGCTTTTAACGCCATGTCTGACATTAATAAATGATGATTGATAACGACAATATCGGCTTCCTGGGCTTTTTTACGAGCTTCACTGACAAAACATTCTGCGTAATTAGGGCATTCTTGCCCCAGACAATTATCAACGGTTGATGTCACTTTGGACCATAAACTTGAACCCTCATCAAGAATATTTGATTCACTCAAGTCGCCAGTTTTAGTTTGGCCCAGCCATTCCGATAATGCGTGTATGTCCGAATAATAGGGTTTTAATAATGGATCGCCAGATGCCAAACCAAGTCGATAATGGCATAAATAGTTGCTTCTTCCTTTTAACAATGCAGCACTAAATGGAACAGCCAAGGCTTTTCTGAGTGTAGGTAAATCTTTATTAAATAGCTGGTCTTGAAGATTTTTTGTACCAGTAGAAATAAACACTTTCTGGCCTGATAAAATGGCAGGAGCCAAATAAGCAAAGGTTTTACCGGTACCTGTTCCTGCTTCAGCGATTAATACTGTGCTATCACCTAGTGCCTTTTCAATGGCTGTTGCCATCTCAAGTTGTTGTGCTCTTGGGGCATAGCCGTCAATATGTTGTGATAATAAACCACCCTGATTGAATATCTGTTCCATGTCTGTATGCATGCTTGTTTACATTCCAAATCGTACCGTTGTTGCCCAAACGACTAAACCACTACTAATAAAAAAGCCGATCATTGATGCTAACGCCTTGTGATAATAGCGTTTAATTAATGTGGTTTCAGGGATGGTTGATAAAATAAATGCCTGATCCTTATACGGGCTGGATTTTAAGACATTTAATTGTTCCAATTTTTCACGTTGACCATGCTCACGTCTGATATGACGTTCTGCTTTTAGACGTGCTTGTTCCCATTCACTCTCACTTAGCTTGCGATCGCCATCGCTATCAAACTCATGAATAAGTTGATTAGGATTATTTTTCCATTGCCTTAATAAATGACTAACGTGTTGTTTAAAGTCTTTACTATCGACACTGCTTAAGGTCTTGAATAAGCCAATGGCATACAAAAATTCATGTTCTGTAATGAGCTCTTCAGTATAACGACGAGGTGGCCTAACCGTGTGTTTGAGCCAGATTTGTTTATCCCGAGTGATGACATCAGCATTATCAGGATCGATCACACAGCGCCCAGTATCATCTTCAAGTAAAAACAAATCTTCACTAGTGCGTTCAGTAACGACACGCCAATGTGTTTTACTGAATGATTTTGAGTCGTAATGGCTTACTTGTTCTTCTATTTTATAGTGATACCAAACGCAGACTTTTCCAGTCAATGGCGACACGATAAGTGGGCCGTCCATTAATCGCGCCTTGCCATTCAGTTCAACATAACCTTGCGCTGCTGATCTGATTTTTGCCGTTGGTACTATCGCTATCATATGCGCATAGCGATAGAAGCGTAACATGCAAAAAAATGCCCATAGCGCCAAAGCTGAAATAACAATCAATCCAAGCCAGAATTCAGCCAAATCAAATTGCCGAATATTGCCTTCAAATGAGGCAATAAGTGTATCGAGCATGATTAACTGTTAAATAATTGGGCGACATTTACATCCGATTTTTCTTGGTCAGTAAACTCTAAAAGTGCGTGTGGTTTGAAGTTGAAAAAACGAGCAATAATAACATCCGGGAATTGTTCAATTCGAACATTATTTACATTGACACTTTCATTATAAAATTCGCGTCGATCGGCGATGGTGTTTTCAAGTCCCGTGATCCGAGCTTGTAAATGCTGGAATGTTTCATCCGCTTTTAAATCTGGATAGGCTTCAGCAACAGCAAATAAGCTCCCTAAACCAAGTCGTAATGTCCCTTCGGCTTGTCCAAGTGCCGCCATGTCACCTTGCTGCTGAGCTGATGCGACAGAACTGCGTGCTTTCATAACCTTTTCAAGGGTTTCCTGCTCAAACCTCATGTATTGTTTACATGTTTCAACTAGCTTTGGAAGTTCGTCATGGCGTTGTTTAAGCAAGACATCGATATTTGCCCAGGCTTTACTTACATTGTGTTTGAGTGTAACCAAGCCATTATAAATGGCGATAACATAAGCAATAGTGATTGCAATAATTGCCCAGAAAATGAAACCCGCAATACTCATAAGCACTTCTCCTTAAGGTTAGTGGCTATGATTATCCCATATTTCTGGTTCTAGCCCATCGTGTTGTGTCCATACCAGCTTGCTTATTATTTTAAACTGGGCAACTGACATCATTCCCCGTTTTTTACTGTTACTATCTGGTTTGATTTTAATGGCATTAGTGATATCTTCAGCCGTTGCTTCATACATATCAATCGGTTCATAGTTATCATCATAGAGCACTAAAACAACATGATCCCAGCGTCCGTCAGGTTTGATTTGACCGATACGAGGTGTAGAGCGACTATCTTCAAATAAAACACGACCCTTGATTAGAATATGTTTACCCTTTCGCCCCCCTGTTGTGCCTACTGCATCATAGCCAATCGTTAGATCGTCACTTAGTTTCAGGTTAAGCGCTTTTGATACATCAAAACGTGAAATTTCACCGGTGACAGGCAGGGTCATACCGGTAGCTTGACGGTATTTAGCTGCCAGCTGTCGGGTTTCATGCATTAATTTGTCAATGGAATATAAATCCATTTGCGGCTCAACTTTGGGTTTCATCATGTCATCAGTATACAGTCAAAAAAAAACGGTCTACCCACATTTTAGCGGATAGACCGTCAGATTCTTTAAAACAAGTCTTTATTTTTTAGCGTCTAAGGCATTTTGATAGTACTTGTGTACTAATTTGTCTTGGTTTTCTAACAAGTAATCAATGCTTGGCTCATTATTCATCGCTTTTTCAATCGCTTTGCGTGTTGCTTCACGATGAATATTGAATAATGCTTGGTGATCCAAGTCTTCAACCGTAGTGATTTGTGGGTTTAACCACACAGAACAGATGATGCCCAAGTCATTAGCTTTTTCTTTAGGAATTGTGCCGTTACGGACTGCATCTAATACGCCGTTGGCAATAGCACCTTGAACTGTACCCATTAAGATAGTGGTGTATGCATTTTTCTTAACAGTAACTTTACTGACCATGATTGTTGCAGGCTTAACCATCATGTCAGTGTTCATTAACGCTAATACGCGTGAGTGACCTTGAACTTGATCACCTAATAAATTCGCAAATGCTGTACCAAATGGACCATCAAGTTCACCGATAATAACTTCTGGCTCTGCCGCAGTAAACGGAGGACCACCGGCTACAAGACATTCACCAGTTCGCATAATAATTCTTTCACTCATGGGGTGCTTCCTTATTTAGGTTTATTTAAAGAAAGCAATCAATTATCCCTGTCTAAAAGTGATGTCGCAACCTTAGATAACTTTATAGGTCTACTAAACAAGGTTATGATGCACGCAGTTTTACTATTTTGAGTGATGCAATGTCAGAAATACAAACTCCGTATGAACGCATTGGCGGTGAAAAAGTTGTACGCCAGCTTTGTAAAACCTTTTATCAGATTATGTCTGATACACCGCAAACGAAGCTGATTCGTGCAATGCATCCAGAAAATATACAAATTAGTGAAGATAAACTGTTTATGTTTTTATCTGGCTGGCTAGGAGGTCCACCACTTTATACCGATCAATTTGGTCATCCACGTTTACGGGCACGACATTTACCCTTTTCAATCGGTATTGAAGAACGTGATCAGTGGTTGTATTGTATGGCACAAGCGCTAAAAACATTGGATTTAGACCAGCTATTTGCAGAACAATTGATGAGTTCATTTGTCCAAACTGCTGATTTTATGAGAAATAAACCTGAATCTTAATTTTTAAGGAATATACTAATGAACATTGGTGCATTGATTATTGGAGATGAACTGCTCTCTGGCAAACGACAGGATCGGCATTTCAATTATATGCAGTCTACATTAGCCAAGCGTGGTCTCGAATTGAGTTGGACGATTATTGTTGGTGATGAACCTGAGCAATTGCAACGTTTTCTAAGGTTTACCATGGCATGCAATGATTTGGTATTTAGTTTTGGCGGCATCGGTGCAACCCCAGATGACCGGACGCGTCAAACTGTCGCTAAAGTGGCTGAAGTCCCCCTCTGTCCTCACCCGGAAGCAGTTGCCTTAATTGAACATGAATATGGTGAGTCGGCCTACCCTAACCGCATTTTAATGGCCAATTTGCCTGAAGGTAGTCGAATTATTCCTAATACCATCAATCGTGTACCTGGCTTTTCATATGAAGATCATCATTTCATGCCAGGGTTTCCTGAAATGTCCTGGCCAATGGTTGAATGGGTATTAGATAATCTTTATCCCGATCTAAGAAATTTGGCACCCAGTGTTGAACAAATCATTTTTGTTTATAACGCGCGTGAATCCGAACTGCTGGATGTAATGACACAAATTGTGCAGCAATTTCCCGAACTACGCTTGTCAAGCTTGCCACATTTAGGCAAAAACGCACATATTGAAATGAGTTTACGTGGCCATGCTGAACAGGTTGATGCAGCAATGAACATTCTAAAATCTGCAATTGAACGTGCGACCTTTAGCTGGTCAGATCAACTAATCGATAAGTAGTGAAACCAAATAGGTAAACTAATTAAACTACACATCGTTGTTAACGTGACTGCGGCTGCATAAAGCTCGCTATCAAGCTCATAACGTTCGCAAATTACAATGCCAAATACCATCGTTGGCATGGCAGCCAACAAGGTGACGGGGATAACGAGTTGCTGATCAATGCCAATTAAACCACTCATTGTAAAAACAGCTAATGGCACGATCAGTAATGAAATGACCACGACGGGCAGTAGTAATTTTAGAAAAGCTAATTTCAGACTATGCCAGCGAATACTCATGCCCAATACAATCAGCATAAGTGGCACTACTCCACCCGATAATACCGATAAAACCGAGTGAACAAACTCTGGCCTTGGCACACCTGTAAGGTTTAATAAAATACCGATAGATACAGCCCAAAGTGGTGGGATTTTAGTCAGCTCGCGTAGTGGATGAACTTCTGTATTTTGACCTCCAAAATATTTTGCCAGCAACATACCGGCAGATAATAAGATCGGTGTACATGCAAATAAGTCATATTGCAGTACGATTGAACGCGTTTGATTGCCCAGCACTTGATCTAACACAGGTAAGCCTAAATAAGTGGCATTAGGAAAAGCAGCAGCAAGTAATAATGCCCCTTTTTGTTTATTAGTTGTTTTTAACTTATTTAAAACAAGCCACATCACAATCAAACCTGTTGTAACGCCAGATGCGGCTAACAACGATATATGTAATGACGAACTATCGAGCTCCACTTGCCAAATAACATCGAGTACCAAGGCTGGCAACAAAATAAAAAATACCAGATCCGTTAACGCACGCCGATGCGCCAAAGCCGAAATATGTGCTGGTGCGTGATATTTCCAAAAAGAGCCACATGCAATAAGCAAGGACATTTGAAGTAAGACAGTGAGCATAAAAAACCAGATGGTAACAGATGATTATTAGCGTACATGCTAGCAACTAAATCTCAATAATAGCAATGGTATAATTCATGCTTTAGTTATAATGTTATTATGAAAAATGTACTGAAATGGGCATGAAAAAATGAAATACAAAGTTCAACCCACTGATAAAGAACGGGTGATGAGAGAGACTGATTTTATCGTTTCTAAAACTGATACGCGTGGAATAATCACCTATGCAAACCGCATTTTTATTGAGTTTTCGGCCTATTCGGAACAAGAGTTATTAGGTAAGCAACATAACATCATCAGGCATCCAGATATGCCGCGCGGTGTGTTCAAACTGCTTTGGGATACATTGGCTCAAAAAAAGGAAATTTTTGCCTACGTAAAAAATATGTCTAAAGATGGTGGTTTTTATTGGGTGTTTACTAATGTCACCCCTTCTTATGATCAGCAAGGCAATGTCATTGGTTATTATTCAGTCAGAAGAAAACCGAAACCGGAAGCGGTTGAAATTTGCACCGGCCTCTATCAAGCCATGTTAGAAGCGGAAAATAAAGCGGGACCTAAATATGCAATGGATGCATCTCTGGAATTAGTTACAGGCATACTTGCAGATAAAGGCGTTTCATATGAAGAATTTATCCTTGGAATCTAAGTTCAAGACACTCGTTTACTTAAACAGTTTCTTGCTGGTAGTCATTGCTGTCATTTTTACGTTAAACTCAGCGATACATTGGCTCGCCTATGGCTTAGTGTTGATTAGTATTGGTGTCAACCTGTTTTCTATAAAACAGCTTAAGCACTTATTAGAACCGATTAACAAAATAAGCCGTGTTGCTGATGAGGTCAGTGCTGGTCATTTTGATATGCGTATTACTCATATTGATCAGAACAACGAGATAGGTGATTTATCTTGGAAAATCAATGATATGCTTGATCAACTTGAGGCATATTTTAGAGAGGTTAGCACCTCTTTCGCTGCTGCCAGTGAAGGTAAGTTTTATCGAAAAGCCTACCCACAAGGCCTACATGGTACATTTGTAACATCACTTAACAGTATCAATACTTCTATCGATGCCATGCAGGATACCCATCAATTTTTATTAAAAAATGAATTAGTTTCTAACCTGGCTCAATTGAGTTCATCCAACTTATTGATCGATTTGCGTCTTAATCAGAAAAGCATCGAAGAGATAAAAAAAGTCATGGATACGGTTACTACTACATCACAACAAATGGCTAATGATGCCGAGGGTAGTAAAGATTCCATTCAAACAGTGGTAACCAACCTTAATGAAGTAATTAACAAGATTGAGCAAAACAACGCTGAAATTAGTGAGTTGAACAATCTTAATGAAGAAGCTTCCAGCGTTATAACGTTAATAAAAAGTATTGCAGATCAGACTAGCCTGTTGGCGCTTAATGCTGCAATAGAAGCTGCACGAGCTGGTGAACAGGGCCGTGGATTTGCTGTTGTTGCTGATGAAGTTCGCACGCTGGCTGATAATACAATTAAAGCAACGGCAAGTATTGCGACAGTGTTAGAAACATTTCAACAAAAATCGACCATTATGCTGAATGAATCATCTCACATGTCAGAAATGGCAGACTCCTCTCGTGATGTGGTGACAGAATTTGCCGATAAGTTTGAACATTTTGCCGCTTCGGCTCGAGATAGTGAGCATAGAATGCAATACGCGGATGATATTAGTTTTGCTGCTTTGATAAAGGTTGAACATTTATTGTATAAACAAAATGCGTATATGGCTTTAACAGCTGGTGCCCACTCAACTGAAGCAGACGCTGCCAGACAAGACGATCACAATTGCCATTTTGGTCACTGGTATTATGAAGGTGAGGGACAAACCTTTAGTCGCTTCCCTTCGTATCAAAAAATTGCACCTGTTCATGCTGACGTACATAACAACATCCAACACGCCATGGCATTGCTTGATGGTAATTGGGAGAAACATCGTGAGACACAAGCAAAAATTCTAGAGGCATTTAGACATGCCGAACATGCAAGTTATGATTTGATGCAATTAATTGATCAAGTTGTCACTGAAAAACACCACACTACATAAACAAAATTTAACTACGCTGTTGTAAATAATCATCAGAATATGCAGACTGCTTTTGTATAAAACGAAATTGTCTTGCCTGAACGTATCTGACACGGTATTGTTGCAATGATTATTAAGTTTTTATCAACAAATAAAACAAGTTAGGGCTTAATTGTCATTTGACTTATAAGGTAACCACTATGTCGCTATCGAAGCAGTTATTACTCTTTATCACCCTCATTTTTGTTGTCATTTTTTCAGTTAACTTCTATTTAAGCATCGCTAATATTAAGAGTTATTTAGAAGTTGAATCTGAAATTCATGTACAAGATACAGCAACATCATTAGGTCTGTCGCTCAGCCCCCATATGGTTGATGAGCACGATCCGATCATCAGAACCATGATGAACGCCATTTTTGATATGGGGTATTACAAAGAAATGCGTTTAGTCAATATCGATGGTGTGGATTTGGTGACATTAACCAATCCGGCCAAAATGCAAGGTGTGCCGGCATGGCTAATAAAATTAATGCCAATGAAAACGACAACGGCTGTTTCGGAGATTAATTCTGGTTGGACTATCTCAGGTACAATTTATGTAACGGCTAACCCTGGTTATGGTTATCTAAAACTCTATGAGCAAGCTAAATCAACGTTTAAATATTCATTACTTATTTTCATTGGTGCCATTGCATTATTGATTATTGTGCTTCGCTTCATACTTCAATCATTGAAAGACATTGAAAAACAAGCCAATGAAATATCATCTGGCAACTTCACCACAATTGATAACTTGCCTTGGACCTTAGAAGTGAGAAATGTCGCCCAATCGATGAATAGCATGTCTAAAAAAATCGGCGGCATGATTACACGACTCAATACCAAACTTGAATCGCTTAGCGATGGCCTAAAACGTGACCCTTTAACAAATTTGTTAAATCAAATAACCTTTGATGTCAGTTTAAAGCAAGCGTTATCGACCGGTAAACCTGGCTATGCCGCATTCATTAAATTTGATGATTTAGCTGACATTGCCAAAGATAAAGGCAATAAAACAGTAAATAACCTTCTAATTGATTTCGCTGACGTTTTAAAAGCAACAGAACAATCAGGTACTCAAGCCTTTAGACTTTATGGTTCAGAGTTTGGTTTGTTACTGCCAGAATTTAATAGTAAAACGATTGTGCCATTTGCAGAAAATCTAAAACACACTATTACGCTATTAGGCCAGCAATATGAGATTGAAGATTTAGTTCATATTGGGATCATCCGTTTTGAACGAGGTAACGACTTTAATAAATTGCAGCCAGCATTGTTAGAAGCGTACGAACAAGCAAAAAACATTGGTTTAAACGCTTATTTTGTCAATGATAATATTGTCAGTTCTATGAGTGATATTGAATGGAAACAATTGATTACAGAGTCAATTGACAATAGAACCCCCGAAATCACATTAACGTCTGAAGCCTATGATTTTGCTGATGATCAACCACAAAAAGTGATGACAGAAGCCTTTACGGTCGTTAAAGATAAAGTCGGTAACCCACTTTCTATCGGCACGTTCTTCTCCATGGCTCAAGAGTTCAAGTTAGAGCAAGCGCTTGATAAAGTTATTGTCAACAACATTGTTGCATTAATGGAATCTCAAAAAGTTCAAGTGCCAGTCACTATTAACCTGTCTATGACATCCGTCATGTCTACCGACTTCCACAAATGGTTAGCAGCGCGACTTGAAAATACATCGGTAGCAGCAAACTTATTTGCGTTCAGTGTCACCGCCTACTCTGTTGCTAAAGATTTAACTGCATTTGCAAACTTCTGCGCATTTATAAAATCAATCGGTGCAACAACCCTGTTAAAACGTTATTCATCCGATATCATTCCTATTGATATGCTTAAAGAGCTACATTTAAATTATGTAAGACTTGCACGCGATTTAACGACAGATATTCGTGGCAACACGAGTAAAGCTGAGTTCTTGGGACTGATACATGACGTGACATCGTTACTTGATATTAAACTGTTAGCTGAAGGTGTCAGTGATGATAATGATCTTGCCATTCTTAAAGCGACAGGCATTTATGGTGTGAGTCGATAATTAGGCATTTTATGATGCATTATAAGGCTAGCATACGCGTTATCAGCTTGATTTTAGCTGCTAGTATCGGCTTATCTTTGCCTGTACCGTTAATTGCAAAATTTAACATTTCAGAAGCGATCTTGGATGCAATTGAGGCTAAATATAACAAGCATGCCCGTAAGCGTGTTACTGACTGGCAAGAGCTTATTAATACATCCGCTGATTTACCTGAAGATGAAAAATTACTAAAAGTGAATAACTTTTTTAATTCAAATGTGCTTTTTATTGATGATATTGCACTTTGGGGAAAAGAAGATTACTGGGCAACGCCCATGGAATTTCTATCTATTGGTGCTGGAGATTGTGAAGACTATTCGATTGCTAAATACGTTACCTTAAAGAAATTGGGTGTAGCTGAAGAAAAGCTACGTATCACTTATGTTAAAGCGATCAATATCGGTCAAGCTCATATGGTTTTAACCTACTTTGAAAATAAACGAGCAATACCACTCGTTTTAGATAATTTAATAACAGAAATTAAACCTGCCAATAAACGACCTGATCTGGTTCCTGTTTATAGTTTTAATGGTGGTGGTTTATGGTTATCTAAGGCCCGTGGTGAAGGCCAACGCGTGGGCGATGCATCCAGATTATCTTTATGGGATGATTTGGAAAAACGGATGCAACAAGACCCTTAACGTTTAGTAATAAATACGTATATTTTTTTTCCATAGTTGCCATAACATTAGACTGATTAACCAGCAAATTATCGCTGTCGTTAAATCATGACTTATAAAATGTGCGCCACGCAACTGCTGAGCCAAACCAAACATTAGCCCAAATCCTAAAACAATAGCCAATATCCAACTAGCCCTATCTGGCCAATGTTGTCTGGCAACAAAATAGACCCCAAAAAACATATAGGCAGAACTGGCATGTGCCGCAGGGAAACAATGACCAACGCCAGTCTGGGCACCAATTAACGTTTGCCACCAGGCAAGGTAGTGTTGTTGACCGCCAAAGTCATTCATCGACCAAGGACAGTCAACAAAGCTAAGGCGTTTGATTAGTGATACTGACAAAGTAGCCACTGGCAACGACAGTGATAAATAAGCTAACGTTGATTTGAATTGATGCCATAACACTTTTTCGCTGAACGAGCTTAGATACAACGCTAAAATAGCGATATAAATCGTTAATGCTAAATCATGACCAGCATCATGTAATAAGGTCTGAGTAACCCAATCATGTCGAAACAACCATTGTTGATCCTGGAGTTGAAACCAATAATTAGCCAACTGCCAATCAAGATCCCAGTACATAATTGGGATAATCAGACTCAAATAAAGGCTTATCGGCAGCCAAAGTAATCGTGATGTCATTACGTTTTAAAAATTAACTACGACAGTTAGCAAAAATATCAAGATCGTGTCGATAATTTTCTGGTGATGAAATATCAAGCATACCTAACATCGAATGGAATAGATTATCGTGTGAAATAGCCACATCACTATGCTGTTTTAAGCATGATGTATTGATGTGATAATCCTGGGCAAATTGTTCTGATAGCCAGATTAACATTGGCACATGTGTTTGTTCTTTAGGTGCCATAAAATAGGGTGCACCATGTAAATACATATTTTTTTCACCTAATGACTCACCATGATCAGAGATATAAATCATTGCGGTATCAGTCGTTTCAGGCTGATTTTTAAGAAAACTAATAACTCTGCCTAAAAAGAAATCGGTATATAAAATAGTATTGTCATAGGTATTGGTAATCTCTTGCTGAGAGCAGTTTTGCAACTCGCTGGTTTGACAGACAGGTGTAAAGTGTTCAAATGACTTGGGTATGCGTTGGTAATACGCTGGGCCATGACTGCCCTTTTGGTGCAATACCACTAACATATCTTTATCGGTCTTGTTAATCACATCATCTAAATGCTCTAACATAGCCTGATCAAAACAGTCATTGGCATTACATAATTCAGGCACATCGACATGGACGACATTTTCATGCTGTACTCGGTCACAGACACCTTTACAACCACTATTATTCTCACGCCAATAAACAGCCATACCGCTGGCAGCTATTTCATCCAATAAGCCCTGATAGTTATGGCCTTTATCATTGTCATATTCCTCACGAGAAAACTTAGAAAACATACACGGTACAGAAATAGCAGTTGCGGTACCACATGACGATACATTGCTAAAGTTAATGATATTTTCACGTTCAATATGCGGTGTTGTTTGGCGCTTGTATCCATTGATATGAAATTGTTGAGCGCGAGCGGTTTCACCTAATACTAATATGGTAACAGAACGATGCGATTTATCAGCCAAAACACCTCGGGTCGTTTTTTGTGATATTGCCAAAACAGGCTTTTTTTCCTGTTCAACTTGATTTGTTAGTGTTTTAGCAATCGCATAAATGTAGTTTGTTGGATTAATCAAATAACGAAACTCACGATGGTTGCGAAATGTTGATGCATAGTCTTGATAAAAACCAGCTGCTACAAGCCCAATCATTAACACACTCATAATCATTGAGAATATATTGATAACAATCTGGCGAAAAAATGTCGAATGCGAAATATCTAGTTTATAAATAACAAAAGCGGGTGCCAGCCCCCAAAGTATAAGGTGTTGTGCAAAAGTAAAACTTAGGAGTTCAGTTGCTTCATGTGCGTCAGTTTCGAATACATTTTGCACCATAGTGCTATCAATAAGCACACCATACGAATCCATAAAAAAACTGGCCATGGCTGCGCTGATAATAAGTATGATTAATACGGGTTTAAGTAGATGCTTAACAACAACAAGATTTAATAAAAAGTTAATGATTGCAGTTAAGAAAACAGCGACAGAGATTATGAATAATGCATTATGCAGTGAAAATTCATTACGTGTTTGCAAAATACCCTGCCATAGACTTTGGTTATAGCCTAAAACAAGAAATAACGAGAAAAGTAAAACAACATATTGTGAACGAACAGCTTTGAACACGGTGGTTTATTCCTGGCAAAAAAAATAGATTACCAGCAAGGATAAATAGCTTAGCTTAAGGTTGACTTAAAACCAGTTTAAAATTCAAATTCGGTTAAAAATCGCCAGGTTGAATTAGGTGTTTTATAATCCACTCGTTTTAGATAATTTAATAACAGAAATTAAACCTGCCAATAAACGACCTGATCTGGTTCCTGTTTATAGTTTTAATGGTGGTGGTTTATGGTTATCTAAGGCCCGTGGTGAAGGCCAACGCGTGGGTGATGCATCCAGATTATCTTTATGGGATGATCTCGAAAAACGAATGCAACAAGACCCTTAATTATGATTGTGCCTCAACTTTAACAAATAACGCTACTTCATTA
>JACUUH010000088.1 GCA_014859375.1 Gammaproteobacteria bacterium
TCAGCTCTTTGACAAGTTCAGGAACTGGTTTTCGGTCATCAACATTAGCTGGTGTGATTTTAGCTGCAATAATATCACCAACATGATTCACAATAATGTGCAACTTAAAGCCATAAAACCAACCCATTGTTCCCCGTCCTCTTTGCGCTATTCCAGCAAAGGTTTTATGACGTTCAATACGAAGATTATGGCAGACTTTTATACTGGTCGAATCAACAAAACTAATTCCAGTAGGCTTGCCTTTTATATGTGTAAAGTACGCACACAAGGGTGTTAGAGCTTTTGGCATGAGTTCTAAAAAGCGAGTGTAACTGAGCAATGCCGGAAATTTATCTCCCCAAAATCTGGCTACAAATCCAGTGTAGTAATTCTTGAAATCTCGATGATGCGAGGCATGAAAGGCAATGATAATAGTCATGATCTCGCTCATCGTCATTCTACTTTGTCGGTTACGTTTTCGAGTGCGTTCATCTAGAAGCTGTGCTTCCCATTCAGGCATAAATACGCTACAAAAATCATCGACATCACAGAATATTTCCGTTAATTTGTTCATGGGCCTGTTTTCCTTTCATCAAAATCTTTTGTGGTAAAAGATCTGATCGGTTAACAGGCTTTTAGCTCCCTTCTTATCCCGAGCGGAGGTTAACTAAAGGCTGAGCTCCGCGTTGCATTCTGACCATTAGGCAATGTTTGGGTATTATCGCCCCGTGTCAACCTGCCAATAAACTAGTTAGTTTCATCATTAAGATAACTGCTGACGGTATGGGTGGTGAATGTCTCAAACCCCGTGGACGCTAAAGCTTCACCATTGGAATTGAGCTCAATATTCTGGCCACTGATGGCAACAACAATATCAGTATTATTTCCAAAATCATCTAAGATGTAATCAGTCACAGAGCTACTAATAAATTGTCCATTTATTTCATACTGTGCCTGTGTACTTTCCGATACGTAAGGCATGATTACCTGACAGCTGAGTACAGTTTTGGTGGCAAGTGTTTTTCAACATCGCTAGTAACCGTGCCATCAGCTAGTTTGGTTTGACTGCGATGTACTTGACCGCTATAAGGATAGTCTTGGAGGTACTGTGTTGTTGTGACGGTGCCCGTTGTGACATTTGTCACGTCCATACTCGCCGCTGATGAAATTAAAAAGATTGCCAGTAATCACCGGTTATTCATGGGGCAAGTAAGCACAATAAACTAGCATTACAGAAGCACGATAAACTAGTAACTCTAAGGCATTATAAACGAGTAACAGTTAGGGAGGTGAGGATATCAACTGCGTAGAGCGCTTCGCTGCTCATAATCATCCACTAATATGTCCATCTGTTGATAAATATCTTTTAAAGAGATATCAAGGCCGATAGATTCAAAGCCTGGATCGTCTTTATCAACCGGTATATTGCCAACTAGTATTTCAAGCGCCGATTCAGCTTCAACCTCATCTCGGTCATCAATCGTGATGAGCGTGTCAATAATATCGTCAATAGTATAGTTGTGCTGAGTCAGTAAGATCATAAGATCGAATAAGTCTCTGGATTTCACTCTATCCATTAACACCACGGCTTTTGATTTGAAAAGTGGATCAAGTGCCAGCATAGTAAACTGACCTACATTCGCTACTCGCTCTGCAGATGACAGGTAATCTCGTCTTGACTGACTGCCTTTAGCCATAACGCCAAAACTAACCTTTACGCCATCAATAGCGTATTCCTGAATATATTCGTCCAAATATATACCGTTGATCCTTGCTTGGGATAGTCGTGATGGTTCCATTATATTGATCACACTGAATCCGTCTGCTTTAAGATCGTATAGCAATGATTTAATCGCTTGCTTAGGCAGTTCTTTTTCAAAATAAAAGAAATCTAAATCCTCGCTTAATCGATGGCCGATCAGTAATGCTAAAGCAGTGCCACCCATTAATGTCGCTTTATGCATGGCTGGCGAGTCATATTGAGCTAGGTAGTCAAATACCCGTCTTGTTTTCACTGGTAGACTGTCAAGCTTTAGCATTAGCACTCTCGATAGCGATCACTGCATTACCCACCTTTCTGGCTGCAATCCTATGTAATAATGGATCGTCAACGTCGTTCAACCGACTAACAACCTGACGACTTCCAAAGTAGCGAACACATTTTGCTATATCTTGAAGGCTTCCACCATTCAATACACTCACAATAAACGCGTTTTGTGGCATATTGCGATTACTCCAATCATAAGGCCTCGCCATGCCTAGCACCTCTGACAACGGCGTATCGCCACGACTCAGCCGTACTTTTCCTCGTTGATACTTTGCTTTTTGGCGGCACGATTCCGAGCAATATATTGCTATTTTAATTCCATTAAATGGACGATGACAAAACTCACACTCTTTAAGTAACTGTGTGCGTGCCAAAGATAATTGTCTTCCGATATTGTTCATTGGTGTTATTTTACACGAATACGCTTGCGTGTAAATACCTGTTATTTTGTAGCGGCATACCTAAAATTAAGTAAACTTATACCTCACAAAAATCATCGACATCACAGAATATTTCCGTTAATTTGTTCATGGGCCTGTTT
>JACUUH010000045.1 GCA_014859375.1 Gammaproteobacteria bacterium
CTTCGTTATAAAAATAGCTGGTTCCACCCATTGTCAGACTCACTCACATTAGCACTGAATGGTGAGTTGGGTTATGCAGACGGCTATGGTGATACTGAAGAGCTTCCATTCTTCAAAAACTTTTTTGCTGGTGGTATCCGCAGTGTTAGAGGCTACAAAGCTAATACATTAGGCTCTAAAGAAAAAGACCAATCAGTGGGTGGTAATATGTTGGTCGCTGGTGGCGCAGAAGTGATATTCCCTATTCCATTTTTGAAGAAGACGCTTAAATCAGTCCGTCTGAGTACCTTTGTTGACGTTGGTAATGTCTATGATGTCAATCAAGATTTTGATGCCGGTTTATTACGTTATTCTGCGGGTTTATCAGCGATATGGATTTCACCTTTTGGTGCAATGTCATTTGCTGTAGCACAACCATTTAATGATCAAACAGGTGATGAAACGGAATCGTTCCAATTCTCACTTGGGTCAACGTTTTAGTTAAATTTTTTGGAGATGAGAGTGAAAAAAATGAAATTTGTCTGGTTGCTATTGGCTTTAGGCTTAGGCATGACATCACTTAATGCGGCAGAGTTGAAAATTGGTGTGGTAAACGCTGCGGCAGTACTTGAGCAATCACCTCAAAAGGCGCAAGCATTAGCTCGACTCGAAAAAGAATTTTCATCTAGAAGTAAATCCTTAGAACAAAAACATAAAGATTTACTGGCAAAACAAGATAAATTGACAAAAGATGGTGCGATTCTGGCAGCTGAAGAACGTCAAAGTAAAGAACGTGCATTATTAAGTGATCAACGCGATCTTAAACGTTTACAAGATGAATATAGTGAAGATCTTTCAATACGTAGAAATGAAGAATTACGTAAATTAGAAAAAGAAATTGCACAAGCCATTGTCGAGTTAGCCAAGAAAGAATCTTATGATCTTGTTTTATATCAGGGCGTGATTTATGCGAGTGATCGTACAGATTTGACTGCTAAGGTATTAGAACAACTTAAAGCGAAATAAACTGGCCCATAATTTATGACATGGACACTCGAGCAAATTGCTGATCATGTTTCTGGAAAGGTACAAGGAAATAGTCAATTTGAAGTTGACAGTGTTGGCACACTACAAAATGCAACGTTGAACCAAATTACATTTTTAGCAAATCCAAAATATAAAAAGTACCTGGCGACAACTCAAGCTGGTGCAGTTATAGTTGAACATCAGTTTGCCGACCTTGTACCTACTAATGCAATCATTGTTTCTGATCCTTATGTCGCCTATGCCAAAATTGCCACATTGATCTACCCTCAGAAATCGAGTAGCGCTGGTATCGATGCAACAGCAAGTGTCGATAAAGATAGTGTTATACATCCAACCGCATCAATTGCGGCTCATGTTGTCATTGAAGATCAGGTGAGCATTGCTGAAAATGTATCAATTGGCCCTGGTTGTATTATAAAACGTGGCTGCATACTGGAACAGGGAACCTATCTTGTTGCCAATGTCACATTATGTGACTCTGTAAAAATAGGCAAACGCTGTATTATTCATCCTGGCGTTGTTATTGGTGCTGATGGTTTTGGTATCGCCAACGATAAAGGAAAATGGATAAAAATCCCGCAAATAGGACGTGTTATTATCGGTGATGATGTCGAAATAGGCGCCAATACAACTATCGATCGTGGTGCGATTGAAGATACCATTATTGGCAACGGTGTCAAATTAGATAATCAAATACAAATTGGTCACAATACAATCATTGGTGACAATACTGTAATTGCAGGATGTGTTGGTATAGCTGGCAGTACGACGATTGGTAAAAATTGTGCAATCGGTGGTGGTGCTGGTTTGGGGGGGCATCTTCAAATTGTAGATGGTGTTCAGTTGACGGGCATGACAATGGTAACGAAATCTATCTTGACGCCGGGAGTATATTCTTCGGGTATACCTGCCGAACCAACACAACAATGGCATAAAAATGTTGTGCGATATCGACATTTGGAACAACTCAATGAACGTGTTAAAAAATTAGAAAATACGCAATAAAAGCTGCTACTGCTGTAAAATAGTCTAGCTGGTCATTAATAAATTAAGGATATAACTTGAATACTATTGATATACATGAAATTCAACGATACCTACCACATAGGTATCCTTTTTTATTGATTGATCGTGTAATAGATTTTACCCCTGGCGAGCGTTTGGTCGGAATTAAAAATATTAGCTATAACGAGCCACAATTTACCGGACATTTTCCTCAGCGTGTGATTATGCCCGGCGTACTCATTCTTGAGGCATTGGCTCAAGCTACGGGTTTATTGGCATTCAAAACAGCGGATGATATACGTTCGGATAATGCGTTATATTATCTTGCGGGTATAGATAATGCTCGCTTCAAAAAGCCAGTAGAGCCCGGTGATCAACTGCGCTTAGATGTTAAATTAGTTAAAAACAAGCGTAATCTATGGAAGTTCAGTGGTGAAGCAAGTGTCGACGGTGAGGTTGTCGTTACTGCTGATATTATGTGTGTTAATCAAGAAATGCCTAAATGATCCATAGCACAGCAATTATTGATCCTACAGCTAAAATTGCAAATGATGTAAGCATCGGTCCATATTCGATAATCGGACCCAATGTGGAAATTGGTCAGGGCTGCGTTATTAAATCACACGTCGTGATAAATGGCCCAACCAAGATAGGTGCTAATAACCAATTCTATCAATTTTGCTCGGTTGGTGAGGATCCACAAGACAAAAAATATGCTGGCGAAGCAACAACTTTAGAAATTGGCAATAATAATCTTATTCGTGAAAACGTTACGATAAACCGTGGCACAGTCCAAGGCGGTGGTGTCACCAAGATCGGCGATAATAACTGGATTATGGCTTATGTTCACATCGCACATGATTGCATTATCGGTAATAACAATATATTTGCGAACAATGCATCACTAGCGGGTCACGTTACGATCGATGATCACGTCATTCTTGGTGGTTTTTCCCTAGTTAGTCAGTTCAACTATATTGGTTCTCATGCTTTTAGTGCTATGGGCAGTGTGATATCAAGAAATATTCCGCCCTACGTCTTGGTTTCTGGTCATATGGCTAAACCAGTAGGCGTCAATGTAGAAGGGCTCAAACGCCGACAATTTTCGCCAACTCAAATTAAACATATCAAAACTGCCTATAAAATTATATATCGTTCGTCGTTGCCTATAGAGCAAGCGCAACAACGATTATCTGAATTGCCTCAGCAAGAGGGTGAGATTGACTGTTTTATAGACTTTTTAAATGTACAACAAGGTGGGATTATCAGGTAACTGCCAAGCATTATTTGATAATACTACTGGTTGGCACCTGCTTATCTCACACATTTCATTTCTCGCGTCTTGATTGACGCTTTTCAACGCACAACAATGACAGTTATGAAAGATAAGTAGCCTTGGTGCGAAAGCATAGCCTGTAAGAATTGGGCTGGAGATCAGCAACGAACAAGGCTACATTGATATCGATATTAACGTATAATCTGCGTTTTGAATTTAGAGTAGCATCAGTATTATCGCTTGCTATTTGCATAGAAACTAAAATTATGGAGTAATGGTGTGGATATATACGCATCTGATGATGAAAAAGGTGAAGAAATCAAACAATGGTGGCGGGATAATGGTTTTGCAGTCGTTGTTATTTGTGTCTTAGTAATAGCAGGTATTGTTGGTGGCCGCTATTGGATCGCTCACAATGCCACACAGACTGAAATGGCTTCACTCCGTTATCAAGCTGTAGTCAATGCGATTGCACAAGACGATAGCAAAACAGCAGAAGATACTACTACCCAGCTATTAAGTGAGTATACCAAAACACCCTATGCCGTATTTTCTGCTTTTGAAATGGCAAAATACAGTGCATCTAACGACGATTTAACGTCAAGTAAGACTTATCTAAACTGGATTATTGAACACGCTAAATTAAGTGGCCAAATCGATATTGCTCGATTAAGACTTGCACAAATCTTATTAGCTGAAAAGCAATATCAACAAGCGATCACTCTAAGCCAACAATCAGATTCTAGTGCGTTTTTATCACTTTTGTCAGAGGTACGTGGTGACATCTACGCAGCCCAAGACCAAAAACAACAAGCGCGTGCAGCCTATCAAACAGCATTATCAACACTTGCCCAAGGTGATCCTCGCCAACAAGTGTTACAGCTTAAATTAGATGATGTGGCTGGTGGACATGATAGCTAAACTTTATCGTCTCACTGTTACAATATTACTTAGCTATTTTTTGGCGGGATGTGGCACGGTAGCCGGCTGGCTGCAGGATGATGTTTATGTCATGCCACCATCAGAATTAGTTGACTTTCCTCATGAGTTTGAACCTCAGGTGCTTTGGGCAGTAGATACGGGTGATGGCGCACCTGATGAATACAGTGATCTTGCGGTTTGGATCCACGGTGAGTCAGTTGTTACGGTTGATTATGAAGGTACGGTCACAAGCTTTAATAAGCAATCAGGTAAAAGTGTTTGGAAATCTAAGTTAGATGTGCCGGTCGCGGCTGGTGCTGGCGGTGGTGAAGGTCTCATTTATATTGGCACAGTTAAAGGTACAATCATCGCGCTTGATGAAAATAATGGTGTGGTCAAGTGGCAACAGAAATTAACGAGTGAGGTTCTGGCTCCAGCTAAAGCTTCAAAAGGTATTGTTGTTGCCAGAACAGCGGATGGACGTATGAGCGGCCTATCAGCTGAAGATGGTAAAGTGTTGTGGAATTACCAACGCACAGTACCATTGTTAAGTTTACGTGGCACTAGTGCTCCGGTGCTGAAAGATGACAAAGTCATTGCGGGTTATGACAACGGTAAGTTGGTTGCATTATCACTTTTAGATGGCTCGGTATTATGGGAGAAAAGTGTTGCTGTACCGAGAGGTAGAACAGAACTAGATCGTTTGGTTGATATTGATGCTGATCCGGTTATTGTGAACGACTTAATTTATGTCGTAGCATTTCATGGTCGTATGGCAGCCATAAGAGTTGATACTGGTGACATTGTTTGGGCGAGAGATATGTCATCACGAACAGGTCTTGATGTCGATCAATTCAATGCTGTTTATGTCACAGATGATGAAGACAATGTCTGGGCTGTACAAGATGGATCTGGCGACGGGCTTTGGAGACAAACACGTTTACTACGTCGTAAAGTAACGGCCCCAGCTATTGTGGCAAATAATGTGATCGTCGGTGATTTCGAAGGCTATGTTCATTGGCTTTCTCGAGATGATGGACGATTTGTAAGTCGATTAAAAATCGCTGATTCAGCCATTCGAAGTAAACCAGTTGTTAAAGATGACATTGTGTATGTAATAGCAATCGACGGCACATTAACAGCATTGAGAGTCCAATAAATAAATGAAACCCATTATTGCTTTAGTTGGACGACCCAATGTCGGAAAATCGACATTATTCAATCGATTAACTCGTAGTAGAGATGCGTTGGTTGCTGATTTTTCAGGGCTGACCAGAGATCGTATCTATGGCACAGTCAATAGCGATGACTGTTCATTCATACTGATTGATACCGGTGGTTTAACCGAACAATCTGACGATATGTCAGATTTAATGCGTAAACAGGCTAAACTCGCCATTGAAGAATCGGATCTTATTTTGTTTTTAGTCGATGGTCGTGCTGGATTGACTGCAGCCGATCAGATCATTGCTAAAGATCTTCGTAATGTTGATAAACCTATTCTGTTAGTTGTAAATAAAAGTGAAGGTGAGCAGCGTGAAATCATTGCTGCTGAATTTTATGCACTAGGGTTTGGGGAGCCACAGGTCATTTCTGCATCGCAAGGTCGCGGCATTACAAACTTGATCGATGGCTTGAAGCAAGCGCTTCCTGGTGTGGAACTAACACAAGAAGAGATTATTCCTGAAGATACCTCTCATGTGATTCGACTTGCTGTGTTAGGTCGCCCCAATGTCGGTAAATCAACACTTATTAATCGAATTTTGGGTGAAGAACGTGTGGTTGCCTTTGATGAGCCAGGGACAACGCGAGATAGTATTCATATTCCTTTTGAAAAAGATGGAACAGAGTATATCTTGATCGATACGGCTGGAGTACGCCGACGCTCCAAAGTGTCGGATATGTTAGAAAAGTTCAGCATTGTCAAAACACTACAAGCATTAGAAGATGCCAATGTCGTGATATTGGTTTTGGATGCGCATGAAGGTATTGTTGAACAAGATCTGCATCTTGCTGGCTTGATTATCCAAAGTGGTCGTGCTGTAGTCATTGCTGTCAATAAATGGGACGGCTTGGATAAGTCTGAACGTGAATGGGTTGCAACCAATATCGAACGTCGGTTGCCGTTCCTAAATTTTGCGCAAACACATTTCATTTCGGCCTTACATGGCAGTGGTGTTGGCTTACTATTTAAATCGGTCAAACAAGCATACAACTCAGCGATGGCACAATTACCAACACCTAGATTGACCCGCGTGTTGGAAGATGCCGTATCAGATCATCCACCACCACTTGTTCATGGTCGACGGATTAAATTCCGCTATGCTCATTTGGGCGGTAAAAATCCACCACGCATTATCATTCATGGCAATCAGACCGAAGCGACGCCAAATAGCTATCGACGCTATTTAGAAAACACATTCCGGGAAGTGCTTAAACTCCATGGTACGCCAATTATGGTTGAATTTAAGCAGGGCGATAATCCATTTAAAGATCGAAAAAACAAATTGACGGATCGTCAAGTTGAGAAACGTCAGCGAATGATTAAACGTTCAAAATAGATACGGTTTTATAAGATGCCTTCATCATCTCCCATCAGATCAGCAAGGCTACTTAAATGACCACGAATTTTTTCGCGATTTGATAATTTTTCTCGTGCAACCATGGGTAAATCGGTAAATAGAATCACTTTTTTATCAATTAAAGTATTGATGAGATCTTCTAAAACACGTATCAATTCCACATCTGATGTAGACAAAGCAGCTTGTACATCTTTTTTGCTGGCAGAGTTAACCAGAAACTGCGTGAGTTCGGGTGAATCGATAGCCAAAAACTCTGGGGCATTGCTCTGTTGTGTTTCGTGTGCAGCAATGATGTGTCCCTGACTATTGCGTTCAACATATGCCATAGTATTTTTCCTTATTTATCGTCTGGGCGACATTAACATAATCGTGATAAATCATGGAAGTATTAATGTGTGGGGCTTTACATAAATAGAAAAAACTGTGACACTCAGCACACTTAATTTTGATGCAATAGTATATGGAATCTAGTGACGATATAGCGCAGGAAGAGCGACCTCAATGGAAGGCGGCAGATAACCAAAACACGGTAGATGATCCGTTATTAGGTTGTCTGGAGCTTCTTGCCAAAATTTTGCATAAACCGCACAGTGGTCAGTCACTTATCGCAGGTTTACCTTTAGTCAATAACAAACTAACACCTAAGTTATTTTCACGCGCTGCAGAACGCGCAGGATTATCGTCTAAAGTCGTTAACAGACCATTACGAAGAATTTCTAATTTAGTTTTACCTGCGGTGTTATTGCTTGAAAATAGTACGGCTTGTGTTGTAGTTAAATTTAACCGAAAAACAGCACTGGTTATTTTTCCTGAAACAGGCGAAGGTGAAATAGAAGTGCCATTAAAAGACTTAACGGCACAATACACGGGCTACGCCATTTTTGTTAAGCCGGTGCATCAATTTGATCAACGCACTCAACATAGTGAAATACCTCGAACCAAACATTGGTTTTGGGGGACAATTCTGCGCTTTTGGCCTATTTATGGCGAAGTGTTTATTGCATCCATTTTAGTCAACAGTTTTGCATTGGCCTCACCGCTATTTATCATGAATGTCTATGATCGTGTTGTGCCTAACCATGCGATTGAAACATTGTGGGTGTTGGCGATAGGTGTTGCAACAGTATTTGTATTTGATTTATTACTACGGACATTGCGCGGTTACTTTATTGATATGGCTGGTAAAAAAGCCGATGTTATTTTATCAGCAACCATATTTGAAAAAGTGATGGGCGTTAAAATGGCTTCCCGCTCAAATTCGGTTGGTTCATTTGCAAACAATATGCATGAGTTTGAATCTTTTCGAGAATTTTTTACATCAGCAACATTGACGACGTTGATAGATCTTCCATTTATGTTTTTATTTATATTTGTGATTTGGTCTATTGCCGGAGAGTTAGCCTATGTACCGCTTGCTGTCATTCCTTTGGCGATTTTGGTTAGCCTTATTATTCAAATTCCCCTAGGCCGCACAATTAAACAACTGTTCCGGCACTCAGGGCAAAAAAGTGCAACGCTGATAGAAACCTTAACGGGCTTGGAAACAATTAAGAGTTTAGGTGCTGAATCACCCGTGCAACGCAAATGGGAGCAAACAATAGGCTTTATCTCTAAATACAGCCAACGTGCTCGAATTCTTTCTTCGACAGCGGTCAATTTTACTTCTTTTCTACAGCAAATGGCCTCAGTCGCTGTTGTTGTGTTTGGCGTTTATAAAATCACCGAAGGTGACATTACAATGGGGGCTTTGATTGCCAGCACCATATTAACGGGGCGAGCTTTGGCTCCGATGGGTCAAGTTGCTGGCATATTGACACGCTATCATCAGTCTCGGGCAGCGTTGAGTTCACTCAATACCTTGATGAATTTACCTGTTGAACGGCCTAGTGGAAGAGAATTTTTGCATCGTCCTGAATTCAAAGGTGGCATTGAGTTTAAAAATGTCAGCTTTCGATATCCTGAACAGCCCATGGATGCGTTGTCTGAAGTATCATTTTCAATCAAAGCTGGTGAAAAAGTAGCATTTATCGGTCGAATTGGTTCGGGTAAAAGTACCATTGAGAAATTGGTACTGGGACTGTATGAACCTGCTGATGGCGCAATTTTGCTGGATGGTACTGATATTCGCCAAATTGATCCGGTAGATTTACGACGTAATGTCGGTTACGCGCCACAAGATGTCGTGCTGTTCTTTGGCAGCATTCGAGATAATATTGCCTTAGGTAAACCCTTTGCAGATGATGAATCTGTATTAAAAGCGGCAGAAACAGCGGGTGTGACCGAGTTTGTTAATCGACATCCATCAGGATTTGATATGCAAGTGGGTGAGCGTGGTGAGGGATTATCTGGCGGTCAACGCCAAAGTGTAACCGTAGCTCGCGCGTTATTAATGGAACCTCCGGTGCTGGTGTTAGATGAGCCAACCAATGCCATGGACAATAGTACCGAAGAACGTTTTAAAATGAAGTTAGCAGCGGCATTAGACGATAAAACCTTATTATTGGTAACACATAAAGCGTCGTTATTAAGTTTAGTAGATCGTATTATTGTTATGGATCAGGCAAGAATAGTAGCTGATGGCCCGCGTGACCAAGTGTTGGCCGCGCTCAAGAAAGGTCACATCAAAGTGACAAAAGGATAAGGGCAATGGCTTGGTTAAAACGGACACATCCAGATGATGCTGAATTTATGTCAGAAGTCAGTGCGGCTACACTTGAATCTGCCCATCATACCGGCCACTCCTTACTGTTTTTAACGTTATTATTTTTTATTGCTGCCGGCTGGTGGGCTAAAACAACATCGCTCGATGAAGTGACACGAGGTGAAGGTAAAATTATTCCTTCAAGTAAAGTTCAGGTAATACAGAACCTGGAAGGTGGTATTTTGGCTGAAGTGTTAATTGCAGAAGGTCAGATCGTCGAAAAGGATCAGCCGCTCCTTAAAATAGATGACACACGTTTTTCATCCTCATTCAGGGAAACACAACTCAAATATTATGAATTGCTTGCCAGAACGGCACGATTAGAAGCAGAAGTTGATGGACATGACTTTGTTGTACCACAAGAGGTTATTGATAATCAGCCTGCTTTAGCGGCTGACGAAAAAGCACTTTATGATTCGCATCAATTAGAGTTGGGATCTGCTATTAAAGTACTCAAACAACAAGAGATCCAGCGTCGGCAGGAGTTAATTGAACGTCAAGCTAAACAATCACAATTACAACGTGGTTATGAGTTAAGTGATCAAGAATTAAAAATGTCTGAACCACTGGTTAAGGCTGGAGTCATGTCCGAAGTTGAGTTATTGCGATTGAAGCGAACCGTTAATGATCTTCGCGGTGAAATGGATTCAAATCGCCTTGCGATGCCACGAATTCAGGCAGCACTGAATGAGGTGAGTCAAAAGATAAATGAGCAAACAATTCAATTTAAAGCCGATGCTGCAAGACAATTATCAGAGGTCAAGGCTGAACTGGCCAGAACAAAGGAGATGCTCTTCTCTTTGAAAGATAGAGTCACACGTACTCAAGTTCGATCACCTGTTAAAGGTACAATTAAACAACTGAAAATTAATACAGTAGGCGGTATTATTCAACCTGGTATGGACATTGTTGAAATAGTACCGATTGAAGATAATTTATTAGTAGAAGCTAAAATTAGACCGGCCGATATTGCCTTTTTGAGACCAGGGCAAGAGGCAATGATTAAATTAACGGCCTATGATTTTTCTATTTATGGCGGTTTGCCAGCAAAATTAGAACGAATTAGTGCTGATACCATCACAAATGATAAAGATGAAAGCTTTTATTTAATTTACTTACGAACAGATAAAAACTATATTGAGAGCAATAGTAAAGGACGACTTGAAATTATTCCCGGTATGACAACAACAGTTGATATTTTAACGGGTAAAAAAACGGTGTTGGATTATTTGCTTAAACCAATATTGAAGGCAAAAAATGAAGCTTTACGTGAACGCTAAGGACGAACGACTATAATGAATGCGATAATTAAAACCACGCTAGCATTATTAATGCCTGATAGCGTGTTACGTAGTTCAATTTTAACCAGTTTATCAAGCCAGTTTGATATAAAAATATATGATAGTGTTCAATCATTTATAGAAGCTGAGCAAGAAAGACCGGCAGAGCTGTTATTGTGCGATCAAACATTACTAGAAACACAGCAATCAATCATATTAGCGTCGCTCAAAACGACAAGCCCAAACGCGCAAATTTTAGTGATAGGGCCCAGTCGACCGATTGCAGATCAAATAGCGGTATTACGTCATGGCGCCAGAGGCTATTTTGATAGTTCCTTATCAACGGATAAGCTTTCGGAGGCATTAAATAGCATTCTCCATGGTGAAGCGTGGGTTGAGCGCCATGTTATTTCAGGGTTGATAGATGAGTTAACACATATTCCAGAAATAACACAGCAGCAGCGTCAAGCAGTTGAATCGTTATCACCCAAAGAGCTGGAAGTTGCCAAATTAGTTAGTCACGGTGCTACCAATAAAATGATAGCGGATAAAATGTCTATAACAGAGCGAACAGTAAAAGCACATTTAACAACTATTTTTAATAAGATGGATTTGCCCGACAGACTGTCACTGGCTATTTTATTTCGTGATTTACGCTAGTAATAATTAAATAATATATGTTGTAATACATGAACTTATGATGTATTGTTAATAACAAAGTTACAAGGAGTTATGTCGCGTGAGGGGATGCCGCATGCGCATACTGAAACTAAATTGTTAGGAATAAAGAAGATGAAATTAAAGCCACTATCAATTAGCATCCCCTTATTATTAGTGCTTTCCACCACTGTATCAGCTACTACATTGCAACAAGCTGTTGATATCACCATTAAAACCAACCCCGATATTTTAGCTGCTAGTAATGAAAGAAATGCGGTAGCTGAAGAAGTCAATCAAGCCCGTGCTGGCTATCGTCCAACGATTGATCTGACTGTTGGTACCGGTTGGGAATCCAGTGATAATCCGACTACACGTAATAGCACAACGCCTTCGAATCATAAAAATGTTCATATGAATCGCGATGAAGCCAGTATTCAGCTTCGTCAAATGCTGTTTGATGGCATGGCAACTCGAAGTGAAGTTAAACGCCAACAAGCCAGAACCCAATCCCGCGCCTATGGTGTTTTTGGAGCTTCAGAAAATACGGCTTTAGAAGCTACAAAAGCTTATATCGATGTGCTAAGAGTGCAAAAATTAGTAGATTTAGCAACAACAAATTTTGAAGCGCATGAGCGCACACATGATCAAATTAAATTACGTAGTGACCGTGGTGTTGGTCGAAAAGCTGACTTGGATCAAAGTCAAGGTCGTCTTGCTTTAGCGAGATCAAATTTAATTGCAGAACAGAGTAATCTGCGCGATGCAGAAACAAATTATTTGCGTGTTGTTGGTGTCGCTCCCGAGTCATTATCTGATCCTGAATCTCCTAGTGCTTTGATTCCGGAAACATTGGATGACGCTATTGGCCAAGCTCTTGGGAATCATCCAATATTAAAATCTGCTGAAGCTGATGTTCAATCTGCTCATGCCCAGTATGATACTGCACAATCACCATTTTATCCCCGCATTGACTTGGAGTTAGGTGCAACAGCAAATAATGACCTTGATGGTGTTGATGGTCATAACAATGATGTGACGGCAATGATTCGCCTTCGTTACAATTTATTGAATGGCGGTAAAGATAGTGCTCGCAGTCAAGAAACTGCGCACTTGATTAATCAAGCGGCTGAGATACGCAATAATACCCACCGTCAAGTTGAGCAAAGTGTTCGTTTGTCTTGGAATGCATTGCAAACTGTAAATAATCAAATTAGCTATTTTGAACAATATGTCGATTCAAGTGAAAAATCACGTAACGCCTATCAACAACAATTTAGTTTAGGTCAACGTACTTTATTGGATTTGTTAGATTCAGAAAATGAAGTATTCACTGCTCGCCAAAATTTGGTGAATGCACGTTATGACCAGCTTTATGCTAGGTATCGCATTCTTAATAGTATGGGGGCGTTGTTACAAGGTTTAGAGGTTGGCCTACCTGATGCAGCAAAAGTTGTTAGTAACTAGGGTCTGTTGATCTTTGATTGCCACCCCTGCTAGAGGCTGTTTTTTGGTTGAACAAGCCGGCTATGAAAGACAAACAGATCCTAAATTAATCTAAAATTAAATATCTAGAGCCACGACAATAATGTCGTGGCTCTTTTGCGTTTAACAAATAAATAACTCACGATCTTTTCTCGTTTGTATAAGGTCGTGATATCATAAACAATTGCCAATCTGAGGCGTTTAAAGAAGAATTCATGAGCAAACAATCATCTTTTACATACGAAGAACTTTTGCAATGTGGTCGAGGCGAAATGTTTGGCCCAGGTAATGCCCAATTACCCGCACCTAATATGCTAATGGTGGACAGAGTTGTCCATATATCTAATATCGGTGGTGACTATGGTAAAGGTGAAATTATAGCTGAATTAGATATTTCTCCAGACTTATGGTTTTTTGATTGTCATTTCCCCGGTGATCCCGTTATGCCAGGCTGTCTTGGTTTAGATGCGATGTGGCAGTTAGTTGGGTTTTTCTTAGCTTGGGATGGAAATCCTGGTCGTGGTCGAGCACTGGGTTCTGGCGAAGTGAAATTCTCAGGACAGGTCTTACCAACGGCCAAAAAAGTAACCTACAGATTGAGTTTGAAGCGTGTTGTTGCTCGGAAACTAGTGTTAGCGATTGCCGATGGAACTATGTCTGTTGACGGACGTGAAATCTACGCAGCAAAAGACCTTCGAGTAGGTTTGTTTACTTCTACAGATAATTTTTAGGAAACAACGATGAGACGTGTTGTAGTTACAGGTTTAGGTATCACTTCTTGTTTAGGACTTAATGTAGAGACCGTTACTGAATCTCTACGTTTAGGGCGTTCGGGTATCCGCTTTAAGCAAGACTATGCTGATATGGGTTTCCGTAGTCAGGTGGCAGGAAGTGTAGATATTGATTTTAAAGAGCATATCGATCGTAAAATATTACGTTTTATGGGTGATGCAGCCGGATATGCCTACATTTCGATGCAACAGGCTATCGCAGATGCTGGATTGACTGATCAACACGTTTCAAATCCGCGTACTGGTTTAGTTATGGGATCAGGTGGTGCGTCATCATCGAACCAAGTTGAAGCCGCCGATATCCTGCGCGATAAAGGCGTAAAACGTGTTGGACCATACCGTGTGACTCAAGTTATGGGTAGTACAACATCTGCTTGTTTAGCGACACCATTCAAAATTAAAGGTGTGAATTATTCTATGTCTTCTGCATGTGCAACCAGCGCACATTGCATAGGTAATGCCATGGAGCAAATTCTATTAGGTAAACAGGATATTGTTTTTGCTGGTGGTGCTGAAGAAGAGCATTGGACTATGAGCTCGTTATTTGATGCAATGGGTGCATTATCAACTAAATATAACGATACACCGGATAAAGCGTCACGCGCATATGATGCTGATCGTGATGGGTTTGTTATTGCTGGCGGTGGCGGTGTGCTTGTTCTTGAAGAATATGAACATGCAAAAGCACGTGGCGCTAAAATCTATGCTGAATTAACCGGCTATGGTGCTACATCAGATGGTTATGACATGGTTGCACCATCTGGAGAAGGTGCTGTCCGTTGTATGCAGATGGCTACAGCAACAGTTAAAGCACCTATCGATTACATTAACGCACATGGTACAAGCACACCAGTAGGCGATCTTGCTGAATTAGGTGCAATCAAAAAAGCCTTTGGTGGCACCATTCCATTAGTAGGATCAACTAAATCACTATCAGGTCATTCTTTAGGTGCCGCCGGGGTACAAGAAGCAATTTATTGCTTGTTAATGATGGAAAATGATTTTGTAGCAGCATCTGCTAACATTGAAAATCTTGATCCAGAAGCGCAAGGCGTGCCAATTATCCGTGAACGGAAAGATAATGCCGGCTTGAAAACGGTCATGTCTAACAGTTTCGGCTTTGGTGGAACAAATGCGTGTCTAGTGTTCGAAAAACTAGCAGATTAGTCACCTTTAATTACTGATTATGTATAAGAAAAAGCCACCTGTTCAGGTGGCTTTTTTTATTGTAAATCGTCGTCAGTGACCGGTCCACGTTTGCCTGAGATGGCTTGTTGGATCAAACTAATTAATTGTGCTTTTTTATTAGGATCATCCAGATGTTTTGAGCTAAATGTAATACCATATTTTGCGGCATATTGCTGAACGATCATGACTAGAACGGTTTCATCTTCCATATTGTTCTCTATATTTAATAAAATGCATGCATTATAAACGTCATCTCGATCAAGCAGTGAAACAATGACATTACATTATCACACTTTTGGACAGGGTCAGCCTGTCGTTATTTTACATGGCTTATTTGGATCATCAGATAATTGGCGAGGTATAGCCCAAAAATTAGCTGGTAATGGTTTTCAGGTTGTCACTGTTGATTTAGCAAACCACGGTCGTTCACCGCATACAACGGAAGTTAGCTTTAAGTCTATGGCTGCTGATCTGGCTTTGTTAATTGACCGATTACAATTAACTAAAATTTATCTTATTGGTCATTCTGTTGGTGGTAAAGTCGCAATGGTCTTCAGTGACGATTATTCTGAACGTATTGACAAATTAGCAGTGATAGATATCGCGCCCAAAGCCTATTCAGATCAGCATTCTGACCTATTTGATGCTTTGACCAGTTTAGATTTATCCAATTTTGCAAGCAGAAATGAGGTCAGTCATGCACTGGCATCAGCAATTCCAGATCTAGGTCTTCGCCAGTTCTTATTAATGAATTTAGAGACTAAAGATCAGCAACTTAGATGGAAATTAAACCTTAATT
>JACUUH010000089.1 GCA_014859375.1 Gammaproteobacteria bacterium
TACCTAAGGATGGCGCTTCTTCTTGCACGCCGCCTGAATCAGTTAGTATAAAGAGATTGTTAATGAAAGTTGATCCGATTTATATCGTATTGCCACCAGGAGAAATGTTCAGTAAATGTAATGCTGGCGCAGTGGCTATTGTTATCCATTCAATGTGCGAGAAGAGTATATTCAATGCCCAGATCCTTGGGGAAGATTGTCGAGAGCCTTTTTCAGATACTGTCTTTCACCCGATTAAGCCTTTTTTATATCGTTTCAGAAGGCGCAGTCGCGCTTATGCGAGTTCATGTAGCTCATTTTTGAGGCGACAAGCCCCAGGAATTGTAGAGATACATAATCGTATTCCATTATTTTTGTCTCTTGAAAAAAAACTAAAGCAACATGTGTATTGCTTGTATTTGCATAATGATCCACAGGGGATGAAAGGAGCTAAAAGCAGTCACGAGAGACAGGTTTTGATAGAGAAATCGGCAGCTATTTATGTGGTCAGTGATTATATTAAACAGCGATTTATGGAAGGGCTTTCTTACGGTGAGCATAAGATTCATGTGATCCATAATGGGGTTGCTTGCGACCAGAAAGTAGCAATTTCGCTTAAGCGGCAACACATTATTTTTGTTGGCCGAATTATTCCTGAAAAGGGTGTACTTGAATTTGCAAAAGCACTGAATATTCTGTTACCAAGAAATCCAGAATGGAAAGCCATATTTATTGGGGCACGACATTTTGGTAATACCGAGCCAACCACAGCTTATGAAAGAGAGGTTTTGTTTGAGCTGAAAGCACTGGGTCAGAAAGTTGAATATAAAAATGCCATACCACACCAAGAAGTTATGGCTAATTATGAAGTAGCTGATATTGCTGTTGTACCATCCATTTGGAATGAGCCTTTCGGACGAACTGCATTGGAAGCAATGGCATCGCATTGCGCATTGGTCAGCTCTGATCGAGGTGGTTTAGCTGAAGTAATCCCTGATACGGCGTTAATTATTAATCCGGAAGATCCGTCTTCAATTGTCACTGCAGTGCAGAAGATGATTGATGAACCATGGTATAGAGATGAGTTAAGGCAACATGCCTACAACCGCGTGACACGTTTATTTTGTCAGAGCAAGATTGTTAAGCAACATGATCGAATCAGGCAGGAAGTTCTACCCAAAAACTAAGCTGATGGTTATGAAAGTATATCTCTAATGGGTAGCTTACTCGTTCCTTAAGTACTTATTTGATGGGGTAAGGAGCTTATTAAGCTCATCTTTTTATACTAGAAGCGATAACCTCATTAAATAATTGTTCTGTTGAGGCAATCATTCCTTCTAAAGATAATGTTCGCTGTGCCCAGGAAAAGACAGTTTGGTAATCTGATGCCAAGACGTCAGGATTGTTTAAGCAACGTTGTAGGCAATTGTGGAGAGCGTGACTATCTGCAACAGGGAAAAGGTAGTTTTTTGGTAGGATTTCATTCGGTGCAGGTACATCGGAAGAAATAACTGGGATGGACTGAAATAAGGCTTCGGCCATAACGTAGTTAAAGCCCTCGCGGCGAGAAGAAATAACAATAAACTCAGCAGCCACAATCAAGGCACTGGCATTTTCTACAAAACCAATAAGATGAACGTTTTTATCTAATTCTAGCATTTTTAGTTGTGCTGTTAGAGCTGTTTGTAGAGGGCCATCTCCGATGATGAGTAGGTCTGCATCTATTCCCTGCCAAGCATTTATAAGTACATCAAAACCCTTTGCATCTACTAGCCGACCAATCGCCATTACAATAGGCCGTTGTCCAGATAAATTGAATTTCTCTACAATAGCTTCTCTCGATAATGTTGAACTAGGCTGCTTGACACCGTTATAAATTACTCTTTTAACTGGGGATGTAACAGTTTCCAACACGCCATTGCTGACACCAATTACTGCATCCATCTTTAAATATCCACGTAACTGCTTTTTGATGTTATGAATAGTGGCTATACACGGGCAGGGTAGATAACGCTTTATTATTGCCATTAAATCTACACCTTTACTTGCATGAGAATGAATGATGTCTGGATTGATATCTTTTATAGTCTTAAATAGATGCCATAGTAGTACAATATTTCGACGACTCAAATGAAATGATAATTTATGAACAATCACCCCATCTGAAAAGAGGTTAGTGAAGGCTAAAGGAATAATGGCATGAACTTCGTGGCCTCTTGCCGCAAGGCCGTTACATAATTCAACGAAGTGGTTTTCTAAACCACCTTCACCGTGACTGGCTACGATTTCACATATTTTCATAAATTAGCTATGTTTAGGTTAGTATATAAGTCGAGAGTATCAGTTAACATTTTGTCTTTGTTGAATTGATATTGTGGTTTCGGTTTGGGATAGTTGTGTATGCACTTTATCACTGCTTGTAATAGAAAATCTGATCGATGAATTGGTACTGCTCCATGAGGATAAAGTCTAGCCAATATTTCTCCAACACCACCATGATCATAACCAATTACCGGCACACCTAGGCTTAACGCCTCCAAAACAGCACGACCAAATGATTCTGGTTTGGTGG
>JACUUH010000010.1 GCA_014859375.1 Gammaproteobacteria bacterium
GCCGCTAAAACAAAGGTGCTGGATGGCTGTGCTTATCCAGAACTGAGGTTAATTAGGAACTTAGTTTATCTAAAGTAGAAATTAGTAATTCAAAATCAATAGGTTTAGTTAAATACTCATCAAATCCAACTTTAACACCATGTGCCACTTCTGTATTCATCGCATTGGCAGATAATGCAATGATCTTCATAGTATCTTTCAGATTTTCTTGCTTAATTACTTCAAGCGCTTCAAAGCCAGACATTCCAGGCAAGTTAATATCCATCAAAACAATATTTGGCTGCTGTTGACGAATAACATCTAAGCCATCTTCTGCTGACATCGCTTCTAACAGTTGATATTGTGGATAGCGCTTTAATAACGCCCTAACCACCATAAGATTGGCTGGATTATCTTCAACATATAAAACACTAATTGTTGACGGTGACGCAGCTAAACCGTCTTGCCCTTGTTCTGATGCTGTTACTGATTCTGCCATAGATTTCTCCAATTTATTTTCTTCCAAGACGTTTAGCTCTATCCAAAATGTACTACCAACGTCTTTAACACTTTCAACACCAATATTACTGTTCATTAATTTGAGTAGCTCACTACTAATAACCAAACCGATGCCTGTTCCTTCAATAGTTTCGTTTACATTCAGGCGGTTAAACGGTTCAAATAGCTGTGACATCTGCTTTTCATCCATACCCAGCCCAGAATCCTGAATTGAAATACGGACCTTAGATTGTTGTTGCTGACTAACAAAAATAGCAACCGTACCGCCTTGTTTATTGTATTTAATAGCGTTGGATAACAGATTCAACATCACCTGTTTCAAGCGCAGTTGATCCGCCTCGACCCAGATAGTGCCATCACTGAAATATTCTGTGCTCAGCGTTAATGACATCGACTCCAGTTGCGTTTGAACTAATGGCTTCAGGCTTTCTATAAATGCTTTTAACTCGATATGCTCTAATGATACCGTTACTTGTCCACTCTCAATACGTGCCAAATCGAGAATATCGTTAATCAAATTTAACAGATGTAAGCCAGCATTTTTAATCATCGTGACCGATTGAAGCTGATCTTGGTCTAATTCATCTAATTCCAAAATTTGCGAAAAACCGAGAATGGCATTAAGTGGTGTACGCAATTCGTGACTCATTTTAGATAGAAATTGACTTTTTGCTTGATTAGCTTGCTCAGCTTTGTTACTTGCTAATTCCGCAGCTTCTTTTGCTTTAATTAGCATCCGTTCGTTATTTACTTTTTCAGTAATATCACGAACTATCCCAATAAAATAACGTTGATTTTTGACCGCCATCGGTGACACCGATATCTCAATTGAAAATAATGAACCGTCTTTTTTTCGCCCGTAAACTCCTTGGTGCAGATCAAAAAAGTCAAGCGCCTTTAATTGACTATGTTTAATACGTTCTAAGTGCTGCTCTCTCCCTGCTTCAGGTAATAATATTCCTACTTCACAACCAATCAATTCTGCTTCAGTGTAACCAAACAACTGACACAGCGCGGGGTTTACAATTTGAATAATAGATTTTTGATCGATCAGAATAACACCTTCAGCTGAATGGTTTACCATCGCATCACGTAACTGTATTGCCGTCATCTGTTTCTGTGAAACATGTCGATACCACCATATGCTGACCGGCACGATGATAATGACAAACAGCACACTAAAGAAAGCACTAATTAGCATCGATTTAATCATCACAAAGGCGTCAGATTTATCTGTTTCGGTTATAAATCCCATTTGCAATTGGTCATCCCATTTCCATGCACCGATTACTTCTACACCACGGTAATCGCGATAACCTTGTAGATCAATTCCTGACTGCTTTTGAACCAAGGATTGTGCCGCACGAGTTAAAGGTTGTTGCTGCAGATTATCTGGCAATAAAGCATCGGGCAACACTAAATTAACACCAGGATCACGTATCATTAAGCTGATCTCGGAATTGATCACGATTGAGTTTACCAGGCCAATATCCCTTAATTGTTCGGTAAATTTGCTCGGTGTTAACAACAAGCCATCTTGATTGATCGCATAGGTTTCACTGTTTAACCCAAGTAGATTATAGTGAAAAAAAGACGAAAAAATCTGATCCGGACTTAACTTAAAATTCAAAATAGCCATTATGCTACCTAAGCCATCCTTGATAGGTACCATAATTCGTATTAAGAGCATATTAGGCTGCATCTCTCCGCTTAGATCCTGGTTTAGATAATCAGCAATAAAAGGATGAGAAACAACGGTGGTGCCGGCAAGTAACTGTTGCAGTTGTGTACTATCTATTAAAACCTTGCCTTGTTTTGCGGCGAGGCTATCTTTGCCGTTGAGTATAGTTTTGCCTTGTAGATCGAGAATCTTATAATCCACATAACCGCGATCATTTATTATTTTATTGAATTTCTCTTGTAAGCTCGAGTCTGAGTTGCCTTGCTCATTGTCACTTACAAATTGCTCTGTTAGTATTTTTACATCGGCACGATTTGCCAGATAATTAATCTCGGTCTTACGCTGATTCAATTGACTTTTGAATTGATAGATAGAATCATCCAGCGTCCGTTGCAAGTGTTGTTGTAGTTCTTGCACCCCTAGAGAATAAAGATATACCGCGACCGAACCTGCCGAAATAGCGGCAATAACAATAACGACTAAACCCACTGCCATAGGCGTTGCTACATATTTTTTAACCATCTTTTTCACCTATTTTCCTCTAGGGTATGTTCTGACTAGGGTCTGTTTATCTTTCATAGTCGTTGAAACGCTAAAAAACCTTATGTTTTTGTTGGTGGCTAAATGCCGATGCCACTATCAATAATCGATATTCCAACATATTATGACTAGGAGCACATCCAATCTTAACGTAACCATCCGATTTATTATATTTGATTGCATTTGAAATCACGTTTAGCAAACATTGTGCAATCACATCATCAACTTGTACGTTTACCAGCTTAAAATCATCATCGACCAACTCCACTTTAGATAATTCGAGCACGCCATTAATCAGTGCAAGTATGTCTTCAGCCGCTAGTGCTTTATTAGCTTATCGAAGTAAAATCGATAAATTAGTGTGGTTCCGGGCTTGCCACCGTTATTGCTTCAGGCGGTACTTCTAATTGTAATGATGCTAGTAGCTTACCCATGGTTTCGCTTAACCAATAACAAGCATAAAGCCGGTCATATTGGGCGTTAGTGAAATCAGACTGGGCGGTTAACACCTCGTTTTCGGTATCAAGTAAATCAAGCAATGTACGTTGACCAAGATTGAATTGTTGTTGGTAAGCATCACGTGTTTTTTCAGCTGATTTGGTTCTCAATTGTAAATACTGAAGTCGGTCCGTTTGTCTTTGTAGTTCATTCCACGCTAATCTGACGTCTTGTTCAATTTGACGCTTAGCCAGGTTTGCTTGTTGTTTCGCTTGTTCACTTAAATAAGCTGTTTGATCAATATAAGCGCTATCAGCACCACCATTTAACAGGTTGTAGCGCATACGAAACATGGCTTGAACATCGCTGTTATGACCATCACTACCATCAAGATCATTGTTGGCCGTTGTCGATAACTCTAAATCTACACGAGGGTGCATGGGTGCATAAGCACCTTGCTGCTGTGCAAGAGCCGCTTCATGTTGAGCAATCGCAGCACGTAAAGCCGGATGTTGATGATAAGCAATTTTAATTGCATCATCTAAGGTGGCTGGAGCGCTATTGCAACATTCTTCACCTGGTTTAACTAATGATTCTGGTTGTTCACCAACGACACGTAAAAACGTAGTTTTGGCATCCTCTAAGTTACCAATATTAGCATTATTATTTGCTTGAGCTAATGCAACTCGTCCGGTTGATTGATCGACATCGGCTTGATTGCCTACGCCACTTTCAGCACGCAATGTAATTTGTGAAAAAATACGATCATGACTGACTAAATTAGCTTGAGTAAGTGTTAGCAATTCTTGTCTACGCAAGACATCAAGATAGACCCTGATGGCGTTAAGGCTAGTCGATTCTGCTGTGTCTGCTACTGAATAACCTGCTGATTCCGACAGCGATTCAGACTGATCAACCAAGTTCTTGGTTGCAAGGCCATCATAAAGCATTTGTGTTGCAGTAATACCTGCTTCGCCACGTGTTAACCATTTTCTGTGGTCATTTGTCGCTCGCGTTGTTGGATTGTCGCTTCTTTCACGGCCCATCCCCAAATTCAAATCCACTTTAGGATAATAACCTGACTCAGCTTGTCTTATCGCTTGATCAGCACTTAATTTGCGATTACTTTCAGCCAAAATAAGTGGGTTGCTTTTTAAGGTTTTATCTACGACTTCAGTCAGTGTCTGCGCCATAACAGGCTGCGACATTGCAAAAATAGCACTCAAGATCGACGCAGATAGTGTCAGTTGTTGCGATATGCGGTTCATCATATAACTCCGTCGGTCAGCGCAGGTTAATTTCAACGCGGCGATTTCTTACTTCAACCGTTTCATCAGGTGTTGCAACTAAAAGACGATATTCACCTTCTGACGATATTGAAATGATGTCTGCGGCAACACCAGCATTAACAAGATCTTGTTTAACCCGTTCTGCACGTCGACGAGACAGTGCGTCGTTGTAGGCATTGGTTGCGGATGTATCAGTGTGACCGCTAATCATGACTTCCGTTGGGTTACGGTTTAAAATTTCCTGATAAATATGTTGTGATTCTAATTCAGAATCGGCAGTAAATTCGACTTTATCTAATAAGAAATACAACTTGGCTGAAAAAGGTTCTGGTGCCGTATAAATTGGCGTGGGCTCAGTTAGAACAATCTCGGGTTTAGGGCAAATAGGTGTGTTACTAATGCTGACATCAATCGGAGCTTCAACAACTCGGCGTAATTCAGAAGTCTGTTTATCTGAACCCATACCTGTCTGTATTGAACTGCAAGCTGATAGCAATAACATAATAGCCGCCAACGGAACTGCTAAAGGTGATATAAAGTTCATGTTGGACTTCTCTCAAGAAAGGGGTGAGCAATGTGGGTACTGCAAAATAATCCATTCATTAAAATAGCTTTCTTAATTTCATTTATAGCGCTAACTTTGACCCAATTATTAAACCTATTTGTACCTAAGTCAAATTAAGTAATTATTTATTAACAAATGATTACAGCGATAATATCAAAAGTTTTACATATTCTTAATGGCGTGGAATAGTTGTTGGAAAAATGCATATTTCCAACTCAACCGATTTAGCATGATCACAGGAATTATTAGGCTCGATCTTGTATTGGAATTGCAGTGTTGCGTCAACATTGTTTCGATATGGCGTCATTAATGAACAAGGCAGATACTGCAATTTATCACGTTAAAAGTACGGCTAAACGCAAGCTGTCATTTGCGTGGCTAGATTCAGGTTTATTTTGTAGAATTAGCTTTTACAGCGAATGGTACTGTGAATTTGGAGAAATGGAATGAAATTATTATTGCTAGGCTTTTTGTTGATTTATGCTTCAGTGTCACTGGCATGCTATAAAGAGGAATTGTCAGATCATGACAACTTTACCAACTGTAAATACCTTGCAGAAAAAGGCGATCAAAAAGCACAATATAACCTGGCCTTAATGTTTCGCACTGGCAAAGGCATAGACCAAGATCTTGTACAAGCCTTTACATGGTATAGACAAGCAGCTGAACAAGGTCATATCAAAGCACAATATAATTTGGCATTGATGTATCAAACAGCCGCTGCTACAGATCGCGATATTGAGCAAGCCATAGAATGGTATCAACGAGCAGCAAGCGCGGATAATGATAAAGCTCAATTTAACCTAGGTCTTATTTTTCATAAAGGTGATGGTGTCGCTAGCAACTATGCTGCGGCATTCGATTGGTACACCAAAGCCGCCCAAAACGGTAATGCTAATGCACAATACAATTTAGCGGTTATGTATGATCAAGGTCTTGGTATTCAGCAAGATTATGCAATGGCTTATATGTTGTGGAAACTTGCCGCTGATAATGGTCATCAATTAGCTCAAATGAATCTCGATACACTGACCGAGATCATGACGCCAGAGCAATTGAAACTATCACAGACCCTGGCGGACAAGTGGAAGTCTGAAACTGCTTCTCAACAAGATAATTAACCCGAATACTGGATAAGAAAAAGCACTCAGCCGCCATAGTTAGCTTAACATTCTGATTACATTAGAGAATTATAGTATTGCACTATCCCTTATCCAAGATTCAGATTAATTAAAGATACTCTTATGGCGAAGATGAATATAGCTCATCATCAATAAAATTCATTGTCTTTACCGGTCTTTACCGGCCTCTTCCATCCATTAATCGTCCTTACCTCAGACTTAGTCAAGGTCAACGCATCAGCCGGCACCGTTTTACGAATCGTTGAACCTGCCCCAATCGTCGCACCATCCTCAACCGTAACAGGCGCAACTAATTGGGTATCAGACCCTACAAACACGCGATCACCAATCGTCGTACGATGTTTATTGGCTCCATCATAGTTACAGGTGATAGTGCCTGCACCGATATTAACATCAGCACCCATATCAGTATCACCAATATAACTCAGGTGATTCACTTTTGAACCTAAACCGATGTTAGCGTTTTTGATTTCAACAAAGTTACCAACTTTAGCTTTAGCGGCTAATTTGGTGCCTGGACGTAAACGAGCAAAAGGGCCGACGGCACAATGTGCACCTACTTCGGCATGTTCAATAATACTATTAGGCAGGATTTGAGCACCTTCGGCTATCGTGCTGTTGATAATGATGCAGTTAGCGCCAATCTCAACATTATCGGCAATGGTGTTATCGCCTTCAAAAATGACATTAATATCAATCGTAATATCTTGCCCAGCAATAATATTGCCGCGAATATCAACGCGAGCAGGATCACGAAAGGTCACGCCCGACAGCATTAACTCAGTGGCACGTTTTTGCTGATAATAACTTTCCAGCTCTGCTAATTGGACTCGGTTATTAACACCTGCCACTTCCATCTCATCGTCACAAATAACCGAGTTAATCTCAATGCCTTGCTCGACTGCTTGAGCAATCAGATCCGTCAGATAATATTCGCCTTGGGCATTGTTATTATCCAAACTGGCTAAAGCCTGACTCAACCACTGTGCTGGAATGCACATAATGCCAGTATTCACTTCGTTGATCAGTCTGATCCCAGCATCAGCATCTTTTTCTTCAGTTATGCACAGCATATTGCCATCAAAATCTCGAACGATGCGACCGTAGCCTGTTGGATCTGGCAGTTCAGTCGTTAACACTTTGAGGCTAGTGTTATCACCTGATTCAATCAATGCTTGTAATGTATCAACTGTGATCATTGGTACATCACCATACAACACCAACACCTGTTCGGCTGTCTTGAAAAAGTCTTTAGCTTGCTCAACAGCATGGCCTGTGCCTTTTTGCTCGGTTTGCATAGCGATATTAATGCCTTGTGCTTCAAGATATGGCACAACTTGATCAGCACCATTGCCACAGACTACCGCAAGTTGTGTTGGTTTTAATTTTAAAGCTGTATCAACCACATGTTGCAATAGCGGTTTGCCTGCTAATTTATGCATAACTTTGGCTTTAGCAGATTTCATTCGTGTGCCCTTGCCTGCGGCAAGAATAATGATGCTTAGTGACATAGGGTGATTCCAGATAGGTGTGGAGATTAGCGATCTATTCTACCAAAGATTAGACAAAAAAAAGGCCGTCATAAAGACGGCCCTTCCTAAGCGTGATTAAACAAGCAACTTAGTGCTTACCTATTTTTCTCATACGTTCGATACTACGTAGTTGAGCCATCGCTTCAGCGAGTTTAACTTGAGCTTCTGCATAGTCCATTTTCGAATCACGATCTTTCAATGCACGTTCTGCATCAGCTTTAGCTTGTAATGCGGCTGCTTCATCAACATCATCAGCACGCATTGCAGTATCGGCCAAAATGGTAACAACATGGGGTTGCACTTCTAACATGCCGCCTGACACATAGAATTGCTCTTCCTTACCTTGTACCAATATACGAACCTCGCCCGGTTTAAGGCGTGTCAACATCGGTGTATGACGCGGATAAATACCGACATCACCCATTACTGCTGATGCAAACACCGCTTCAACCAATCCTGAATAGATGGCATTTTCAGCGCTTACGATATCGACATGGATAGTCATTGCCATACATTACCCCTAAAAGCTTATAGTTTTTTCGCTTTCTCAACAGCTTCTTCAATACCACCAACCATGTAGAATGCTTGTTCTGGTAATGAATCGTAGTCACCGTTTAAGATGCCTTGGAAGCCTGCAATTGTATCTTTCAATGAAACATATTTACCTGGGCTACCGGTAAATACTTCTGCCACGAAGAATGGTTGTGACAAGAAACGTTGAATTTTACGTGCACGTGATACTGTTAATTTATCTTCTTCAGATAATTCGTCCATACCCAAGATAGCGATGATATCTTTCAACTCTTTATAGCGTTGTAAAGTACCTTGAACGCCACGAGCCACATTGTAGTGTTCGTTACCGATGACTAATGGATCTAATTGACGGCTGGTAGAATCAAGTGGGTCAATCGCTGGGTAGATACCTAATTCAGCAATTGAACGTGACAATACAACGGTTGCATCCAAGTGAGCAAAGGTTGTTGCTGGAGATGGGTCAGTCAAGTCATCCGCAGGCACATAAACAGCTTGGATCGATGTGATAGAACCTGTTTTTGTAGATGTGATACGTTCTTGAAGAACACCCATTTCTTCCGCTAGTGTAGGTTGGTAACCTACCGCAGAAGGCATACGACCTAATAACGCAGATACTTCCGTACCAGCCAATGTGTAACGGTAGATGTTATCAACGAAGAATAATACGTCACGACCTTCGTCACGGAAGTATTCCGCCATAGTCAAACCAGTTAACGCTACACGTAAACGGTTACCAGGTGGCTCATTCATTTGACCGTAAACCAACGATACTTTGTCGATTACGTTTGAATCAGTCATTTCGTGGTAGAAGTCATTACCTTCACGAGTACGCTCACCAACACCAGCGAATACAGAGAAACCACTGTGTTCGATAGCGATGTTACGGATAAGCTCCATCATGTTTACAGTTTTACCTACACCGGCACCACCAAACAGACCAACTTTACCACCCTTAGCGAACGGGCAAACTAGATCGATAACTTTGATACCAGTTTCCAATAATTCGTTACTTGCAGCTAATTCATCGAATTTAGGTGCTTTACGGTGAATGCCCCATTTAACTTCTTCGCCGATGTCGCCTTTTTCGTCGATAGGGTTACCCAGTACGTCCATGATACGGCCTAATGTTTTTTGGCCAACGGGTACTTGGATAGTGTCACCTGTGTTAGAAACAGCTAAATCACGTTTCAAGCCATCAGTTACACCCATTGCAATAGCACGTACTACGCCATCACCAAGTTGTTGTTGGACTTCTAACGTCAAGCCTGCTTCTTCGACAACTAACGCGTCATAGACTTTTGGCAGGCTGTCACGTGGGAATTCCACGTCAACGACCGCACCGATAATTTGTACAATCTTTCCAGAGCTCATCTTGCTTCCTCTTTCAATACGTTTGGGCTACAGCCCGTGTTATTTGCTTTATACCGCAGCGGCACCGGCAACAATTTCAGAAATTTCTTGGGTAATTGCAGCTTGGCGAGCCTTGTTGTAAACCAATTGCAAGTCATCAATAAGATCACCGGCATTATCTGATGCACTTTTCATCGCAACCATACGTGAAGCTTGTTCACAGGCAATGTTTTCAACAACACCTTGATAAACCAAAGATTCGATATAACGAACTAGCAAGTTATCCAACATTTCTTTAGCATCAGGCTCATAAATATAATCCCAGTGATGTGATAACTCTTTGCTTGGTTTTTCTGGTTTAGCCGGCAATAACTGCATAATCTTGTTTTCTTGAGTCATGGTATTCACAAACTCATTAAACACTAGGTACAAGCTATCAATTTGACCTTGTTCAAAGGCATCCAGCATCACTTTAACTGTACCGATTAATTCATGAGGATGCGGTGCATCACCCAACTGTACAGCTTGTCCCACAAGTCCTACTGGCAGACGACCAAAAAAGCTCGATGCTTTTTGACCGATTGTACAGACATCAACTTCCAAACCTTTATCAGCTTTTTGTTTGATATCATTCAGTACAGTTTTGAACAAGTTATTGTTCAAGCCACCGCATAACCCACGATCAGACGAAACAATAATGTAACCAACACGTTTAGTTTCTTCTCTATCTTGTAAATACACATGTTTATATTCAGGATGAGCAAAAGCTAAATGTTGGATTACATTATGGATCTTGTCCGCATAAGGACGTGTTGCTGCCATGCGTTCTTGAGCTTTACGCATTTTACTCGCAGCAACCATCTCCATCGCGCGCGTAATTTTTTGCGTGTTTTTGATGCTTGCTATCTGAGTTCGTATCTCTTTGCCGCTAGCCATGACTTATGCTCCGATTACCAACTGCCGGTGGTTTTAAAGCTCTTAATCGCATCACTCATTGCGTTAGCGATATCGTCATTAAAGTCACCTTTTTCGTTAATTTTAGCCATTAAGTCAGCATGATTAGATTTCATGTTAGACAGTAACGCAGCTTCGAAAGAACCTACTTTATCAACTGCCACATCATCAATAAAACCTTCGTTAGCTGCGAACAATGACACCGCCATTTCAGCAATTGATAAAGGCTGATATTGGCCTTGTTTCATCAATTCTGTTACGCGTTGACCACGTTGAATTTGGCTACGAGTTGCTTCATCAAGATCAGAAGCAAATTGAGCAAACGCAGCAAGTTCACGATATTGAGCTAAATCCAGACGTGTGCCACCACCTAATTTCTTAATGATCTTGGTTTGAGCCGCACCACCCACACGTGATACCGACAAACCAGCATTGATCGCTGGACGAATGCCTGAGTTAAACAGATCCGTTTCCAAGAAAATTTGACCGTCAGTAATCGAAATTACGTTAGTTGGTACGAATGCAGATACGTCACCCGCTTGTGTTTCGATGATAGGTAATGCAGTTAACGAACCTGTTTTACCTTTAACTTCACCGTTAGTTGCTTTTTCAACATAATCAGCGCTTACACGTGATGCACGTTCTAATAAACGTGAGTGAATGTAGAAAACGTCACCAGGATAGGCTTCGCGACCAGGTGGACGACGTAACAACAATGATACTTGGCGATAAGCCCAAGCTTGTTTGGTTAAATCATCATAAATAATTAACGCATCTTCACCTTTATCACGGAAGTATTCACCCATTGAGCAACCGGCATAAGGTGCAATAAATTGAAGTGCCGCTGAATCAGAAGCAGAAGCCGCAACGATTATTGTATGAGCTAACGCACCGTGTTCTTCTAATTTACGCACTACGTTTGCAATAGAGGAGGCTTTTTGACCAATCGCAACATAGATACATTTAACGCCTGTACCTTTTTGGTTGATGATGGCATCGATTGCAATAGCAGTTTTACCTGTTTGACGGTCACCGATAATCAACTCACGTTGACCACGACCTACAGGGATCATCGCATCAACTGATTTCAAACCTAGTTGTAAAGGTTGGTCAACTGATTGACGAGAGATAACGCCTGGCGCTACTTTCTCAATCGGTGCTGTACCTTGACTTACGATGTCACCCTTACCATCAATTGGGTTACCTAAAGAGTCAACAACGCGACCCAATAGACCTTCGCCAACTGGTACTTCTAAAATACGACCCGTACATTTAACACTGTCACCTTCAGTGATGTGTTGGTATGGACCTAACACCACTGCACCGACGGTGTCGCGCTCTAAGTTTAACGCCATACCGTATGTGTTACCTGGGAACTCTAGCATTTCCCCAGCCATTACATCGGCTAAACCATGTACACGTACGATACCATCGGTTACACCAACAACAGTACCTTCTGTGCGTGCTTCAGTTGCCCCATCAAAGCTTTCAATACGCTTTTTGATTAGGTCACTGATTTCTGCTGAATTCAGTTGCATCTCTGTTTCCTCTAAAAACTGGTGCTAAATAATAGCTTGTGCCAGTCTGTTCAGTTTACCCAAGGCAGATCCATCAATAATCAGATCACCTGCGCGAATAATTGCCCCACCTAACAAGCTTTCATCAACACTGCTATTGAGCGTGACATCTCTACCAAAACGTTGTTTCAACGCTGTAGCGATTTTTTGTTCTTGTTCCGGTGTTAATGCTCGTGATGACGTTACATCTGCGACCATTGTTTGTTCTGCTTCTGCTCGTAATTGTTCAAAAAGTACGGCAATATCAGCCAAAATCATGAGACGATTCTTTTCAGCTAACAATGCTAGAAAGTTACGGCCTTCAACCGACAGTAACTCACCTGCAATATCAGCCAACAATGTGATTACTTGCTCATCACTGACCGCTGGGCTTGTAATTATGGACTGCATTTTGGGATCTGCTACACATAGCGACAACGTCGCCAGTAGATCAGACCAAGCTTTCAACTCGCTTTTTTCATGTGCAATTGCAAACACTGCATTTGCATAAGGACGAGCGATAGTTATTGCTTCAGCCATCCGAAAGTTCCTCTAGATCCGGCTTACCAATTCTTCTAACAAATCGGTATGCGCTTTGTCATCAATTTCACGACCAAGAATCTTAGCCGCACCAGCCAAAGCCACACTACCTACTTGTGATCTAAGCTCATCTTTTGCGCGATTTGCTTCTTGTTCAATTTCTGCTCTGGCAGAAGTCAAAATACGATCACCTTCGACACGTGCACTATCTTTAGACTCATCCACAATTTCGTTACCACGACGTTGTGCTTGCGAAATAATTTCATTCGCTTGCTCTTTAGCTTCGTGAATAACTTGTTGTGCACGCTTCTCAGCCAATTCTTGTTCATGCTTGCCGCGTTCTGCAGCAGCCAAACCATCCGCAATTTTCTTTTTACGGTCATCAAGGGCTTGCATAATCGGTGGCCACACATATTTCATGCAGAAGCCAATGAATAGCAAAAACGCGATTGCTTGACCGATTAAGGTTGCATTGATATTCATGCCTATACCTCTTCTTTATCGCAATACTGTTTAAATGTAATGTCTATTAACCAGCAACCGCGAACAGAACGTACATAGCAAGACCAACGGCAATCATTGGTACAGCATCAACAAGACCTGCAACCAGGAAGAAGTTTGTACGTAACATTGGCACCAATTCTGGTTGTCTCGCAGAAGCTTCTAAGAAACGACCGCCTAATAAACCCACACCAATCGCAGCGCCTAAAGCGCCAAGACCGATCATTAAGGCACCAGCGATGTAAACTAAACCCATATCCATTTTTTTCTCCTATCAATAATCTAACTATAAAAAATAATCGTAAAACGTGTTCAAACTTTAGTGGTGTTGATGAGCCATATCTATATAAACAATTGTTAAAACCATAAATATAAATGCCTGCAACGTAATGATAAGTATATGGAAAATAGCCCAACCAACTTGTAACAGGCCAGCAAGAGAACCAAGTACCAAGCTTGCACTGTACATGGTTGCAATTAGGATAAACACCATTTCACCAGCATACATATTGCCGAACAACCGCAGACCCAAAGAGAACGGCTTGGCTAACAATGTTACAGTCTCTAAGACAATATTAATTGGTAACGCCCATTTACCGAAAGGCTCGAATGATAACTCAGCAAGGAAGCCACCGGTGCCTTTAATCTTAAAGCTATAATAAAGCATCAAACCAAACACAACCAAAGCCATACCCATAGTCGCATTAGGATCTGTGCTTGGGACAACTTTAAAATATACGTGGTGAGGATCTACGCCAAAAAGAGCAGACGCGCCTTGCGCTACAGCCATTGGTAACAGATCTACGGGGATCAAATCCATCAGGTTCATCAGAAACACCCAGACGAAGATAGTCAACGCCAGAGGTGCAACCAATTCATTTTTACCGCCACTGAAGGAACCCCTGACTGTGTCATTGATAAACTCAATAACCATTTCAGCGAAGTTTTGAGCCGGTGTAGGGACGTCGGCAGAAACTGTTTTTGCAACGCTTCTAAAAAACCACATCATCAGCGCGCCAAGTAAAATTGACAGCAACATGGTATCGACATTAATTGACCAAAATCCCATTTGTGTTGCTTCTTGAGCCGAGGAGGCAAAACCCCATTCACCGGTAGGGATCCAATTTCCGGCTGTTGACTCTACCTGTTTCTCACCAAACGTAAGATTTTGTAGATGGTGCTTAATATAATCTGATGTAGTAATCGTCGTTTCACTTGCCATGTTTGGTTTTATGCCCGATTATAATTTCCAAATAAAACAACCACCTGCACAACGACAAATGCTATCAGCATTAGCTTAACTGGTTCAAAAACCAGAAAGCCTGCCGCAAATAACACGATCGTAACTAGCCATCGTTCTGCGATACAGCGGTATGCCCTGCCTAAATTCTTACTTGCATCTGCTTTTGCATATTTTGCAGCAGCATACAAATGTCTTCTTAGTAAAAAGGTATTAAACAGCCCAACGCTGCCACCGTAAAGGTAGACAAAAAAAGCATTAACACCCTGAAAACTAAAAACAAACAAACTCGTTATCACCAGCACTATAAATTGCACTTTTAACAAATGATTTATAGGTTTAACTCTAACTAAACACTCCATCATCTCTCGCCGGAATTATTTTGTGTATAGCAAACCACGCATTATATAGACCTACCGATTGGTGGGTCAATGGAATTTATTGATTTAAGTCAATCTTTTGGCCAGTTTTCGCAACCCTTCCAAATCATTATAGTCAATGACCAGTTTGCCTTTGCCATTTCTGCCGTGCTTAACAGTCACTTTATCGCCTAACTTATCACTCATTTGTTTTTCAATTTTTTCAAGCTCTTCGATGACAGCTGTGAGCTTACTAGGCACTTCTTTTATTGGTTTTTGTAAGCGACGAATTAGGTGTTCCGTTTCACGAACCGATAAGCCTTTTTCTACGATCTGTTTAGCTGTATCTGATTGCAGTTCACCTTCTAGTGCCAACAGTGCTCTGGCGTGACCCATTTCCAGATCACAATTTTCAACTAGGCGTTTGACATCCTCATTTAAGTTTCTCAACCGTAATAAATTAGAGACCGCAGCGCGTGATCGCCCAACCGCTTCGGCCGCTTCTTGATGGGTCATCGAAAATTCTTCACGCAAACGGAATAAGGCATTGGCCTCTTCCATCGGATTAAGATTTTCGCGCTGGATATTTTCAATCAGAGCCATTGCAATCGCACTCCGATCAGATACATCTCTGACTAAAGCAGGAATTAGCTCTAACTGGGCAATTTTGCAGGCACGCCAACGACGTTCGCCCGCAATAATCTCATAGCGTCCATCGCTAACGGGTCGGACAACGATTGGTTGGACTAGGCCTTGCGCCCTAATAGAGTCGGCCAATTCATCTAATGATTCTTGTGACATATCGACACGAGGCTGATATTTACCCGGCTGAATGATATCCAGAGGAAAATATTGCAAACTATCATCCAGGCTTGTGTCATCATCATGATTCACATCTGATAACAATGCATCCAAGCCCCTACCCAAACCTCTTTTTTTGATAGCCATTCGTTTGCCTGTCTAGTTCGAATTAAGTATTTTTTCTCGGCGCATAAACTCACTTGCTAACGCCATATATGCTATTGAACCACGCGATGTCCGATCATAACTTATAACTGGTATACCATGACTAGGTGCTTCAGCCAAACGTACATTTCGTGGAATAATCGAGTGAAATATTTTTTTCTGAAAATGTGTAATTAATTGTCTTGAAACTTGATTTGCAAGATTATTACGTGCATCAAACATGGTGCGAACCAAACCGCTAATCTCTAAAGCCGGATTTGCTCTTTGTTTGACGCGTTCTATTGTTTTCAGTAATGATGATAATCCTTCCAAAGCATAATATTCACACTGAATAGGAATGATGACACCTTTAGAAGCAACTAAGGCATTAACGGTTAGCATGCTCAATGACGGTGGACAATCAATCAAAATGTAGTCGTATTTTTCTCGTGTTGACTCCAACGCTAGACGCAATCGATGTTCACGTAATTTCACTTCGAGTAACTCAACTTCAGCAGCGGTTAAATCAGCATTGGTGGGCATAACATCAAATGTTAAACCTTCCGGTCTGATGATAGCATCGGACGCTTTTACTGCTGTTGTAATAACGTCATAACTGCTAACGTCAAGGCTATCTTTATCAACGCCGCATCCAGTGCTGGCATTACCTTGTGGATCTAAATCAATTAACAATACTTTTTTTGAACTGTCAGCTAATGCTGCGGCTAGATTAACGCTAGTCGTTGTTTTACCTACGCCGCCTTTTTGATTTGTCACCGCAAAAATATTGCCCATTCCACTTAGCCTTAATTTTTAATCAACCTAACCAGATGACGCTCTGCTGAACAGTCCGGCACATTCAATTTTACAACATCCATTAACTTAAATTGATCGTTGATGGTGCTTAGCTCTTCGGTCGGATAGAGACCTTTCATCAATAATAAACAGCCTGCATCATCGCAATGTCTGCCTGTTAAATCAATAATGTCTTCAATAGTCGCAAAAGCACGTGCCGTAATCATTGCAAATTTCGGAAGTTGCGCTTGTTCAACACGCGCATGTACTACTGTTATGTTTGTTAGTGCTAACTCTGCTTTTGCCTGCTGTAAAAATCGTGTCTTCTTTGAGTTTGTATCTAACAAGGTTACAGCAATATCTGGTCGAACAATGGCTATTGGAATGCCCGGCAAACCTGCACCAGTACCTACATCAAGCAATGACTCGCCTGTTAGATAGGGCTCTATTGCCAAGCTATCTAATATATGTCGACTAATCATCTGATCGGCATCACGCACTGATGTCAGGTTATAGACCTTATTCCATTTCACCAGCAAAGCAACATAGGCTAGCAATTGGTGTAATTGCTCATCATTTAATGAAAGCGTTAGCGCCTTACACCCCTGATCTAACTGTTCAAGCAGTTTATTATCCATATATTCAGCTTGCTTCGCGCTGGTTATCGCCACGTTTTAGATGAACCAAAAGCAAGGATACTGCGGCAGGCGTCACACCTGAAATACGTGCGGCTTGCCCCAAACTGTTAGGTCGCGTTTGTTCTAGTTTTTCACGTACTTCATTTGATAAGCCACGTACATTTTTGTAATCCAAATCACTCGGTAATCGCGTTGTTTCATGTCTCAACAGCCGTTCAATTTCATTTTTTTGTCTATTGATATAGCCGGCATATTTGGTATGAATAGTCACTTGTTCAGCAACTTCATCTGCCACATTAAGCTCTTCACCCGCTAATGACAGCAGACTTTGATAATCAACATTTGGACGGCGTAATAAGTCTAAAGCAGAAGCAACTTTATTTAATGGTTCACCAAGTAATTGCTCAGCTAAGGTTTGATCCACTTTTTCAGGGACAAATTTCATTGCCTCTAACCGACTGGTTTCTTTTGCCACTGCCTCACGTTTTGCAGTAAACACGGCCCAGCGTTCATCATCGACAACACCAAGTTCTCGCCCTTTTTCAGTTAGACGCATATCGGCATTGTCTTCACGTAATAACAAGCGATATTCAGCACGGCTGGTAAACATACGATATGGCTCACGTGTGCCGGCGGTAATCAAATCATCGATCATGACACCGATATACGCCTGATCACGACGAGGGAACCACTGTTCCAAGCCTCGCGCTTGTAAACCTGCATTTAAACCAGCGATCAGGCCTTGTGCTGCCGCTTCTTCGTAGCCGGTTGTACCGTTAATTTGTCCTGCAAAGAACAAACCTGCCATGTGTTTAGTTTCGAGCCACGGCTGTAAATCACGTGGGTCAAAAAAGTCATATTCAATTGCATAACCTGGCCGCGTGATGTGTGCATTTTCCAGGCCTTTCATTGATCGAACAATGTCATATTGCACATCAAACGGCAAACTTGTTGAAATACCGTTAGGATAAACTTCACCGCAATCCAAGCCTTCTGGTTCTAAAAATATTTGATGTGATTGCCTGTCAGCAAATCGAACGACTTTATCTTCAATCGATGGACAGTAACGCGGACCAATACCTTCAATCTCACCACTGTACATGGGTGATCTGTCTAAATTATTTCGAATAACATCATGCGTTTTTTCATTGGTATGTGTGATGTAACACGAAATTTGTTCAGGATGATCGGAGCGCTTACCTAAAAATGAAAATACCGGTGTTGGTGTATCCCCCGGTTGTTCTGTTAAACCTGAAAAATCAATCGAATTTGTCGCTATGCGTGGTGGTGTACCTGTTTTTAAACGATCAACTCGAAAAGGCAAAGCACGTAAGCGTTGAGACAATGCAATTGATGCGGGATCGCCAGCGCGTCCCCCTTGATGATTTTGTAATCCAATATGAATCAAACCACCCAAGAAAGTACCAACCGTCAGCACCACTGTTTTGGCAGAAAAACGTAGGCCAGCTTGGGTTACAACGCCAACAACACGATCATTTTCAACGACTAAATCATCCACAGTTTGTTGAAATAAATACAGATTTGGTTGTTTTTCTAAATAACTTCTTACAGCGGCTTTATAACGAACACGATCGGCTTGGGCACGCGTTGCTCTAACCGCAGGCCCCTTACTCGCATTCAAAATACGAAATTGAATACCACCTCGATCTGCGGCTTGGGCCATGATACCGCCTAATGCATCGATTTCTTTAACCAGATGGCCTTTTCCGATCCCACCAATCGCAGGATTACAACTCATTTGGCCCAACGTTTCGATATTTTGAGTTAGCAACATGGTCTTAACGCCCTGCCGCGCAGAAGCTAATGCAGCCTCTGTTCCAGCATGACCACCGCCAACAACAATGACATCGTAATGATCTTGGTAACTCATAAAACACCAAACAGCATAAAATTAATGACCGTGCATTTTAACATGCATGTCATAATATTGAGCCAAAATCTTTACCTTTCCGAGCATTCTTATGCAATCTAAGCTACTGAGCTCAAACATAATTCACTTATATGACCTTATACTGACTTTTAGGAAAAATTAGAATGGAAAAAAACACCGGTATAAAGCGACTTTTTTATGCCACACTCTATTCATGGCAGGGCTTTCGTTCTGCTTTAGCTAATGAATCCGCATTCCGACAAGAATTTGCAGCGACAATAGCCTTGGTCGCGTTGAGTTTTTATCTTGATGTAACTGGATTTGAACGTCTTGCGATGATAAGTAGTCTAGCTCTAATCCTAATCGTTGAACTATTGAACTCCGCGATTGAATGTGTTGTTGATCGAGTCAGTACAGATCGTCACACGCTATCTGGTCGCGCCAAAGACTATGGCTCGTTTGCTGTGTTAATAACGTTATTAGTAGCAATATCGACCTGGAGTTTGATACTGTTTAACTAGCGCGACGATATGCGATCACAACAATAATGATGCCTGCCAGCATCATAGGCAATGATAAAATTTGCCCCATCGTCAACCAATCAGACCAAAAGTAACCATACTGCTGATCGGGTACTCGAACAAACTCTATTAAAAATCGGAAAACAGCATAAGCTATTAGAAATAGGCCGGATATTGCACCGGCAGGTCTGGGGCGAGCTGAAAATATCCATAAGATTATAAATAAAGCCAGTCCCTCCAGACACGCTTGATATAGTTGAGAAGGATGTCGTGCTAATGGTCCGCCTGCCGGAAATACCATCGCCCATGGTACATCACTGACTTTGCCCCATAACTCACCATTAATAAAGTTACCAATTCGGCCAAAAAACAAGCCTAATGGTACTAATGGCGCGATAAAATCACTGATCTCAAAATAGGTTTTGCCAGTTTTACGACTAAACCACCCAAAAGCAAGCAGCACACCTATCAAACCCCCATGAAATGACATGCCGCCTTGCCACACTTTAACAATATTGAATGGGTTCGCGATAGTATTAGCCAAATCATAAAATAAGGCATAGCCTAATCTGCCACCAATGATTACACCAATCGCACCATAGAACAACATATCTTCAACCTGAGTTGCCGTCCAGCCAAAACGCGTTGCACGGATTTTGCCCAGCCACCATGCTGCAATAAAACCAGACAAATACATTAGGCCATACCAATGTACCTGGATCGGGCCTAACGACAACGCAACAGGATCAATTTGTGGATATAACATTACGTAACCTGACTATTTTTAATGTCAGTAATCATATCAGCAAAATGTCACAAGGCCATTATTTCTATACTCATACTTTTCGCACAAATAAGGTGCATACCACACCAAGCAGCACTTATTTTGTGCATCAAAACAACGTAAATCCCGACCAGAAATAACGTATCTATTTGTTTTTATTGTTAATTTAACGAATGGCACACATTCTGCTCTTACTGTTGCAGTCTGAATAAATAGTGTTGCAACGACGCAACATACATTCAAACGTTAATTTTGCATTCAACAAAATAGATGAGGGTTCAAAATGAAATTGAAAAAATTATCAACCTTATACCTTACTGCAAGCACGTTATTCGCTGCTTCATCAGCCATGGCATGGGAAAGTGCTGATGGTGCATGGTCAACAAGTGCAAGCGTCGCTCTTAGTACTGATTACATATGGCGTGGCGTTAGCCAAACTGATAACGAAGCAGCGATCTCTGGCAGTTTCGATATAGGTCATTCACGTGGTTTGTATGCTGGGGTTTGGGCTTCAAATGTTGATTTTGAAGCAACACCAGACAACGCGACGATTGAGGTAGATTACTATGCAGGCTTTGCAGGTGAGTTTGGTGGTTCAGGTGTCGGCTATGATATCGGGGCATTGTACTATGACTATCCAGATGCAGACTCAGCTGACTTTTTTGAGGTTTATGGCTCACTAAACTACAGCTTTATTACTGCCGGTATTGCATATTCTGACGACGTCTTTGGTACTGACACAGACGCAACTTACTATACATTAGATGCGGGTTACGATATCGGAATGTTTAGCCTGGCAGCAGGTATCGGCTACTATGATTTTGATGATGAAGTGGCTGCTGGTTTAGACAGTTACACCAGCTATCATGTTGGTGTGTCAACTGAACTCGCTGGTTTCGGTTTAGATTTATCTTACTACGACGTCGATGATAACGCCATTTCAGATGCCTCGTCTGACAACATTGTATTCACACTCTCTAAATCAATGTAATAGTGCTCGGCTAGCCTTTTTTTCCAGGGTGGGCCATTTTTTGAAGGAATAACTTATGAAACAAGTAGTAGCGATAATCAAGCCCTTTAAGCTTGATGATGTACGCGAATCATTGTCAGAAATTGGTGTTCAGGGTTTAACCGTTTCTGAAGTGAAAGGTTTCGGTCGCCAAAAAGGTCATACTGAACTCTATCGCGGTGCAGAATATGTGGTTGATTTTCTACCAAAACTCAAACTTGAGATTGCTGTTGATGATGGCTTGATAGATCAGGTTATCGAAGCAATTACAAAGGGTGCTAACACTGGCAAAATCGGTGATGGCAAAATTTTTGTTTACCCATTAGAGCAAGTGGTTCGGATTCGCACAGGCGAAACCGGTCCTGATGCTTTATAAGTTCTAGGAGTTAAAATAATGGAAAATGAAATCTTCCAACTCCAATATGCCATGGATACCTTCTACTTCTTAGTAATGGGTGCATTGGTAATGTGGATGGCCGCGGGCTTCTCTATGTTAGAAGCAGGTCTTGTTCGTGCCAAAAATACGACTGAAATCTTAACCAAGAACGTGTTACTTTTTGCTGTAGCGTGTACAGCGTATCTCGTTGTTGGTTATGACATCATGTACGGCGGTGGTATTTTCTTAGATGGTATTGCCGATGTTGATGTTACAGCGACATTAGGTGATTTTGCTACTCGTGATGGTGGCTTTGAAGGTGGCTCAATTTATTCAACAGCGTCAGACTTCTTCTTCCAAGTTGTGTTTGTTGCAACCGCGATGTCTATCGTTTCAGGTGCAGTTGCTGAACGTATGAAGTTAATGTCATTTGTTGTTTTTGCTGTTGTTATGACTGCTTTCATCTACCCAATGGAAGGTGCATGGACATGGGGCGGTAACGCTGTCTTTGGCATGTACTCGTTAGGCGATGATTTTGGATTCCTAGATTTTGCTGGTTCAGGTATCGTTCACATGGCGGGTGCTTCTGCTGCCTTAGCTGGTGTGCTATTACTTGGTGCTCGTAAAGGCAAATATGGTCCTAACGGTGAAGTTCGCCCTATTCCTGGTGCAAACTTACCTATGGCGACATTAGGTACATTCATCTTATGGATGGGTTGGTTCGGCTTTAACGGTGGTTCAGTATTAAAACTAGGTGATATCGCAAGTGCAAACGCTGTTGCAATGGTATTTCTAAACACTAATGCTGCTGCGGCTGGTGGTGTAATTGCTGCATTAATTGCTGCTAAATTACTCTTCGGTAAAGCTGACTTAACTATGATTCTTAACGGTGCCTTAGCTGGTCTAGTTGCGATTACAGCAGGTCCTGATACGCCATCTGCATTGATGGCTACAATCATTGGTGCTGTCGGTGGTCTACTTGTTGTATTCTCAATCGTTACAATGGATAAATTCAAAATTGATGATCCAGTTGGTGCGATTTCAGTACACGGTGTTGTTGGTCTATGGGGTTTATTAGCAGTACCATTAACAAACAGTGATGCAAGCTTCGTTGGTCAATTGGTCGGTGCTGCAACTATCTTTGTTTGGGTATTTGTAACTAGCTTCATCGTTTGGTATGTACTGAAATTAGTAATGGGTATCCGAGTTTCTGAAGAAGAAGAATACGAAGGTACTGATTTAAGTGAATGTGGCATGGAAGCATACCCAGAGTTTGTAAATCAAAACTAAGATTCACTTTTTAACTTGGCTTAACTAAAAAGGGCGGCTCGTTTTAAACGAACCGCCCTTTTTTTATCTTAAATCTGTAGTATTATCACTGCCGCACTCTTCTTATTATGAAATTACTAGGTTTGTTTTATGGATAATACGCACTCTATTTCTACGGAGATCCTTACCTTCATCGTCCGTGTACTTGGATTAGTGATGTTGTTAGTCGGCCTTTATGTTGGTATCAAGGTTATTCTGGAAGCATGGCATCTTTATGAACAACCACAACGCATCGAACGGTTTGCAACAGCGATTGAGCAAGGTTCGCATATTGATTCGCTATTAGCTTCACTTGCATCACCTGCCGCTAATCCAACACCACAGGAATCAGACATCGATCAACAAGACATTACACCTAAAACCATATCTCCAGAACATGCTAAACCAGATATTAGAATGACGTATTTCCTTGCCTGAGCTATCGTGATTTTATTATTGATGGTGATTGGAGGACTTGCTTCCAGCGCGATCAAAACCGGTGGACAACTTGCTCTCTATGATCTTCAAGTTAAACGCTTCGCCCAGCAATTACTTGATGAAGCACGTAAGGATCATAGCTAGCTCAAACTCAACTTAATGTGGTTTTGTCATATCATCAACAATAAAGCACTATTGATAAAGGAATTTAATAAAAACGGCAAAATTCCCAATACGCTTAATATCAAGCTAATTCGGACATTTTTATCCTGAGAACAATTAGCTTGATCATTGATTTATTGGTGGTATGGCTCACTTAATCGATGCACAGAGTCTACAAGACGTTTCATCTTTTCAGGATCGATAGTAGGATGAATACCATGACCCAAGTTAAATACATGCCCAGTTGCTCCTTGACCAAAACTTGCTAAAACACTGGCCACTTCTTGCTCAACTCGATCTGCAGAAGCATACAACACACACGGATCCATATTGCCTTGCAGGCTGACTTTATCTCCGACACGTTGCCTTGCTACTGCCAGATCAGTTGTCCAATCCAAACCTAGCGCATCAACACCGGTTTGTGCCATCAACTCAAGCCACTGTCCGCCACCTTTTGTGAATAAGGTTACTGGGACTGTACGCCCCTCACTTTCACGGGTTAGACCTTCGACGATGCGCTGCATATAAGCAAGCGAAAATTCATTGTAATTAGTCGTACTAAGTGTCCCACCCCAAGTATCAAACAACATAATTGCTTGAGCACCTGCGGCAATTTGTGCATTCAAATAGGCTGTAACGGAATCAGCTAATACCGCAAGCAAAGCATGCATTTGCTCAGGCGCGTCAAACATCATTCCTTTAACTTTAGAAAAGTCTTTACTAGAGCCACCTTCAACCATATAACAGGCTAAAGTCCAAGGGCTACCACTAAAACCAATCAAAGGTACTTTGCCATCGATCTCACGTCGTGCGAGTCGAATTGCATCCATGACATAACCCAGATTATCTTCCATATCTGGAACGCTTAGTTTGGCAATATCGGAAGCGTTTTCAATTACTTTAGTAAAGGCCGGGCCTTCACCAGCAACAAAATGTAAACCTAAACCCATAGCATCAGGAATGGTTAAAATATCTGAAAAAATAATTGCGGCATCAAGATCAAATCGACGTAATGGTTGCAAGGTCACTTCACATGCAAGTTCAGGTGTCGTGCACAAGGTCATAAAGTCGCCGGCTTTAGCCCGTACTTCACGATATTCTGGCAAATACCGTCCGGCTTGGCGCATCACCCAAACTGGAGTTTTATCAACCGGTTGGCGTAATAATGCTCTCAAATAGCGATCATTTTTTAATTCAGACACTGTTCTTCCTCGAATAAAACGACTTTATTATTGCAAATATAAAAAAGGCTCTATCATACCTAAAAATGATCATAGGTATCATAAAGCCTGATATTTTCTGATTTAGATCAGGTTTAAAGCCGAATTGTTTAAACGTCCAGGTAATCTAAAATGCCTTCTGCAGCTTGGCGACCTTCCCAGACTGCAGTTACAACAAGATCAGAGCCACGCACCATATCGCCACCAGCAAAGATTTTTTCATTGGTGGTTTGATAGGCTGATTTTCCTGTCGCTGGTGAAGCAGGTGCAATAACGCGACCACCATCATCAATATCAACACCATAGTGAGCAAACCATGGTGCAGGACTTGGACGGAAACCAAAAGCAATTACAATCGCATCTGCAGCAATAATTTCTTCACTACCAGGGACTGGTTGTGGGCTACGACGACCGCGCGCATCAGGCTCACCCAAAGCTGTTGTTACAACTTTAATACCTTCAACTTTGCCATCACCAACCACTTCAATTGGCTGACGATTCCATAAAAACTCAACGCCTTCTTCACGCGCATTGTTCACTTCACGACGTGACCCTGGCATATTCTCTTCATCACGGCGGTAGGCACATTGCACACTGGCAGCATTTTGACGAATTGCAGTACGGTTACAGTCCATCGCCGTATCACCACCACCAAGCACAACCACTTTTTTACCTGCAAGATTAACGTAACTATCTGTTTCTAAGTCAAGTAAGTGTTTGTTGTTTGCTACTAAATACGGTAAAGCTTCATACACACCTTGTTTATCTTCACCAGGAAAACCGCCTTTCATATAGGTATAGGTACCCATACCAAGAAAAACTGCATCGTACTCATCTAACAACGTTTGAAAGTCGATATCTTTACCAACTTCAGTATTAAGGATGAATTCCACTCCCATGCCTTCAAGCACTTCTCGACGACGTTTTACAACTGCTTTTTCGAGTTTAAATTCAGGGATACCAAAGGTCAGCAAACCACCAACTTCAGGATATTTATCATAAACAACGGGCTTAACACCATTTCGTATTAAAACATCAGCACAGCCTAATCCAGCTGGACCTGCACCAATGATGGCAACACGTTTGCCTGTATCTTTAACATCAGATAAGTCAGGGCGCCAGCCTTGATCCAAGGCAGTATCGGTAATGTATTTTTCTACCGAACCAATTGTCACCGCGCCAAAACCATCATTTAACGTACACGCGCCTTCACATAAACGATCTTGTGGGCATACTCGACCGCAAATTTCAGGCAAGGTATTGGTCTGATGAGATAACGCTGCAGCTTGTTCTAAATTGCCTTCACTGACTAATTTCAACCAGTTTGGAATATAGTTATGTACAGGACATTTCCATTCACAATAGGGATTACCACATTCTAAACAACGATCCGCCTGCTCTGCCGACGTATCTTTATCAAATTCACCGTAAATTTCGCCAAAACCTTTAATACGTTGTTTAGCTTCTGCTTTACTCGGATCATGTCGACCGACATCTAAAAATTGAAAAGTATTTTTCGCCATAATGATTTTTTGATTTGCTCTGATTGAAAGGTTAGGCTGCTTTAGTAACTTGACTTAACAAGCCATCCAATGCTGCTGCTTTTGGTTTAACTAACCAGAATTGTTTCAAACGTTGTTGATACGTATCTAACAATTGGTTACCCCAAATACTGCCTGTTTCTCGAACATGATCTTCAATCATTCCTTTTAGGAATAAAGCATGATCCGATAGTTCACCACTATCAATCCGAACTAATTCTACTAACTCTTTGTTGTAACGCTTATCGAAAGTACCATCCATATCTAACACATAGGCAAATCCACCGGTCATACCGGCACCGAAGTTCAAGCCCGTTTCACCTAGTACCGCGACAATACCGCCGGTCATATATTCACAACCATGGTCACCAACGCCTTCAACAACAGCTGTTGCGCCTGAATTACGTACAGCAAAACGTTCACCTGCCATACCAGCTGCATACAAATAACCACCTGTTGCACCATATAGGCAGGTGTTGCCAGCAATACTAGCCTCTTGTGTCGCAAAATGACTTTCTGGTGAAGGGTAAATAACCAACTTACCGTCAGCCATGCCTTTACCAACGTAATCGTTAGCATCACCTTGCAAGCGCATTTCTAAACCGCCGGCATTCCACACACCAAAGCTTTGCCCCGCAGAACCAGTCAACTGAATTTTAATCGGTGTATCACTCATGCCGTAATTGCCATGATGACGTGCGATTTCTCCAGATATACGCGCACCAATCGAACGGTTGATATTGCGAATATCATAGCTAAAGAAACCACCTTTTTTATTAGTAATGGCATCTTGCATATCTGCAACCATTTGTTCAGCCAGTTCACCTTTATCGTAAGGTACATTGTGTGGCTCTACACAATATTGAGGTTTATCCGCTGATACACCACCAGAATATAATAATGGTGCCAAATCCAGTTTGCGTTGTTTATCCGTTGTGCCAGGCAATACTTTTAATAAATCAGTACGACCGATTAAGTCTGCCATGCTTGCGACACCTAATGCCGCTAACCACTCTTGCGTTTCACGCGCAACAAACTGGAAGTAGTTCATGACCATTTGTGGCAAGCCAATAAAGTGGTTACTACGTAATTTTTCATTTTGTGTTGCAACACCGGTTGCACAGTTATTTAAGTGACAGATACGTAAGAATTTACAGCCAAGCGCGACCATTGGACCAGTACCAAAACCAAAACTTTCCGCACCCAAAATAGCCGCTTTAATAACATCCAGACCTGTTTTCAAACCACCATCTGTTTGCAAACGAACTTTATCGCGTAAATCATTGGCGCGTAATGTTTGATGGGTTTCACTCAAACCTAATTCCCACGGACCACCAGCATATTTGACAGAGCTTAATGGACTTGCACCAGTACCACCGTCATAACCTGATATCGTAATCAAATCAGCATAGGCTTTAGCCACACCGGCAGCAATCGTTCCAACACCCGCTTCTGACACTAACTTAACTGATATTAATGCACTTGGATTAACTTGTTTTAAGTCAAAAATAAGTTGTGCTAAATCTTCAATCGAATAGATATCATGGTGCGGTGGTGGCGAAATCAAGGTTACCCCTGATACCGAGTGACGCAAAGTCGCGATCATTTGATTAACTTTACCGCCCGGCAACTGACCACCTTCACCTGGTTTCGCACCTTGAGCTACTTTAATTTGCAACACTTCGGCATTAACCAAATAGTTCGGTGTGACACCAAAACGACCTGACGCAATTTGTTTTATCTTTGACATACGCTCAGTGCCATAACGGGCAGGATCTTCGCCACCCTCACCTGAGTTTGAACGACCACCTAAACGGTTCATCGCAATTGCTAATGCTTCATGAGCTTCAGGCGATAAAGCACCCAATGACATTCCTGCACTATCAAAACGCGACAAGATATTAGCAACAGGTTCAACTTGATCCAGCGTTAATGGCGACTCCGCTAGTTTTAAATCTAAAAGATCACGCAACACCATGGCTGGGCGTTCATTGACTAATTTGGCATAGGCTTTATAGTCATCATAACTGCCGCCTTGCACTGCTTTTTGTAATGTTGCGATGATATCGGGATTATAGGCATGGTATTCACCACCATGAATAAATTTCAACAAACCACCTTGCGCACGTATTTTACGTGTATTCCACGCACGTTTTGCCAAGGCTGTTTGATCTGCATGAATTTCATCAAATCCCGTACCGCTAATACGACTAGTTGTTGCATAAAAACACTTCTCAACAACTGATTCGTGTAAACCGACAATTTCAAATAATTGGGCGCCTCGGTAACTCGCAATGGTTGAAATACCCATTTTAGAGATAATCTTGAACAGGCCCTTATTGATGCCCATGCGGAAGCGATGACACAGTTCACGGTGATCGATGTTCTTGATTTCACCTGTCCGGATCTGATCGGCAAGCACGGCATAGGCCAAGTACGGATAGATCGCGGTCGCACCATAGCCCAGCAGTACGGCAAAGTGATGAGGATCGCGGGTCGTCGCTGTTTCGACAACAAGATTGGCATTACAGCGCAGTCCGACCTTGATTAGGTGCTGATGCACCGCACCGGTGGCGAGCAGGGCATGCACCGGCAGGCGGTCGCGCGCGTTGATGTTTATTCGGTCACTGAGTACCAGCACAACGGCACCGTTGCGAATCGCCTGCTCGGCCTGATCGCATATCGAATAAATCGCTTGTTCGAGGCTGTGATTACTTTGGTAGCTAAGCTGAATTCGAAATGATCTGAACTCGGAATGCTCCTCGCCCATCGACATGATCTTACGGAACAGACTGCCCGATAGCACTGGTGATTCGATGACCTTGCGCTGTGCATGCTCCTCGGTTTCAATGAACAGATTGCGTTCTTCACCGATGCAGGTTTCTAGCGACATGACAATGTTTTCACGCAAAGGGTCAATCGGTGGGTTAGTGACCTGGGCAAACTGTTGGCGGAAATAATCGTATAACGAACGCGTGTTCTGCGACATCACTGAGAAAGGTGCATCGTCCCCCATCGAACCAACTGCTTCCTGTCCGGCTTCGCCCAGAACTCGGATAACCTGATCGCGTTCCTCGAAGCTGATGCCAAACATTTTCTCGTAGACCGCAAGCTCGGTGCTCACAATCGGAGGACCAACACGACCGTCATCGGCATTAGTTAGTAAGCGTTCACGATTACTGTTTAGCCACTTGCTATATGGATGTGCACTTTTTAGCATGTGATTGATGTCTTCAGGCATCAATAGCTTGCCGGTCTGCGTATCGACGGCCAGCATCTGACCAGGTTTGAGGCGGCCCTTGGCAATGACATCCTCTTCATTATAACGGTAGACACCAACCTCCGAGGCGAGCGTGATGTGCCGATCCTTAGTGACAATATATCGGGCGGGGCGCAGACCATTTCTGTCCAGTGTGCAGGCAGCATAACGTCCATCAGTTAACACCACACCAGCCGGACCATCCCATGGCTCCATATGCATAGAGTTATAGTCATAAAATGCTTTTAGATCTGCATCCATGGTCGGATCATTTTGCCATGCGGCTGGAATAAGCAATCGCATAGCACGGAATAGACTAATACCACCGGCCATCAACGCTTCCAGCATATTATCCATACTAGACGAATCCGATCCCGTTACATTAACAAGTGGACGAATATCATCCATATTGTCGATCAATGTTGTAGCAAATTTAGCACCACGGGCTAATGCCCAATTACGATTACCTTGTACAGTATTGATTTCACCATTGTGCGCCAAATAGCGGAAAGGCTGTGCCAACTTCCATTGTGGCCATGTGTTTGTTGAAAAGCGCTGGTGGAACACACAGATGGCCGTTTCCATCCGAGGATCGTTTAGATCTTTATAAAACACAGGTAAGTAAGAAGGCATAACCAAGCCTTTGTATGACACTACCTGTGATGATAACGTTGGAATATAGAAGGCATCATCATCGGTCACTGCCTTTTCAGAAAGACGACGAGCCAAATATAAATGGCGTTCAAAAGCCGCTTCATCCATACCTTTAGCAGGATTGACAAATACCTGACGCATAATCGGCAATAATGTCAAAGCGGTTTCACCACATGCTGTTTCCGCATCCACTGGCACATCGCGCCAGCCTAATACGTCAAGACCTTGAGCTGTTAATTGTTGCGTTACAATAGTTTGATTAGCAGCAGCTTTTTGTTGATCTTGCGACAAAAACACCATACCAACGGCATAAATATCCGTTAACTCAAAACCTAACTCGTTAGCAACTGATCGGAAAAATCCGTCCGGCTTCTTCATAAGCAAACCACAGCCGTCACCGGTCTTACCATCGGCACCAATTGCACCACGATGGGTTAAGTTACCGAGCGACTCAATCGCAGTTTTAACAAGCCAATGGCTTGGCTTACCATCCATTTGAGCGATAAGACCAAAACCGCAGTTGTCTTTTTCAAATTCAGGCCGATAGAGACCTTGTGTCAATTCAGTTGGCTGACTCATATGGTTGTACCTTCGGATTACTGGTAGCGCCTGTCTCCTCATAACCAGTTTACATTGAGAAGCTCTACCTCAAAATAGTGAGGCGGCCAAAATATGGATTTAACATTATAGCGACTTAATCTATTCACCATCAATACACGCTCACCTGAGTTTAACATATTAAATTTCGGACAAATTTCCCTAAATTCAATTAAATAGATAAAATACGCTGTTATTTTCAAAAAATTCAATTGGATAACCTTATGAAAAAACCTCTAATTGGTGTTGTCATGGGCAGCAACAGTGACTGGCCAATCATGCAAAAAGCGGTTGAACTGCTTGAGTTCTTTGGTGTACCTCATGAAGCAAAGGTTGTTTCAGCACACCGCACACCAGACTTACTGACTGACTATGCGCTGACCGCCAAAAATAAAGGCTTAAGCTGCATCATTGCAGGAGCTGGTGGCGCAGCACATTTGCCAGGGATGCTGGCTGCAAATACAACAATACCCGTTTTAGGGGTTCCTGTGCCTTCACGTTATTTGCAAGGCCAAGATTCGCTTTTGTCGATTGTGCAAATGCCGAAAGGCGTTCCTGTCGCAACCTTCGCTATTGGTGAAGCTGGAGCCGCTAATGCAGCACTATTTGCTATTGCTCAACTTGCTATTAATGATAAAGATTTAGCCAATAAATTAGATATATTTAGGGCAGAACAACACCAAGCCGTGTTGGCGATGACCCTTCCTCCACAATAAACATTGAAGATTACAGCACTATGATTTTACCAGGCGCTACACTCGGTATGCTCGGCGGCGGACAATTAGGTCGCATGTTTACTACTGCAGCTCAAACTATGGGCTATAACGTTATTGTTCTAGATCCTGATAGCAACAGCCCTGCTGGCATTATTGCGGATCAGCATCTTTGTGCGAAGTATGATGATGAAGTAGCCTTATCCAAATTAGCTGATTTATGTGATGCGATCACGACCGAGTTTGAAAATATTCCGGCATCAACATTAGCCTTCCTTGAAGCCAGAACGATTGTTCACCCTTCTTCAAAAGCATTAGCCTCAACCCAAAATAGAATTATAGAAAAAGAATTTATTGCGTCACTGGGTATTGCGGTAGCGCCCTTCGCACCTATTCGTACTCATACCGATATTGATGCCATTAAAGACAACTTTACATTCCCAGCCATCCTTAAATTGGCTAATTTTGGTTATGATGGCAAGGGGCAGGCAGTCTGCCAAACCATAGAGGATGTTTATCACGCATTTGACCGCCTAGGTGCAGCAGAATGTGTACTTGAACAACGCATTAATCTTGATAAAGAAATATCAACCGTTCTAGCACGAAGCCAAGATGGCACTATCACCAACTTCCCCGTTGCCGAAAATATCCATGTTAATGGTATTTTGCATAGTACTACCGTGCCAAGCTCTGTCTCTGAAGCTTTAACTGATCAGGCTCTTGAAATGGCAGATACGATTGCTGCTGGTCTCAATTATGTCGGCACCATGGCGGTAGAATTCTTTATTTCCAAAGAAGGCGATGTTATCGCCAATGAAATCGCTCCTCGTCCACACAACTCGGGGCACTATACCCTCGATGCATGTGCAACATCACAATTTGAGCAACAAGTTAGAATGTTGTGTGGTCTACCGTCTGGCAACTGTAATCTCACTTCACCAGTCGTTATGATCAACTTATTAGGCGATGTTTGGGGTAAAACATCTCCTCATTGGCAACACCTTCTCGACAAGCCTAACGTTAAGCTTCATCTCTATGGTAAAAAAGAAGCGCGAGTCGGTCGTAAAATGGGTCACTTTAATGTGCTCGCTGACAACACAAAAGAGGCGGCTGAGTTGGCACAAGCTATTTTTAACCAGTTACAGGCTGATTAGCAATTAGCCGTCCAAGATTGAACAATACACCATGAAAATATGGGTTGATGCCGATGCCTGTCCGAGCGTAATCAAAGATATTTTATTTCGGGCAGCGATACGAACTAAACTGACAATGACCTTGGTTGCCAATCATGCCATCAGAGTTCCACCATCAGAAAATATTCGTTTTATGCAGGTGTCACAAGGGTTTGATGTCGCAGATAATGAAATCGTACGACGTATAAACAATGGTGATTTAGTTATTACTGCCGATATACCATTAGCCGCAGAAGCCATAGAAAAAGGTGCCTTGGCATTAAACCCTCGTGGCGAGCTTTATACTGCAGATACAATTAAAGCCAAATTGACGATGAGAAATTTCATGGATACGCTTCGTTCTAGTGGCGTTCAAACTGGTGGCCCCTCAGCAATAAACCAAGCAGATCGACAAGCCTTTGCCAACCAACTGGACAAATTGCTCATGCAACGCGGAATAATTTGAACTAGGTCGCATCATCACCTAATTATCCTCATGCACTTTACGGTACACTGAACCCCACACCTTTTGGAAGACATGCCATGAACCAATCACGCCAATGTAGCAACTTCAGATTCCTTATCTGGATAGGGCTTAGCCTAGTCTTAACAGCCTGTGATGGTGGCAGTACTAGCTCAGATACAACCGAACCGGCCACCATTCCTGAAATCAACGCGGCCACTGTCGGTAGATTTTTATCAGATTTTAAGCAAGACTATGATGACAGTCTCAACACGCTACTGCAGCAATTTGAAAGCGCTCAAAAAATTGATGATGCATACAGCTTTGTTGATTTCCGCAACAATAAATGGACACCTGCTTATATCAACAACAAGAACTTCTATGCCGCTGTGTTTGAACATAATGAGAACTATTTAAAATCAAGTCCAATCGCCCCACTTTTTGATAGCTTTGACAGCCTAATCTACACTGGAATCAATTTGAAAAATGGATTGTTAAATAATGATAAAGGACTAATTGACCAAACACTTGCCGAAGCAAAAGCTGATCAAGAATTAGTCCATTCCATCGTGGCTGCAACCAAATAATCTAGTCTTCTTCAGTCGTTACTTTCTCTGTGTATCCGCAGCCTTTTTGGGGACAGACTTTTTCTGTGCCACGGCTTTTCGTTGTTTTAATAGTCAATATTGGCCAATTGCATTCTGGACAGGGTTCATTGACGGGCTCATTCCACAACGCATAATCACAACTTGGATAATCTGAGCAGGAATAAAAGATTTTACCGCGACGTGATTTACGGGTGAGTATTTCGCCTTTATTACACTGTGGGCAGGTCACACCAGTATTGGTAGGTTGCTCTAGTGATTCAATATGTTTACATTTTGGGTAACTGCTACAGCCGATGAATTTGCCATATTTTCCGGTGCGGATCCATAAGTCCGACTCACATTTTGGACATTTACGATCTTGAACCACTTCAGGTTCATTTGTTGCTTCTTCACCATCAATATTGCGGGTGTAATCACATTCAGGATAAGCTGTACATCCAATAAAACGGCCGCTGCGACCCAACCGACTAGATAATTTTTTACCGCATTTAGGGCAATCTTCATCTAATAATTCCTGAGTGACATCACTACGTTGAACTTCTTTGTCTTTAGTCTCAACCTGCTGTTTGAATGGTCCCCAAAAATTATGAAGCAATGGTATCCATTCTTCTTCACCGCGAGCGACAGCATCCAGTTCATCTTCTAGTTTTGCGGTAAAACCATAATCAACATAGCGTGTAAAATGATCAACTAAGAACTTGCCAACAACACGACCAACATCGGTTGGGTGGAAGCGTTTCTTTTCTAACTCAACATATTCGCGTTGTAACAAGGTAGAAATGATGCTTGCATAGGTCGAAGGACGACCAATATCATGTTCTTCTAGCGATCTCACCAAGCTAGCTTCACTATAGCGAGGTGGCGGCTCAGTAAAATGTTGTTCCGGACGAATAGCAATTAGATCGATGACATCACCAACCTCCATTACCGGCAGAATACGCTCGTCTTTATCTGATTTTGCACTATCGTCCGTGCCTTCAAGATATACACTCATAAAACCGGGGTTCACAACTGTCGAACCTGTAGCCCTAAACGTATTGCCAACACCACAGCCTAAATCAACAGCAACGGTATTCATGGTGGCATGAATCATTTGACATGCTACGGTTCGCTGCCAAATCAAGGTATAAAGTTTAAGCTGATCAGATGATAAATAGGCTTTTAATGACTCGGGCGTTCTTAATACAGAAGTAGGTCGAACCGCCTCATGCGCCTCTTGTGCATTTTTAGATTTTGTTTTGTATTGCTGCGGTTTAGATGGCAATGATTTTTGGCCATATTTTTCAACGATATAACTGCGCAATTCTTCAACCGCTTCTGCAGCCAAGGTGACCGAATCGGTACGCATATAGGTAATCAAACCTACCGCGCCTTCACCCGTATCTGTACCCTCATATAATTGCTGGGCAACACTCATGGTGCGCTGTGCACCAAAGCCTAATTTTCGTGATGCTTCCTGTTGTAATGTTGAGGTGGTAAACGGGGCCGCCGGATTACGTTTACGTTGTTTTTTATCAACTTTAGTGACTAATAATTTGCCATCAGCAGCTTTGGTCAGATTTGCTACAACGTCTGCTGATTGCTCAGCGTTATTAACGGTAAACTGTGCCAGTTTTTCGTTTTTATAATGCGTTAGTTTTGCATCAAACTTTTCTTGTTTTAGCGCTACATCTGCTTCGATAGTCCAATATTCTTGTGGAACAAATGCTTCAATCTCTAGTTCACGCTCAACGATCATCCTCAACGCCGGGCTTTGAACGCGACCCGCAGATAGGCCTCGGCGAATTTTCTTCCACAACAAAGGTGATAATGTAAATCCAACCAGATAATCCAAGGCTCGGCGAGCTTGCTGGGCATTAACCATATCCATTGATAACTCACGAGGATGGGCTACCGCATCATTAACTGCTTGTTTGGTAATTTCATGAAAAACAACACGGTGTGTTTCTTTATCTTTTAGCACACCACGTTTTTTTAACAGTTCAAATAAGTGCCATGAAATGGCTTCTCCCTCACGATCCGGATCGGTTGCAAGATAGAGTATGTCAGCTTTCTTCATCGCTTTGGCGATGGCATCAACGTGTTTGCTATTTCGATCAATTATTTGATATTTCATTGCAAAATCATTGCTTGGATCAACAGCGCCTTCTTTCGGCAATAAGTCTCGTACATGCCCATATGATGCTAATACCTCAACATCATTACCGAGATATTTCTTTATTGTTTTAGCCTTAGCTGGCGATTCTACAATGACTAATTTCTTGCCCATATATTTCCATACCTAAACAGGTAGCAGTAAACAATACTGCCCGCTCTGTTAAAAGACAGTATCGAATTGTTTCTAATAAGTATCTAAATTTTTAGTGAATAACGGCTTCAAGATCTTCAAATACAAGATCTTCCATCCAAGCATAAGCAACTTCACGGCCTGGTTGATAAAATAACACCATCAATACAACCCATTTCAGTTGTTCAAGATCAATCTCGTCGGTCTCAAGAGCCATCACACGTTCAATCACTATCTCGCGCGTATCCTTATCAAGGACGCCGACTTGTTCTAAAAATAGCAAATAACCCCGACACGACACATCCAAACGCTCTAATTCAGCTTCGGCATAAAATCGCATCGATAGTTCAAACGGTTCGGTTGATTCTTCATCAGCAACCACGGTCATGCTTTCTAACCAATCGAATGCTTTATTTATTTCTAATTCGGGAAAACCAATACGTTCAAGTTCACTTTCTAAGGTGTCTTTGTCAGGTTTATTTGTGTCTTCAGTGTCGATGTAGTTCTCAAATAAATATAACAACACATCGAATACATTTTCTTTCATTACAATCCTCTAAGACCTTATTTAGGTGCTCGTTCGAACGTAGCGTCCACCAGGCAACGATTCTACTCGACCTTGTAACTCTAGTAATAACAGCATGGAGGAAACAGCTTCAGCAGTCAATTCGCATTTTGCAATAAGTACATCGATTGCGATCGGATCAAACCCTAAATATTCAAACAACTGCTCATAATCAGCATCACGCTCTTGTTGTTGATTTTGATCTGTAGGTTGATGTTCGATAGTGCTTGAAGTTAACTCGGCTAGTGCACCAAGCTCTTCAATAATATCGGTGGCAGTTTCTACTAATTTTGCACCTTCCCGAATTAATTTATGACACCCGCGAACCAGAGGGTTATGAATTGATCCCGGTATCGCAAATACTTCTCGTCCTTGCTCTAAAGCCATTCTGGCAGTAATTAAAGAACCACTTTGTAACGCAGCTTCAACCACCAATGTACCTAATGATAAACCGCTAATCAGTCTGTTTCGTCGGGGGAAATTTTCAGCTCGCGGTGTCGTGCCTAATGGAAACTCAGACACGATAGCCCCTTGTTCAACAATATCATGTGCAAGTGTTTTATGTTTCGCCGGGTAAACTACGTCTAAACCTGTGCCAATAACAGCGAGTGTTTTACCGCCTGCTGATAAAGCACCTTGATGCGCTGCAGCATCGATACCTGCCGCCAAACCACTGGTAATGACAACATCACCTTGGGCAAGATAACGAGAAAATTCATAGGCAGTATCACGACCAGATGCAGATGGATTGCGACTTCCTACAACTGCCAACTGCCAGTGAGATAATAAATCGGCATCACCCTCTACAAATAAAATACTGGGTGGATCTGATATTTGCTTTAGAAGTTCAGGATAACGAGCATCATAAATTGTGATGATATGTCTGTTAACAGCTTGCTCAAACCAGGCTAAATCGTGCTCAACCCTGTTCCAGTCAGGTTTTAATAACGCAGAACGGGTACGATCCGAAACCATTTTTGCTTGATGAACATTTGCAAAAACATTTTCGGGTTCACCAAACTGATTTAGCAGTCGTGCAAACGTGGCTGGCCCTATACCGGGTGTTCGATATAGGGCCAGCCAATATGCTAACGCTTTATTTTTTTGTGCAAACCGATCCAGAATACTATCCTTTATTCTGCTGAACGAACCTTGTCATAAACATGAATGGCACGCGTTGCTTTCATAACAATCGCATAACTCACTTTGTCAAACACCTTAAACACCATCGCCACACCGGCATGTTCATCTGGCAGCACAACACTGGCGTTACGATCTTTACCTCGATTGTTTAGATTAAAATAATCCTCATCTTCACGACCTGACAAAACGGGATCAATCACTTTTTGACCCGCCTGATACACCGATAGCACATGACCAGACTCTAAATTGTCACGCGCTCCACGATTCAACACGACAATCTGATATTGTCCAACCTGTGAAACGCCATCATAAACAGAAATAATTGTTCCATTGACCTCGCTTTCGGGTGAACGAGGCAGAAAATTCATTTCATAATCATCTGCTACTACCGGTAACAAGCGATCTCCCACCAACACTTCTCGCGAAGACTCGCGAAGTTCAACTGTCGCTGGATCCGCCATCGCTATAACCATTGCATCGGCAGCGTAAATCGCTTCGTAACCTAAGACCTCTGCAGTATCAGGATCTTTATAGACTCCGCCTTGTCGAAATACACTGTAATGCTGGCCTTGTTGCTCATCAATACCACGAACATATACCTTGTCACCTTTTCCAGAAATCAAGCGCTCTTCTGAAGTTGCAACAATATATGGAGCCAATTTCAATACATCTTCACCGACAACGCTTGGGCGACTCAAGAAAGGTCTAATCGAATTGAGCGGTATAGTTGGGATTGCTTTTTCAAGCATTATCTCTCTTATTTCCGGAGACATTTTGTACGCAGTTGATCCTCGTGTCAGCTCGAGAACAGGCTTTCCATCACGATAAACCAGTGAAATAACATCACCGGGATAAATTAAATGCGGATTTTCAATCTGTGGATTGACATACCAAATATCTGGCCAATGCCAAGGAAATTTTAAAAACTTGGCTGAAATATCCCACAGCGTGTCACCTCGCACAACAACGTGTTGTTGTGGATGATCAGGGTTCAAAGCTATATCTGCCGCCAATACTGGTAGGCTAAAAACTAAGAATAAAGCACTAAAAAACAAACGACGCATCATCGACAGGTCCTCAATCGAAAAGCAAAATCAGGTCATAAATCAACCGCTATCCAAGCATAAGCGTAAACGCAATTAAAGGCTATCGCAAATATGGCATTAGTGCTCGTCCACATCGGGGTGCTTGATATAGATCAATTACCTCTATAAAAACTTTATGTAACACTTAAATCAGTGCTATATTCAACCTCAAAATACTCAGTTAACTTACATAGGATGGAGACACCATAATGAAAAACGTATTATTTCTCTTGATTAGTCTAGGGTTTATCTTATCTGGCAATGCGTCATTTGCTGGCGACATAGCTGCTGGCAAAGCCAAAGCAGCATTGTGTGCTAGTTGCCATGGTGCAGATGGCATAGCGGTAATGCCTGCCTACCCTAATCTAGCAGGACAAAACGAAGCATATCTAGTATCAGCTCTAACAGCATACCGTAACAAAGATCGTAATGGTGGTATGGCTGCGATTATGCAAATGCAAGTCGCTAGCTTAAGTGATGACGATATCAATAATATTGCCGCATTTTATGCTAGTTTAAAATAACTTAGCGCTAACAGTGATAACGAAAAAAGCGACCATTGGTCGCTTTTTTTATCTATACCCGTGGTCATTAGATTTTCTGTTTTCTAGTGTCGATAACGGCTGTGATCGCAAGGCATATTAGTGACGTAATAGCCATTATATAACGCAGCTAGCACGGTCAGGATGCGTGCTATAAGTCTGCAAACTCATTGATCGCGGGTATTTAAAGTGTTCAAACACCATCAGCACCTTTACAATAGTCGCAACTTAACGACCTAAAAACGGTCTGATATCGTTGTAATACAGAACTAGGTTTTCCGATGGCTTTACGAGAAATTCTCCACTTTCCAGATCCCCGCTTACGCAAAAAAGCATTGCCTATCAGCGAGGTCACAGATGCTATTCGTCAACTTGCTGATGACATGCTAGAGACCATGTATGATGCCCCTGGCATTGGTTTGGCAGCTACACAAATAAACGTACAACAACGTATTTTAGTTATCGATATTTCAGAAGATAAATCCGCACCTATGGTATTTATTAATCCTGAAATTATTGAAAAACAGGGTCAACGTGACCATGAAGAAGGCTGTCTGTCTGTACCGGAAGCCTATGAAATGGTTACACGTGCAGATACCGTGACCGTACGAGCACTTGACCGAGAAGGCAACCCATTTACGATCGAAGCGGATGAGCTTCTGGCCACTTGTATACAACATGAAATAGATCATCTCGATGGCAAATTATTTGTTGACTACATCAGTAATTTAAAACGACAACGCATTAAAAAGCGCCTGGAAAAACAACTCAAACAGAAGTCATAACTAAACCATGAAGATTATTTTTGCCGGCACGCCGGAATTTGCCGCAGAAACACTTAAGGCTTTGTTAACAACAGAACATGAAATCTGTGCTGTCTACACTCAACCCGATCGACCTGCTGGACGAGGTCGAAAACTGACAGCAAGCCCAGTCAAACAATTAGCATTACGCCATGATCTGAGAGTTGAGCAACCTGTTAATTTCAAGTCTGACGAGGATCGACAAACCTTAGCTGATTTTCAGGCTGATTTAATGATTGTTGTTGCCTATGGCTTACTATTGCCCCAAAGCGTATTGGATATGCCTAACTATGGCTGTATCAATATTCACGCCTCATTGTTACCTCGCTGGCGAGGAGCAGCACCCATTCAACGTGCTTTATTAGCCGGTGATAATCAAACAGGTATCTGCATTATGCAAATGGAGGCGGGCTTAGACACTGGGCCAGTATTATCACGCGCAACCTGCCCAATTCATGATGACGATACTGCCACAACACTACATGACCGCCTAGCCGAACTTGGTGCCAACACCTTATTATCAACCTTGCCTAATCTTGTTGATTTACAACAGCATGCCGAAGTTCAAGATGATAGCCAGAGCTGTTATGCAGAAAAGCTTCGTAAACAAGAAGCAGTGATAGATTGGCAACAATCAGCACGACAGATTGCACGACAAATTCATGCCTTTAACCCATGGCCAGTAGCCCAAACACTCTGGCGTGATGCTGTATTTCGAATTTGGTCTGCTCACGTAATCAGTGATCATTCTAGTGCCAAGCCAGGTGATATCATTGCCGTACAGCGTCAGGGTATTGATATTGCGACCAATGATGGTGTGTTACGAGTGACCGAAGTACAACTACCAGGTAAACGCGCCATGTCTGTTGTTGACTTTTTAAATGCTAATTCACCAGACATAGGCGAGCATCTTGGCTAAAAAACATTCTGCCCGTGCTAATGCCGCCCGCATCATTTCGGATGTTATACACCAGCATCGCTCGCTAAACGGACTACTGGCAAACTCCTTACCACATTTAGCAGACAATGAACGTAGCTTATGTCAGCAACTCTGTTACGGTGTAATCCGCTGGCAACCACAACTTCAAGCCATTGCAGATCTGTTAGTAAAAAAACCGCTCAAAAACAAAGATGGCGATATTAATGCATTATTACTGTGCGGTTTATATCAATTACGCGCGATGCGCATTCCAGAACATGCAGCGCTATCTGAAACTGTCAATGCTGCTAAAACACTTGGAAAACAGTGGGCATCAGGCTTAATTAATGCAAGTCTCAGACATTATCAGCGTGAAAAAGACGCGATTGACGCTCAGGCATTACAATCACCTTCATCCCTGTTTGCTCATCCAGATTGGTTGATTAATCGTTTTCAACAAGATTGGCCAGAACAATGGCAATCACTATTGGATGCTAACAACCAGCAACCGCCAATGATCTTGCGTGTTAATCAACAATACTGTTCACGTAACCAATACCTTGATCGATTAGCTGGTGCAGAAATCACTGCTTCAGCTTTGCCTGATACCGCTCATGGCATCATATTGGCGTCTGCATGTGACGTGTATTCTCTTCCTGGCTTTAACCAAGGTCATATTTCTATACAAGATGGTGCCGCACAACGTGTTATCGATTTGCTTGATATTAAAGCCCAGCAACGTATTTTAGATGCTTGTGCCGCGCCTGGAGGCAAAACCTGTCATATCCTTGAAACTCAACCAGATAATGAGGTTGTGGCCATAGATATTGATCCTGATCGCCTTGTTCAAATTAAACAAAATACCGATCGTTTAGGATTAAAAGCACAGCTTATTGCCGCAGATGCTGCAGATACAACCTCATGGTGGGATGGAACAAAGTTTGATCGTATTCTGATTGATGCACCATGCTCAGGTACTGGCGTTATTAGACGTCACCCTGATATTAAATTGCTGCGCCGTCCAGACGATATTGCAAACTTAGCATTAAAACAACAACAGTTACTTGAAAGTTTATGGCCTTTGCTCAACACTAGCGGCTTATTAGTGTATACAACCTGCTCGGTTATTCAGCAGGAAAATGAGCAACAGATCATGAATTTTTTACAGAATCATCCTGAAGCACAAGAACATGTTGCTGACATTGCGCCAGCCACTCGTCGACAAGCGGGCTATCAACGCTTACCTGGTGAAGACCAACTAGATGGCTTTTACTATGCCTGCCTTCGCCACCGCTAAACTCAATCTCATTTTACTCAGTCTGCTATTGCTGATTAGCACCAGCAGTGTTGCAGCAAAATTCAGTGTTGATAGTGCGGTTATCACTAAAATTGGTAATGGCTACTCCTTAGAGGCCGATATAAATTACTCACTCACACCACGCGTAAAAGAAGCGATTGCCAATGGCGTTCCAATTGTATTTGTACAGGAACTGGAAATTATTCAGGCCTTGCCATTGCTTGGACAATTTTGGCAATGGCAAAACACCTTATGGTCGACCAGTCTGCGTTATGAATTGCGCTACCATGCGCTGACAAATCAATATGTTGTCAATGATCTCGACACCGATCATCATAGAAGCTTTATTTCACTTGAGGCAGCATTAGATGCCTTAGGCACCATTGAAGCATTTACCCTGCCGCCAGAACATATGACCGATACCGATAATCTTCATATTTATTTACGAACCAGCCTCGACCTGCTAGAGCTGCCAACGCCGATGCGACCAGGAGCATTACTCTCTTCCAAGTGGCAATTAGGTAGTCCCTGGACTGAAGCAACATGGCAATGAAACTGATTAAACGTTTAAGTTCGGGAACGACGCCTTATTTCTCACTTGCCGTTTTGCTGGTTGTATTAGCCTATTTACTGACGGCTGCAACCTCAGATAGCTCAAGACTAAATGACTTATTTTTAGTTATTTTTGGCTTGGGGCTCGTGATACTCATTCTATTGGCAGCTATTTTAGTAAGAAGCTTACACCGACTTTACAAGGACTTTAAACAAAGAGAAGCAGGCTCACGCTTAACTGTTCGTTTAGTCAGCCTATTTGTTTTATTGATCTTAGTTTCAACAACCATTGTTTATAGTTTTTCAATTCATTTCCTGCATCGAGGCATCAACAGCTGGTTTGATGTCGAAATCGAACAGGCGCTTGACGATGCACTCGAATTAAGTCGCTCCTCTTTTGGTATCCGCATGAGAACTCTGTTACGTCAAACTCGGTTGATGTCAGGAGTCTTGAGTGAGCTGCCTGATAATGAGCTCAATCATGGATTACGTGAACTTAATCAGCTCAGTGGTGCCATCGAAATGAGCATTTGGAACATGAATGGGCAACTGATCACATCAAGCATAGAAAATCCAACAATAATGGTACCCCATCGGCCTGATGATGCCATTTTTAGACAACTGGAACAACAAGAAGACTACATTGGACTAGATCCTGGTGATAATGATGAGTTTCAGCTGAGAGCAGCGGTACGTATCCCTAAAAAATCCTTGTTACAACAGGACAGAATACTTCATGTTATGTTTCCTGTTAACGAACGTCTCAGCACATTAGGTAAAACCGTTCAAGATGCCTATACAGATTACAAAGAGCTCAGTTATTTAAGAAAACCATTAATCACGATATTTACACTGACATTAAGCCTCATCGTTTTGTTAACCGTTTTAGCGTCTATCTGGTTTGCAGTATGGATTTCAAGACGGATTGTCCATCCGCTTCAAGAACTGGCTGATGGTACCCAATCAGTTGCTTCAGGTAACTACAACACCCAACTCACCACCTCTAACCATGATGAAATTGGCTTTTTAGTCCGCTCATTTAATCAAATGACCCAGCGCCTTACCCAAGAACGCAATGCCTCACAACGTAGTCATCGCATGCTTGAGCAACAAACAAACTATCTGGGTGCTGTACTAGGAAGTTTATCAAGCGGTGTTATCACCTTAGATGACAGCTATCACTTAAAAACAGCCAATGTTGCCAGCAGCGCTATCCTGGATGTTAAGTTGCAACACTACCTCGAGTATTCGCTCACACACATTAGTGACAAGCATAAGCACTTAGAGATCTTTGTTGACATGATCCTGACGCAAATCAAACGTCATCAAAATTGGCAACAACAGCTTGAATTACACCCTAAAAAGCGACGTCAATCCTTAATGTGTAGAGGCACATTACTACCCAATGATGCGGGCTGGGTTATCGTATTTGATGACATTACAACCTTACTGCAAGCCCAACGAAATGCAGCATGGGGCGAAGTCGCAAGACGACTTGCGCACGAAATCAAAAATCCACTGACCCCGATTCAACTGTCTGCAGAACGTCTACAGCATAAATATGGTGCGTTATTACCCGATGATCAAACCGATCTACTCAACAAATTAACCAACACCATCATTCAGCAAGTTGATGCCATGAAAGATATGGTTAATGATTTTTCTGATTATGCACGCAATCCAGGATTACAATTGGCAAAACACAATATTGCTAACATCATCAAAGAAGTGCTTGCTTTATACCAAAGCCATCCCAATCACTCTGTTTCTCTAAAACAAAACACAGATGAAATAGTGCTTAAAGTTGATAGTAACCGCTTAAGACAGGTACTCCACAACCTCTTAAAAAATGCCATTGAAGCCAGCGAAGAAGCAAATCTGCCCGTTACCATTGAAATTGAATTGTCACAGGTTCAACATAACCATAACAACTGGTTAGAACTGGCGGTATTCGATCATGGCCCTGGTATTCCAGACGAAATGCTGGCAAGGCTATTTGAGCCTTATGCCACTAATAAGTTGAAAGGTACCGGACTTGGACTCGCCATCGTCAAAAAAATTATTGAAGAACACCATGGGTTGGTCTGGGCAGAAAACAGGAATGTTAACGGAGCCTGTATACTGATTCGGTTGCCATTGGAGGATCCCGATTTATGAGTAAAAGTGATACCCACATTTTAATTGTTGACGATGAACCTGATATTCGTGATTTGATTAAGGACATCTTAGGCGATGAAGGTTATCAAGTATCAACAGCATCAGATGGTATGACCGCGCGTACCGCTGTAAACCAACATCGTCCAAACCTCATTTTGCTTGATATTTGGATGCCAGACGTTGATGGCATCTCACTGCTACGTGAATTCATGGACTATGACTCACAATCAACCATTGTGATGATGTCTGGCCATGGCACCATTGAAACAGCTGTTGAAGCAACACGACTTGGTGCCGCAGATTTTATTGAAAAACCACTGTCTACCGCGAAATTACTGCGTGGGGTCGAAGTTGCGCTGGAAAACAAAGCAAAACAAATCGCTAAACACCAGTTTGAAGTTCAAGAACCTGTTGGAAAAAGCCAGCAAATAACGTTATTACGTGAGCAGGCTGCCAGAGTCGCCAAGCACAATATGCCGATCTTACTAATCGGTGAAGGTGGTACAGGTAAACATTGCTTTGCACATTACCTGCATTCGCTTGGTCCGTATTCCAAAGGGAAATTCATTGAATTAACGGATGAAACATTTCCCCTAGACAGCCAAAAACTCATTTCGCTCGCTAATAATTGCTGCGTCTTTCTCAATGATATTTCTTTGCTCAGTGACAAAGCTCAAGCGCTATTGTCACATATGCTAGAAACCAAAAAACTGGAAAATTGCCAACTTATTTTTTCGACACAACATTCGCTTGAACAGGCAGTCAGCAACAATAGTTTCCAAGAAGCGTTGTTATACCAAATCAACAGCATTAGTCTGGTTATTCCGCCATTACGAGAACATATTGAGGACATTCCTGAACTGGTTCACCACTTTGTTGACCAACATACAACTCAGGCACAGCTACCCTATCGCCATTTTACTGTTGCCGCACAAAATCGGCTAAGAAACTATACCTGGCCAGGCAATGTGCTCGAACTCAAAAATATTGTTCAGCGCCTGTTGTTGTTAAGCGAAGACAATGAAATTGATGACGCTGATATCGATCTCACCCTACAATCTGCAAATCAAGATGCTAACGATGACAATGCTATCAATTATGATCTACCGCTACGTGAAGCAAGGGAACAGTTTGAACGAATTTATTTACTGCATAAGCTTGAACATACAGATGGCAATGTTGGCAAAGCAGCCAAATTAGCCGGTATGGAGCGTACCCACCTTTATCGCAAACTACGCTCTTTAGGCATTGACACCAAACAAACTCAGGACAATTTATGAAAATTCTGATTCTCGGTGCAGGTCAAGTAGGCTCATCGGTAGCGGCAAGTCTTGCACGTGAAGATAATGACATCACGGTGGTTGATACCAATAGTGATCTACTCATTGGATTACAAGATCATTATGATATTCGGACACTACAAGGTTTAGCATCGCATCCAGACATTCTGGCTAAAGCAGGTGCTGAAGATGCCGATCTTGTTTTAGCCGTAACTGATAGCGATGAAACCAATATTGTAGCCTGCCAGATTTGCCATAACCTGTATCACACACCAACCAAAATTGCTCGCATTCGTAGTCCTGAATATCTGGCTGTACCTGAATTATTCAATAATGATGCTATTGCTATCGATATGTTGATTAGTCCGGAACAAATTGTTACCGACTATATCGAACGGCTAATTAATCACCCTAACGCATTACAGGTACTCGATTTTGCTGATAAAAAAGTGCAGTTAGTAGCAGTGAAAGCGTTTCATGGTGGTCCACTTGTTGGTAAACCCATTAAAGATCTTCGTCACCATATGCCTAAAAAGGATACGCGTGTTGCCGCTATTTTTAGAAATGGTCACCCCATTTTTCCAAGAGCCGAAACCGTTATTGAAAATGATGATGAAGTCTTTTTTATTGCCGCCAGCGAGAACATTTTTTCAGTGATGAGTCAACTGCGCCGTGTAGATAAACCCTATAAACGGATTATGCTTGCTGGTGGTGGTCTAATTGGTGCGCGACTGGCTAAAGCACTTGAACACAACTACAACGTAAAGTTAATTGAAGTAAATGCCAAGCGTGCCGAATTTCTATCTGAAGAACTGTCAAATACAATCGTGCTGCACGGTGATGTTGCAAACGAGGATATACTGCGCGAAGAAGATATTGATAAAGTCGATTTATTCTGTGCCTTAACTAATGATGACGAAGCCAACATTCTATCGGCAATGTTGGCAAAACGTTTGGGCGCAAGAAAAGTATTATCACTCATCAACCGAGCTTCTTATGTTGATTTGATTGAAAGTAGTAACATTGACATTGCGATCTCGCCGCAACAAGCAACGATTGGTAGCTTATTAGCTCATATTCGTCGTGGTGATATTGTAGCTGTTCACTCACTTCGTCGTGGTGCGGCTGAAGCATTGGAAGCAGTAGCGCATGGCGATCGCGATTCATCGCTAGTCGTTGGACGACGTATAGATGAAATCAATTTACCACCAGGTACGACAATAGGTGCCATTGTGCGTGGCGATCAAGTCATTATCACCCATCATGATACGGTGATCGAAGCCAACGACCATGTTATCTTGTTCTTAATCAATAAACGTCACATAGAGCAGGTCGAGCGTCTGTTCCAGGTTGGATTTAATTTCTTTTAATGTGCAATTGACGATGGCATCATCACTGAAAAATCATTTCCTTATCGCTATGCCGTCACTTAACGACACGTTTTTTTATCATTCCGTGGTTTATCTGTGTGAGCATGATGACAAGGGTGCAATGGGACTGATTATTAACCGTCCTACTCAAATTAGCGTAGATGAGTTACTTACTCATATCAATATAGACTCGTCCGCTGCTCAGAATAAACACATACCTATTTTGTTTGGTGGACCTGTTGATAAAAGTCAGGGCATGGTCTTACATGATTCTGATTATAACTGGGATGCCAGCCTAAAGATTGCAGACTCACTTTATCTAACAACCTCTACCGACATTTTAAAACAAATTGGCCATGGCATCGGCCCTGAAAATAGGTTGATTGCTCTGGGTTATGCTGGCTGGGATGCAGGTCAGTTGGAGCAAGAAATTAGCGATAATAGCTGGTTAACCGTTGAATCTGACCACAGCATTATTTTCAACACGCCTGCACATGAACGTTGGCAAGCAGCTGCAGCGCTACTTGGGGTTGATATTACCTTATTATCCTCAATTGCAGGGCATGCCTAATGCAGGCAAAAACCATTATTGGTTTTGACTATGGCCTCAAATATATCGGTGTTGCAGTGGGCCAACAATTAACCAATACTGCCAGCCCTCTCACCGTCATTAAAGCTAGAGATGGCATTCCTAATTGGGATGAAATTAAAAACATACTCGATCAATGGCAACCACAACTGATTGTTGTGGGCTTGCCTTTAAACATGGATGGTACTGAGCAAGAAATGACCGCTGCAGCAAAACGCTTTGGAAATAGACTTAATGGTCGCTTCCATATACCTGTTCAATGGCAAGATGAACGGCTAAGTACATACGAAGCACTTGAACAATTAGGAATTCGTGACAAAATGCACGCTAATAAACGCGAAGATGTCGATCGCATCTCTGCACAACTTATCCTTCAATCATGGTTGAATCAACAATGACAACATCATTTACCCAAGCTGATATTGAAACCCTACTAGATACAATGGCAGACCAGATTAGGCTTAAGTTAGCAAATAAAAAACCATTGCTCGTGGGCATTCATAGCGGTGGTGTCTGGGTGGCAAAAGAATTAGCAACACGTCTTGGCTCTGATTTTTTCGACGGTCCATTAGGCACGCTTAATATTGCCTATTATCGTGATGATTTCACTCGCATAGGCATGCATCCCCAAGTTACACCCTCTGACTTACCGTTCAGTGTCGATGATCGCAATTTGCTATTAGTCGATGATGTTTTGCAGAGTGGTCGAACTATTCGAGCCGCACTTAATGAAATCTTTGATTATGGTCGCCCCGCCAGCGTCACCCTTGCAACCCTAATTGAACGCAGTGGACGAGAGCTTCCGATCCAACCCGATATTATTGGTCAATCAGTTAGCCTAGACAAAAATCAGCATATTAAATTAACGAACTCTGATGGCCTGCAACTAGTAATCAAGTCAAGTGAGGCCTAAGGAGATGACCAATAATCAGCTAACAGCTAAAGGGCAACTTCGACACTTTCTGACCATTGAGGGTTTGAAAAAACCATTACTCACCGAAATTATGGATCGAGCCGAACAATTTTCTGGCATTTCGACACGCCATGTCAAAAAAGTGCCCCTGCTCCGCGGTAAAACTATCGTCAATCTGTTCTTTGAAAACAGTACCCGCACTAGGACCACTTTTGAGCTTGCTGCTAAACGTCTTTCTGCCGACGTGATGAACCTCAATATTAATACCTCAGCAACCTCTAAAGGTGAAAGCTTACTTGATACCCTGCACAACCTTGAGTCAATGCACACCGATATGTTTGTAGTGCGCCACAACCAAAGTGGCGCGGCAGAATTTATTGCGCAACATGTTGCTCCCCATGTCAGCGTAATTAATGCAGGTGATGGTTGTCATGCCCATCCAACGCAAGCAATGCTCGATATGTTTACTATTCGTCGTCACAAAGGGCATTTTCCTAATTTACGCGTGGCTATCATTGGGGATATTTTGCACTCACGGGTTGCTCGCTCACAAATCCAGGCATTAAGTATTTTGGGTGTTGGTGAAATTCGCGTTATAGGTCCAAAAACCTTATTACCTAGCGATTGTGAAACCTTGGGCTTACATGTTTATCATGATTTGGAAAGCGGCCTAAAAGATGTCGACGTAGTGATTACTTTACGATTACAACTAGAAAGAATGCAAGGTGCCTTGTTACCAAGTTCGCGAGAATATTTTGATTGTTTTGGTTTAACCGAAGAAAAACTTAGTTTTGCCAAACCTGATGCCATTGTTATGCATCCCGGTCCGATCAATCGCGGTGTTGAAATTGCTTCTGCTGTTGCTGACGGGCCACAATCAGTCATTTTAGAGCAAGTTACTCACGGCATAGCGGTGCGTATGGCCGTCATGTCAATGGCACTGGGTGCACAGTCAGAACTAAACGAGATTTAATTATGAAACTACGCATCGCTAATGGGCGAATAATCAACCCTGCCAGCCAAATGGATAGTCATCATGATATTTTTATTAGTGATGGCAAAATCATTGCTATTGCAGATGAGCTTGCTGACTTTGTTGCTGACCAAACGATCGACGCTAGCGGTCAAATTGTATGTCCGGGTTTAATCGACTTATGTGCTCGATTACGCGAGCCAGGCCAAGAACATACTGCAACCATTGACAGTGAAACACGGGCAGCGGTCAAAGGCGGCATCACCTCATTATGCATTCCACCAGATACGGCACCAGTTATTGATACGCCAGCAGTTATCGAATTGATCGAAGATCGTGCCAAAAAAGCAGGACGAGCCATGGTCTACACTATCGGTGCCCTCACCCAAAATCTGCAAGGCGATTTATTAAGTGAAATGCTGGCGTTGAAAAAAGCCGGCTGCATCGGCATCAGTAATGGCATGCGCCCAATTAAAAATACCCTGATTCTACGCCGAGCAATGGAATATGCTGCTACGCTTGATTTGACCTTATTTATCAATGCATCCGATCCGTGGCTACAGGCACAAGGCTGTATTCACGAAGGTACAGTCAGCACACGACTAGGCTTAGGTGGCATACCCGAAGCTGCTGAAACCATTGCTATTGCTCGTGATCTACTACTGATTGAAAAGACGGGTGTTAGTGCACACTTCCATAATATATCTACTGGAAAAGGTGTTGATCTGATTCGTGATGCACAAAGAAAGGGCTTGCCAGTGACAGCTGATGTCAGCCCTCATCACCTCCACCTGAGTGAACATGATATAGGTAATTATGATAGTTTAAGTCATGTACTGCCACCACTTCGTAGCACCCGTGATCGAGAACAACTTCAACAAGGTTTACGTGATGGCGTTATTTCTGCGATCAGTTCTAACCATCAACCGCTTGATAACGATGCCAAGTTAGGGCCTTTTGCCGAGACAATACCCGGTATTTCTGGGCTTGAAACCTTACTGCCATTAACAATGAAGTTAGTTGATGATGAAGAGTTAACGCTGATGCAAGCGATCGCAAGTTTGACTTGTCAGCCTGCTGATATTCTCGGCATTGATGCTGGTCATCTCAAAGTGGGTAGTGCTGCTGATTTATGTATTTTTGATCCTAATTCCCATTATGAATGTAAGCCAAATGCGTTTATCAGTGCCGGCAAGAACAGTCCTTTTGCAGGCTGGTTATTCCAAAATCAGGTTAGCCACACTATTTTTAATGGCAAAATAGTGTTTCGTCAGGAATAAAACAAGCAACAACACTGTCTAATTACACAATTTGATAGCTATCTATTGTGAGGAACCATTATGAAATACCAACGCTTTTTGCTTGTACCCAGTTTATTACTCATCTCGTTACTAACAGGCTGTGCTAGTAATTTACAGGGTGATAGTTACTCTCGTGACGATGCGAGACAGGTTCAATCAGTACAATATGGCACTGTAGAACAAACGCGATTAGTCGTAATTGAAGGCACTAAAACACCTATTGGAACGATTGCTGGCGGTGCAGTAGGCGGCATTGCTGGTAGTACCATTGGTGATGGCAAAGGAGCGGCCATTGCGACTGTAGTAGGTGCGGTAGCCGGTGGTCTTGCTGGTAGTGCAGTTGAAGAACAAGTAACTAAAAGCCAAGGTGTCGAGTTAGTGATACGTTTGAATAAAACCAATGAAACAATCTCGATCGTACAAAAACATGATCCAGCTCAGCCCTTCTATGCAGGCGATCGTGTTCGCTTGATGACCGTTAATGGTCAAACCCGAGCATCTAAATAAAAACTATAAGGAATCAACATGACATCAGTTAAAAAACCGTTTGCCATTTTTCTTGCTTTGGCAGCAGTTCTATCTTTCACAGCTTGCTCTCCTGAAGTTGGCACTGATGCTTGGTGTGCCAACATCAAAGAAAAACCAAAAGGTGACTGGTCAGTTAACGAAGCTGGAGATTTCACTAAACACTGCTTGTTAAAATAAGTATGCCACATCGTCTTTATGCGCTGGATTTCGATGGTGTTATCTGTGATAGCGCTGTTGAAACTGGCATGGCAGGCTGGAAGGTTGCCAGTTCCTTATGGTCGGATATGCCTGACACTATGCCTGAGCACATCTCAGAACTTTTTAAACAGGTTCGCCCAGTCATGGAAACAGGTTATGAAGCAATATTAATCGTTCGTATCCTGTTTGAAGGTGTTAGCGCACAACGATTATTAACTAATTTCTCTGATTCAATTTCACAGCTACTACGCCGTGATCAATTAGATAGTGATCAATTAAAACAACAATTTGGCCAAACGCGCGATCACTGGATCAATGAAAACATAAATCAATGGATTGCGATGAATCCTTTGTTTAATGGCATCGCTGACAAACTTCAGCAGATTGAACCAAGCCAGTGCTATATCATCACCACCAAACAAGAACGTTTTGTTCACCAGATCTTGCAAGCCAATTCTGTTTCGGTTCCAAAGCAACACGTCTACGGGCTTGATCGCGGTTTAAGCAAACCACAGATTCTGGCTGACCTATTAGCCTCACATCCACAGCAATCCATTTTGTTCGTTGAAGATCGTCTTCCAACATTAATCAATGCTATCAATGATGCTCGTTTAACTGATGTCCAACTGTATTTTGCAGATTGGGGTTATAACACCGAGCAGGACAAGAAAATCGCTGCCGCTACCACTAAAATTAATACCTTATCACTTTCAGATATGATGACACTGTAAAACTATCCCTTGTTTACTTGGTCGAAATCATCAATAACATTATCTTCATTTGAGACAATACAAACGTTATATAGACACGTTAGAATCTGAGCCATTACTTTCACTCTTTAGTACGAGCAGGTTAACCATGCGTTTAATCACTTTATGTCTTGTCGGTCTTAGTCTGCTCGCTTGTAATCAACAAACGCCAACCGCGAACAATAAGCCTGAAAAACCACACTTGGTCGAAGTTATCACTGCACAAACAAAAACCATCAGTATTCAACGCCAGCGCTCGGGTACATTAACAGCATTACGCAAAATTCAAATTTATAATCAGGAAGAAGGTCAAATCACAGCCTTACCTTTTTATGAAGGTGACAAAGTTACAAAAGGCGATATCGTTGCTAAATTGGATGATCGCTTGCTTCAGGCACAATTGGCTCGAGCTCAAGCAACCGTTCGCAAAGCAGAAAAAGATCTGTTAAGCATTAAAGGTTTATCTGAGAGAAAACTGATACCTCAGACTGAAATAACCCGCGTTGAAACTGAGTTGGCTGTTGCAAAAGCAGATCAACAAGCATTATTAACTCGCATTGATTACACCGTGATGCGCGCACCCGTCTCAGGCTTAATCAGTGAACGATTTAGCGAACAAGGCAATATTGCCGAGCGCTATACCCACTTAATGACGATCTCGGATCAGAGTGCCTTGATTACTAAACTTGATGTGTCTGAATTGCTGATTAATAAATTAAATGTTGGTGATAAAGTCTCAATGACTATTGATGCCTTAACCGAGTTAGAGCCGCTATCAGCCACTATTAGTCGAATATTCCCAACACTCGATCCAATCACTCGTACAGGAACGGTAGAAATAACACTTAATCCTGTACCTCATGGAGCTAAACCAGGACAACTGGCACGCGTGATCTTACGCACTCAGGAACAAGCACGTTTATTGATACCCTTTGCCGCTTTGCGTCGCTCAGGTGATGGTGATTATGTTTTTATTGTTGATGCGCAACAACATGCCCAAATAAGACCAGTCGTTACCGGACTTAAAATCGGTGATGCCATTGAAATCTTAGATGGAATTAAAGATGGTGAGCAAGTAATCACTCGCGGCTATACCAATTTAAATAAAGATAAAGCTGTTACGGTAGTCACACCTTTTTCTAAACAAACAGCGTCGCAACTATAACGATGAAAATACCCCAACGTAATCTGGCAGCCTGGTCGATACATCACCCGATTGGTGTCTCAATGATTGCGCTGGCAGTCATTATATTGGGTCTGTTTACCTTAACACGGCTTGCGATCGATCTTTTGCCCCACATTATTTACCCAGAAGTGCGGGTTCGGATTAGTGATCCGGGCGTACCAGCGTCTGTTATGGAAGATAGTGTCACCCGCCAACTTGAAGAACAACTTGCTATCACCGAGGATCTGATCACTATCCAATCAAATACTGAACGCGGGATTGCTACCGTTGATTTAGTGTTTGATTATGGTAAAGATATTGATATCGCACTACGTGATGCCAGTACACGACTTGATCGTGCCAAACGTTTTTTACCCGAACGTATTGAACCACCATTAATTTACAAATTAGATCCATCCCAAATTCCAGTTATCGAATTTGTGATTAGCTCTGATCTTCGTACCCCTGTAGAAATGCGAACATGGGTTGATGATGTATTACAGAAATGGTTTCTTAATCTTCCTGGGGTTGCCTCATCCGAAGTGGGTGGTGGCCTGATACGCGAAATTCAAGTTATCCCGGATCAGCGTCGTCTGGCGGCGATTGGTTTAAGTTATCAGGCAATTATCGATACATTGCAAACCTCCAATAAAGACGAAGCCATTGGTTTGTTACAAATGCGTAACAATGAAATCACTGGCAGACTCAATGGGCGATTAACATCTCTTGATGAAATAAGACAGTTACCTATTGCCTATAACAAAGGAAATACCGTTTATTTAAGTGATGTTGCAGACATTGTCGATGCCCATTCTGACCAACGCATTAAAGTTCGTGCAGATGGTGTCAGCGGGGTTAAACTCTCGATCCAAAAACAACCAACCGCCAATACAACAGCTGTCGTCGATGTGGTTAAGCAAAGGTTGGCCTGGCTACATACTCAAAATATTCTACCCAAAGACATCACAATTACCGCCATCGGTGATCAATCTATCTATATTGTTCAAGCGTTACAAAATGCCACTTTAGCGGCTATCAGTGGCGCATTGTTAGCTATGTCCGTGGTTTACCTGTTTCTTGGTAATTTACGTCGCACACTTATCATCGGTAGCGCTATTCCAATCGCTATCATGTTCACCTGTATATTGATGGGTTTGGGTGGTTTAACACTTAATGTAATGACCTTAGGTGGTCTGGCTTTAGGTGTCGGCATGCTGGTTGATAACACAATAGTTATGCTTGAAAACATCTCTCGTCATCAAAAAGATAAGCAATCTAATCTGGACGCCAGTACAGATGCTGCCAATGAAGTCAGTGGCGCTATTGTTGCAGCAACATCAACTAATTTATCAGCGGTGTTGCCTTTTCTATTTATCGGAGGGCTAACCGGCTTATTATTTAGCGAATTAATCGTTACTATTTCAGCAGCTATTTTTGCTTCGTTAATTATTGCCTTAACCTTGGTCCCTGCTTTTGCAGCACGTGTAAGCAATCAACCCCACTCGGCTATTCGACAATTGATCGATGGTAGTATCGAACTTTTACAAACAGGCTATGCAAAACTAATTGGTTTTTTACTGGGTTATAGACTGCTGGTTATTGCGGCTTTTATACTTAGTTTGATTGTTGCCTATCCTGCATTTGTTAGTGGCAAACAAATTTTTCTACCAAAGCTGGATGATGGCAGAATCACTGTCAGAATCATTGCTGATTCAGGTATTTCGCTAGATGAGATGGATCAACGTACCCAGCTCATTGAACAGCTATTTGCACAACAGCCAGAAGCCGCAACCGTCTATACCTTACTTGGTGGTTCAATAAGTGGTCGCTCACAACGTGAAACGCCAAGCCAAGGAACCATCGTCGTTCAGTTGAAACCGATGCTAGAACGAAATATAAGTAGTGGTGAATGGATAAATAACATGAACACACTCATCACTCAACAACAGCTTGCCGGCTTTGAAGTTCAAATGTCACAACGTGGTATTAGGGGGATTCGAACTAATAATGGCGACGATGATATTAGTTTGCGACTACAAGGAGAGCATTATCAAACCCTGAAATCGCTGGCAAATGACATTACTGACAAAATGAAACGCATTCCAGGCCTGAGTAACGTCAGTCATTCTGCCGAAGAACAACAGTTTGAATTAGCGATTAGCTTAGATCGCGAACGTGCAGCATTGCTCGGTGTAAATTTACAAGATGTTAAACAAGCAACTCAAGTCGCATTAGAAGGTATCACAGTCAGTGATTTTATTGATGGCGATAAAACCTATGATATCCGGCTTCGCCTGGCACAATCGACCATGACTAATCCACAAGATCTGGAATCGATCATGTTATTTCCTGCTACCAAAAGCGCACCAGCAATCTATCTTGGTTCAGTCTGTACTATCGAGCTAATTGAATCTGCAAGCACCATTAAACGTGAAAACCAAATGCGCATTGTTGAAATGACGGCATCACTTACTGAGGGCACAACGCTTGGCGAAGCTTTGGCTTCACTACAACAATTACGCCAACAAATCAGCCTGCCAGATGGCTATACCTTATATGATGGCGGCTCACAAAAAGCACTAGAGGCACAACAACAATTAACCACTATCTTGTTATTGCTGGCATTGTTTTTAGTATTTGTCGTTATGGCGATTCAATATGAATCGCTGCTCAATCCACTCATCATTATTCTCAGCGTTCCCTTTGCCGCTATCGGTGTGGCATTAGCCATTGATTTTCTGGCATTGCCCTTATCGATGCCGGTTTGGTTAGGACTAATCATGTTGGTTGGTATCGTAGTCAATAACGCCATTTTATTAGTTGAATATATCGAACAAAACCGCCAGCAACACAATGACATTAATCACGCGATCATCACAGCTGCACGACTTCGATTACGACCGATATTGATGACAACAATTAGTACTGTCGTTGGTATGATTCCACTGGCAATGGGCTGGGGTGATGGTGCAGAGATGCTACAACCGCTCGCTATAACTGTTGTATGGGGATTGAGTTTTTCACTGTTAGTGAGTCTTTTACTTGTACCTATTGTTTACCATTTATTTCATTCAATACGGCTAAAAATTGGCAAACAAACTGAACCTTATCAGGCATAAGTAGATAAGCTGAATACAGTTTACTTATTGGTATGAATTAAAGAAGAGAATGAACACAAGAAAAATGGCGGAGCGGACG
>JACUUH010000106.1 GCA_014859375.1 Gammaproteobacteria bacterium
ATAGTCTTTCAAAAGCTTGTTCAATGTGAGTTGACTGCCTTAACGGAGAGGTAGGTTGTAACAAGATTAGATATTCGTAGTGACGCCCTTGAGCCGCCAGTTTATTAATTGTGTCCTCTAGAACATCAAACGTAGAAGCCGTATCACTCGCTAATTCTGCTGGTCTTAAAAAAGGCACATCCGCACCGCAACCCAACGCAATGTCTGCGACCATTTGAGAATCGGTTGAAACCACAACATCCATATCCAGTTTTGTGTTTTTTGCGGCCTCTACTGTCCAACAAATCAGCGGTTTACCCGCCAGTAACTTAATATTTTTATGAGGTAAACGCTTGCTGCCAGCGCGGGCTGGAATAATCGCCAAAACTTTGTTTTGCTGAGTCAATCTGCTCACTTTTATCTCACACCAATATCTGGAGCACGTTTTTGAAAGTGCACTTCATAATCAGCCTGTGCCTGGTGATAATCGGGTATTTGACCAATATCCATCCAATATTCGGTTAACGGAAAGCCACCTACCGTTTTATTTTCAGCCATCGCTTTTTCAATTAACGAGGTCATATCGTAAAACGTATTAGCTGGCATTAAATCTAATGCATCTGGGCTTATAGCATAAATGCCAGCATTGACAAAATAACGATAAATGGGTTTTTCCACTAACTGGTTGATCTGATGTCCATCCATTTCAATCACGCCATAAGGTACTTGCTGAGAATATTCACGCATACACGCACTGATAATGTCTCTGTTATCTTGGTGAAATTTCAGCAATGCTTTCAAATCAACCTTAGTCAACAGATCACCATTCATCACAATAAACGGTTCCGTGAGCTTTTCAGGTAATAAGGATAACGCGCCAGCCGTCCCCATACGCTCAGTTTCTTCAACATAATGAATTCGCACTCCAAACTGCTCGCCATCTCCAAAATAGTCACGAATCTGCTGGCCTAAATAATTAATACAAAAATAGAACTCTTCAAACCCCTGCTCTGCAATATGTCGCACAATGGTTTCTAATATAGGTTGGTTACCTACCGGTAGCATTGGCTTAGGAATGTTTTCGGTCAACGGACGTAAGCGAGTGCCCATGCCTCCTAACATCAGTACAATCGCATTCGGCAAAGGGGATGGAGTTTTCTTTTGATAAAACAAGCCCACAATGTGCTTGCTTTCATCCACTATTGGTAAATGGCGTAGTTGATGTTTTGTCATCCGTTTTTGCCAAAGTAGAAACTTTTCTTGCGTTAAACCAACTGTAGGATTTTGGTTCATCACATTATCAATCGTGGCATCTAACGAAAAACCTTTTAATAAACCTCGTCGAATATCGCCATCCGTAACCGTACCTAATAAAACTTGCTCATCAGAAACCACTAACGCGATTTGTAACGCAGCCTTATCCATAACACCCAAAGTGTCTTTGATTGAACTTTCCGGTGTTACAGCAATTAACTTCCAATCATGCAGGTTCACGGCTATTTCCTTTTATATTGGTGACACTAGGGTTAACGGTTAAATCATAAAATTCTTTTGTGTTTAAACGATTAAGTTCAATGTTCGCCAAAACTTGAGTTATGTAGTGCGCACTGTTACCCGAACCATATACACTGTTTTTTTTGGCTACCGTTAACTGAAAATTTTCACTGATCGCCTTATTAATTGCTTGTTGTATTGCGACATGTGACTCCGCACAATCGATTATTGATGGCGCACGCAAACGTCCATCTTGCCGACTACCAATATTAACTGTCGCTGTACCCAAAGCCGGTGCCTCAATAATTCCGCTGGATGAATTACCAATCACCACCTCGGCTAAGGCCATCATACTTAGATAACGTAACGAACCTAAGGATGTAAACAATTTGACGTTTAGGTTAGACGCTTGCACCCACTGCTTAATTAATTGGTGCATTGATTCGCCTTGAGCATCTGCATTTGGCGCGGTCCATACGATGCTCGCATCTGGGAAGTCGGCCAGCGCTGAAAACAAGTTCCGTAGTGCGTCTACCCCAGCCTGAGATCCCCATGTAACTGGGTGATAGGTGATCAGAAACAGAGGTGAATTCAGCTTTATATTTAAATCCACCTCTAACTGCTGCCGAGTGAGTAATGTAAGGTGATGAATCAAATCCAGGCCTGGTGCTCCAACGTTAAACACCCTGTCCGGCTGCTCTCCCATTTGAATCACTCGCTGGCGATAAGGTTCGGCGGCCGTAAAATGCAAGCTAGCCATTTTAGTTATAGCGTGACGAATAGACTCGTCGACTGCGCCAAAAGTTAATTCGCCCCCATGAATATGGGCAATAGGAATATTCATTAATAATGCAGCTTGCGCCGCAGCCAGCATTTCGTATCGATCTCCGAGCATTACAACAACATCCGGTTTTAGTTGCTGCAGCGCATCGGCAAATCCGATCAAGCCTTTTGCGACTGCCT
>JACUUH010000046.1 GCA_014859375.1 Gammaproteobacteria bacterium
GCCTTTAAACGCCTAAAAAACCCTAATAAAAGTAAATTATTTACATTTCGCTAATATGACCATTATCAGCAACAAAGACTGTTGAAGCTAATGACTCAAAAACACCATGTTCAACCACACCTGGTATCGAACTTAAAACGTGATTTAATTCTGATGCACTGATGGTGTCAGGAAAACGAGCATCTAATACCAAACTGCCATGAGAGCTTATTGCCAAACCATCGCCAGCACTATTGGCTCTTAACTGTGCTTGTCCACCAACTTTTTCTATTGAAGCTAATACCAATTTCCATGCAAAAGGCATAACTTCGACCGGTATTGGATAGTTTTGACCGATATAAGACACTAATTTAGTTTTATCGGCTAACACCAAAAATCTATCACTGGCTTTAGCCAATACTTTTTCTTTAACTAAATCATAACCTCGACCTTTCAACAGGATCTTATCGTTAGTGACTTCATCCGCCCCATCAACGTAGATATCAAGTCGACTGATATGTTCAATTGAAACCACCGGCAAACCGAGTTCTTGGGCTTTAATGGTGCTAACAATTGAACTGGCAACGCATTGCACATGTAAACCCTGCTGATGGTGTTTGCGTGCCAGTTCTTCGATGAAATAATTTGCGGTTGAGCCAGTGCCTAAGCCAACGATCATATCGTTTTGTATCAATTGTGCGGCATGAATTGCCACCTTTTGTTTATCATTCATAAGGTCACCTTTTATTATTCGTTAAAAAAAGCTAATGCTTTAATGCCTAAACTTTATTCGGGCTTGCATCCACTATTGGCAGAGCTATAGCATATAAGCTAGCAATATCTATGACCGAAGGATAGCCCATGACTTATTTCAAGCAAATTATGACAGATATTGAACACGCTACTGGCAAGACATTGGCAAACTACACAACAAATCCGATTGGTGGTGGTTGTATCAATGCCGCCTACAAACTAGAAAGTGCTGATAATAGCTATTTCATTAAACTCAATCACGCCAATTTGATCGACATGTTTACAGCGGAAGCAGAAGCGTTAAGTGAATTTACACAGATTAACTGCGTACGTGTACCTCAGGTAATTTGTTCTGGCATTGCTGATAGTTACAGTTATTTAGCACTCGAATATATTGAACTCAAAGGATTAAGCAGCAATGCAGGTAAATTATTAGGTTCTCAACTTGCCCAATTGCACCAACAACAGCAATCTTATTTTGGTTGGCATCGTGATAATACTATTGGTAGTACCGAACAAATCAATTCAAGAGAACACGACTGGGTGACATTTTGGCAACAACATCGTTTAGGCAAACAGTTGCAAATCGCAGCAAAAAATGGATATCGAGGCAAGATCCAAGATAGAGGTCACTTACTTTTAGAAAATGTCGCTCGCTTTTTTGATGGTTATTCACCTGCACCTGTATTACTTCATGGAGATCTATGGGCAGGCAATGCCGCAGCAGATGAATTAGGTAATCCGGTTATTTTTGACCCGGCCAGTTATTACGGTGATCGTGAAACAGATATTGCAATGACAGAGCTATTTGGCGGTTTTGGGGCTGATTTTTATGATAGCTATCAAGCTCATTATCCGCTTGACCCAGGTTATCGCACGCGTAAAACCTTATACAATTTATACCATATCATTAACCATGTTAATTTGTTTGGTAGTGGCTATTTGGGGCAAGCACAATCAATGATTGACCGACTTCTGGCTGAAATATAGCGCTGTTTACATCTTGAATTGATTCTGATTGAAACATACTCTACTCATCGTCGATGAGTGGGTGCTTGAAGCTTAATAAAGTTTAAAGGTAAATTATACGCAGACATTAAAAGCAACTTTAATATCTGATTATCAACGATATTTTATATGGGAATGTTATGAAACAAATAAAAGTACTGTTCGTTTGCATGGGCAATATATGTCGCTCACCAACGGCAGAAGGTGTATTCAATAAAGTCATTACTGCTCAAGGCAAAGCTGACCATTTTATGGTCGATTCAGCGGGAACACATGCCTATCATGTCGGCGAAATGCCTGATGCACGAGCACAGCAAACTGCTCGTCAGCGTGGTATAGATCTAAGTAAGATTAGAGCCCGAAAAGTAGCCCCTTTAGATTTTGAACATTTCGATTATATATTGGCTATGGATTCAGATAATTATCAACTTTTATTAGATGCCAGCCCCAGCCAATACCATCAAAAAATTAAATTATTTTTAGAGTTTGCACCCGAGACAAAACAAAAAGATGTACCCGATCCCTACTTTGGTGGTCAAAATGGTTTTGAGCATGTGTTTGACCTGGTTGAACAGGCATCAATCGGTTTTTATAACTCTGTCATGAAATGAACACATTAGCTTATCTTTCACAAGATAGATAACCAAGGTATCATTGTCCGATTTATCACACTAGCTGTCATCGCAAGGAACCAATAATGACCACGCCTTTTCTTTCTCGTAACATCATGATAACAGCCTTGTTATCCAGCATAATATTGTTGATTTTTCCTCAATTTTCCTATGCAGCAGAAGAAATGCACACTATCGATCTAACTGGGCATTGGGTAGGTTACGTTGCCTTGTTGTTTTTTGTTGTGGCTTACATCATGGTTATCGCTGAAGAAAAAATTCATATGCGCAAATCAAAACCGGTGATGTTGGTTGCCGGTATTATCTGGGCAATGATTGCTGTGATTTACGCACAGCATGGCGATCAACATACCGCAGAAATAGCTATTCGACACAACTTGGAAGAATATGCTGAATTGTTATTATTCTTGCTAGCAGCAATGACCTATATCAACACCATGGGAGAACGCGGGGTGTTCGATGCCCTTAGAAGCTGGTTAGTTAATCAAGGCTTCTCGTTACGCAGTATTTTTTGGCTGACTGGTCTTTTAGCCTTTTTTATCTCACCCATTGCAGATAACTTAACAACAGCACTATTAATGGCAACCGTTGCCATGGCCGTTGGTGGTAACAATCATAAATTTGTCGCCATCGCCTGCATCAATATTGTTGTTGCTGCTAATGCCGGTGGTGCCTTTAGTCCATTTGGCGATATTACAACCTTAATGGTTTGGCAAAAAGGCGTGGTTGATTTCCATGAATTCTTTGCGTTATTTGTACCATCAGTAGTTAACTGGTTAGTTCCGGCAGCGATAATGTCGATGGTCGTTTCAAATGAAAAACCACCAGCACTGAACGAAACAGCACAAATGAAAGAAGGTGCATTAGTTGTAGTTGGATTATTTTTGCTCACAATTACTATGGCAGTATGTGCTCATAATTTCTTACACATCCCGCCTGTTATTGGGATGATGACTGGTTTAGGTATTCTTAAACTCTATGGTTATAGACTCACAATCATCGACAAGCGTAAAACTGTTACTGAGGCCTATGATGGCCAATCGACATTAACCATTGAAAAAGAAGCAACAGCCAAACAACCATTTAATATCTTTCAGCAGTTAGAACGTGCTGAGTGGGATACTCTCATGTTCTTCTATGGCATTATTTTATCTGTTGGCGGTCTCGGTACAATTGGTTATTTAGCGCTTGGATCAGATATATTGTATGGTGATTTGGGGCCAACTACTGCCAATGTCCTGATCGGTATCATCTCATCTATTGTTGATAATATCCCGGTAATGTTTGCAGTGTTATCGATGATGCCTGATATGAGCCATGGTCAATGGTTGCTGGTGACGCTTACTGCTGGTGTTGGTGGTTCTTTATTATCGATTGGTTCTGCTGCTGGTGTTGCAGTGATGGGGCAAGCACGAGGTATTTATACCTTCTTTGAACATCTTAAATGGATTTGGGCAATTGCATTAGGTTATGCAGCCAGTATTTGGGTTCACTTATGGCTCAATGCCGATAAGTTTCATCCTTTAGCTTAATGTTTGAATTTCAGGTTATTTAAAACAGAGTGTTTTCAGCATTACGTCGATCGTTCAAAAGCAAACCCTCACTTAGCGAGATCCAGGCTAATGTCATGGCAGGTCTGTCTGTTGGCATTATTGCCTTGCCGCTGTCTATGGGCTTGGCAATTGCCAGTGGTGTCGCTCCGCAACATGGACTTTATACCGCGATTATTGCAGGAATTATCATCGCTTTAACAGGCGGGTCCAAAGTCAATATATCAGGCCCAACCGCTGCGTTTGTTGTGATTTTATTACCTATTGTTCAACAATTTGGCCTCGGTGGCTTGTTGGTTAGCGGGTTGATGGCAGGCATTATTTTAATATTGCTCGGTCTCGCCCGATTAGGCGGTCTAATTCAAATTGTGCCTTATCCTGTCACTGTTGGTTTCACATCAGGCATTGCTGTAGTCATTGCCACATTGCAAATAAAAGACTTACTCGGCTTAGATATTACTGATCTTAATGGTAACTATATCGACAATTTATCAGTGATCGTTCAAGCAATACCCCATCCCAATTGGCAAGAAAGCATTATTGGACTACTCACTCTTACCGTATTATTTAGCTGGCAACGTTTACAATCCAAGATCCCAGCACATTTAATCGGTTTATTAGTTGGTTCGATTGCTGCCTGGCTAGCTACGCTACTAATACCTGAATTTGAAGTAGCAACTATCGGTTCACACTTTCACTACGATCTTAATGGGATAATCGGTAACGGCATTCCTCCCTTTTTACCCGAATTCAGCCTACCTTGGAATTTACCAGATAGTGACGGTAATGCTATAGGGTTATCATTTGACCTGATTCGCTCTTTAATGGGCGTAGCTTTCGCTATAGCAATACTCGGGGCGTTAGAATCGTTACTGTGTGCCGTTGTTGCTGATGGCATGTCAGGTAAAACACATAACCCGAATGATGAACTAATTGGTCAAGGTATCGGCAACATCATCGTTCCCTTCTTTGGTGGTTTACCTGCAACCGCTGCATTGGCTCGTACTGCAAGCAATATCCGTAGCGGTGGAACATTACCTCTGGCATCGGTTGTTCATTCTTTGTTTATTTTAGGATCAATTTTAGTGTTAGCACCATTGTTAGCCTATATTCCAATGGCCGCCATTGCTGCATTACTATTATTAGTTGCCTGGAATATGAGTGAATTAAAACACTTTACCCGCATCATAAAAGTCGCACCTGCTGGAGATAAAGCAACGTTGTTGACGTGTTTCACGTTAACGGTATTGTTTGATATGGAAATTGCCGTTGCTGTTGGTTTGGGTCTAGCTGCGGTCTTATTTATTCGGCGGAGCATTGAGTTAACCGGTTTGAAATTAATTCCAAACGCTGAAACAGAACACCCTCGCGCTAATGAATTACCCAATAATGTGTTAATTTATGACGTTAATGGCGCCATGTTTTTTGGATCGGCACAAAAAGTATTGAGTGTACTTACCCATATCAGTGAGGTTAAAACGGTCATTTTAGATATGTCTGATGTGACGATGTTGGATATGACAGCAATGATTGCAATGGAATCTATTGCTAAAAATTTCAAACAACATAACATCAAAATGGTTATTAATAATCTTGATGCACGCATGATTTTGAAGCTCAGAAAAGTCGGCATTCATAAAGAAAATGGTTTGGTCGACTATTCCAGAACGATTCACGAAGCCATTACGCTTGTTTTAGAACAGATAAACGAAGCACAAATAAAACAAAAATAAGATTGCAATTCGATACATCAGACATCAAATAGCATAAATCGCGTTCAGCATGTAAAATGCCCGACTACCTAATTGCGTCCGAGCCTCTCTCACCATGTTATACAACACAGACGATTTACGAATTACTGGATTGCAGGAAGTCCTGCCTCCAGCTGAACTACACCAGGAATTACCGATCACTGACAATGCTTCTGCAACGGTGTTTAATGCTCGCAAACAAACTCAAGATATTATTCATGGTAAGGATGATCGCTTATTAGTCATTATTGGACCCTGTTCAATCCATGATCCTGATGCGGCTCGTGACTATGCACGTCGCTTACTACCACTCATTACTGAACTTAAAGATGATCTACATATCATTATGCGCGTTTATTTTGAAAAGCCACGTTCGGTTGTTGGCTGGAAGGGGTTAATCAATGATCCGTATCTTGATGGTAGTTTCAAAATAAATGACGGCCTGCATTTCGCTCGCAAATTATTGCTTGATTTAGCGGAAATGGGTGTACCAGCGGGTAGTGAATACTTGGATTTAATCAGTCCTCAATATATTGCAGACTTGATCTCATGGGGCGCTATTGGTGCCAGAACGACTGAAAGCCAAGGCCACCGTGAATTAGCCTCAGGTTTATCCTGTCCAGTTGGTTTTAAAAATGCCACAGATGGTGGTTTGCAAATAGCGGTTGATGCCTGTTTATCAGCATCTAAACCACACCACTTTATGTCTATGACTAAAGCTGGTCGATCTGCCATTTTTTCAACGACAGGCAATCCTGACTGTCATGTTATTTTACGTGGCGGAAAAACACCTAATTATGATTCCCAAAGTATTAATCAGGCTGCTGAAACTATTGGTCGAACCGGTCAAGCAGCTCGGTTTATGGTTGATTGCAGCCATGCAAACAGTGGTAAGAGTCACATCCAACAAGAGGTTGTCTGTCGTGATGTAGCTCAACAAATTAGCAATGGTGAAAAACGCATCATGGGGCTAATGTTAGAGAGTAATCTTGTCGGTGGAAGGCAAAATATTACTCTTGGCAAAGAGTTAGTCTACGGTCAAAGCATTACTGATGCGTGTATGGCATGGGATAATAGCGAAGTGCTGCTACGTGAATTAGCAACAGCTGTACAAAACCGACGAAAAAAATAAGTTTGAATACAACTATCTCAAACCAGCCATAAACAGGCTAAGCTGTTCATAAGCAAGCATTAATATACACTATTAATCCTACTGATCTGGTCAAAATAAGCTATACTTTCTGGTTAAAACGAATATATTATGTTAGCTTGTAAAAATTCCTGACGATTTTAGTAGGTTATTGTATGGCAGAGTATGCCCTCATATTGATTAGCACCATCTTGGTGAATAATATTGTCCTGGTTAAATTCTTGGGCTTGTGTCCATTTATGGGCGTTTCCCGCAAATTAGAAACAGCTATGGGTATGGGACTGGCAACCACTTTTGTATTGACCCTGTCGTCAATTACCAGTTATTTAATCAATGAATACCTGTTAACACCACTAGGCATCGAATTTCTTAGAACGATAAGCTTTATCTTTGTCATTGCGGTTGTTGTGCAATTTACAGAACTTGTTGTGCATAAAACCAGTCCACTACTCTATCAAGTGTTAGGTATTTTTCTGCCACTGATCACAACTAATTGTGCAGTATTGGGGGTCGCATTATTGAACGTACAAGAACAACATGGATTTATTGAATCAGCCCTATATGGCTTTGGTGCTGCTATCGGTTTTTCAATGGTCTTGGTTATTTTTGCTGCGATGCGTGAACGTATTGCTGCTGCCGATGTACCTGTACCCTTTCAAGGTGCTGCTATCGGTTTAATCACAGCTGGACTGATGTCTATGGCCTTTATGGGCTTTGTTAGCCTAGTTAAGGTTTAATCTATGTTTACAGCTATTATTGCCATCACGGTGATGGCGCTTATCTTTGGTTTATTGTTAGGTTTTGCGTCTATTCGATTTAAAGTCGAAGGTGATCCCATTGCCGATCAAATTGATAAAATATTGCCTCAAACGCAATGTGGCCAATGTAGTTTTGCTGGTTGCCGTCCCTACGCTGAAGCCATTGCTGCTGGTGAAGCTGATATTAACCGTTGCCCACCGGGTGGTGAAGCAACAATTCAAGCCTTAGCTGAATTATTAGAAGTTGAGCCAAAACCGCTTGATGAAGCATGTGGTGTCGAAAAACCTAAAACATTAGCGGTCATTGATGAGGATCGTTGCATAGGCTGCACCTTATGCATTCAGGCTTGTCCTGTTGATGCTATTTTAGGCAGTGCAAAACACATGCATACGGTGATCGCAAGTGAATGTACTGGTTGTGAATTATGTCTACCGCCTTGCCCTGTAGATTGTATTGATATGGTTGAAACCAAACAAAATCCGAACACATGGCGCTGGCCTGATCCTGATCATGTTGATATCCAATTAGGAGATCGCTCATGAGTACTGTTGCAGGTTCATTTCCTGGTGGTTTAGTGCTTAATGGTCACAAAAAACGCTCAACCGAGACCCCTATCCGCAAAACGCCTTTGAGTAAAAAGCTGATCTTGCCATTACAACAACACATTGGTGCTGAATCTATACCGATTGTCAGTGTCGGAGACAAGGTACTAAAGGGTCAAAAAATTGCTAAAGCAGATGGTCATGTTTCTGTGTATCTACATGCGCCTAGTTCAGGCACTATTAGTGCGATTGATGAACAACCGATTCCACATCCATCAGGCTTATCTGCACTTTGTATCACTATCGAAACAGATGGACTGGACACATGGATTGAACACCACCCAATAGCAGATTACACCCAACTATCTGAGCATGATATTCGTCAGCATGTGCGTGAAGCAGGCATAGTTGGTCTGGGTGGCGCCGGTTTTCCAAGCTTTATCAAACTCAATCCAGGCGTACATCATCATGTTGAAACCTTGATCATCAATGGTGTCGAATGTGAACCTTATATCACCTGTGATGACATGCTAATGCGTGAACGCGCTGATGGTATTCTCGATGGTATCGAGATTATTAATTTTGCATTGCGTGTTAAACACTGCGTTATTGCTATTGAAGATAATAAACCTAAAGCAATTTCGACCATGGAACTGGCATTAGCTGCCAGACCAGAGCTAATTGACACAACAATCATGGCTGTACCAACGCGTTATCCTGCCGGAAGTGAAAAACAACTGATTCAAGTCGTCACTGGCAAACAGGTACCTAGTCACGGCCTGCCTATTGATATCGGAATCGTATGTCATAATGTTGGAACTGCTTATGCTATTGGTCGCGCTATCAAACATGGCGAGCCACTTATCTCACGCATCGTTACTGTCACTGGCACAGATGTCAAACATGCCGGTAATTTCGAGACCTTGTTCGGCACACCCATGCATGAGTTATTAGCCTTTTGTGAAACCACACGCGAACCCAATGCGCCATTTATTCTGGGTGGTCCAATGATGGGGTATAACCTGTCTGGTGATAATTTACCTGTCACTAAAACAGCCAACTGTATTTTAGTGGGTGTTGATGCTGCTGCTCCAGCAGAAAAACCGTTACCCTGCATACGTTGTGGTGAATGTGCTACAGCCTGCCCTGCCAGCTTATTACCACAGCAGTTATATTGGTATGCTCGCGATAAAGATCTGGAAAAAACCCGTCAATACAACCTGTTTGATTGCATCGAATGTGGCTGTTGCAGTTATGTCTGCCCAAGTAAAATCCCACTGGTTCATTACTTCCGTTTTGCCAAAACCGAAACAATGAATCAACAACTGGAAGCAGCTAAATCTGATCAGGCGCGCATACGCCATGAAAACCGTTTAGCTCGTCAAGAATTAGAGCAACAAGAGAAAGAAGAGCGTCAACGTCAACGAAAATTAGCTTTAGCAGCCTCACAAGCCGCCAAACAAAAGCAAGAACAAGCCGCACAATCCCCATCTGACGGATCGGAGAGCTAACCATGCCTTTAAGAAGTAGATTATCTTCACCGTTTTTATCGGGAATGAATCGAGTCACCTTGCTCATGGCACAGTTACTATTAGCATTGATTCCGGCAATTATTGCTTTAGTTTATTTTTTTGGGCCTGGCGTGCTTATTAATATCGTACTTGCAGTGGTCGTTGCATTAGCTACCGAAGCACTAATGCTAAAACTGCGTCAACGTCCTATTAAACCTTTTTTAACCGATGGCAGTGCAATTGTAACGGCCGTATTACTTGCTATTGCACTACCGCCACTAGCGCCGTGGTGGCTGACAACAATAGGGATTTTGTTTGCCATTATTTTTGCTAAACATTTATATGGTGGCTTGGGTTATAACCCGTTTAACCCGGCAATGGCTGCCTATGTATTACTGTTGATTTCATTTCCGCTTGAGATGACCACATGGTTACCTATATCTGCTTTAAGTGATGCTCCTATCGATTTTAATTCAGCGTTTCAAATGATCTTTCAAGGTCAATTGACTACAGCTGTTGATAGTGTATCTGGCGCTACCCCGCTTGATGCGATGAAAACTGAGATTGGCTTACTACACGTACCATCACAAGTCATTCAACAACCGTTATTTGGTCATGTTGGTGGTAAAGGTTGGGAATGGGTTAATATCTGGTTTGCCATCGGTGGTCTGGCATTATTGTATCGCCGTGTCATAAGCTGGCATATACCAGTTGCCATGTTAAGTGGTCTATTAGCAATTAGTCTTATCACATGGTTGCTTGCTCCAGAAACAACTGCTTCACCACTATTCCATTTGTTGAGTGGCGGCACAATGTTAGGCGCATTTTTTATTGCAACGGATCCTGTTACAGCTGCCACCACAGTTAAAGGACGATTAGTGTTCGGTGTTGGCGTAGGTCTATTAACCTACATTATACGGGTTTGGGGCGGTTACCCCGATGGCATTGCTTTTGCGATAATAGTAATGAATATGTTGGTACCTTTGATTGATTATTACACCCAACCAAGAGTCTATGGAGCAGTGAAATAATGGCGTCATTAAAAACTCATATTTTTCGTGTTGGCTTAATGCTGGCTGTATTTGCTATCGTAGCAACGTCACTTGTTGCAATGACGGAGGCTAATACCCGAGAAAAAATCAGCGAAAATGAGCAACAAGCCTTATTGAAGGCAATCAATCAAATTGTAGATAGTAGTGACTATAATAATGCTATTTTGTCAGATACCTTGACGATCAGTAAAAACAAGCTATTAGGAACAAAACAAGACACGATTGTTTATAGAGCTCGTTTTGATGCTAAACCAGTAGCGGCAGTCTTCACCAGTGTTGCACCCAATGGCTATAGCGGTGAAATCAAGTTACTTATCGGTGTCTATTACGATGGTAGCATTGCTGGTGCTCGAGTGATCAGCCATAAAGAAACGCCTGGTTTAGGTGATAAGATAAATGAACAAAAATCAGATTGGATCCGTCAATTCAAAGGACTTTCCTTAACCAATCCTGCTGAATCAAAATGGAAAGTTAAAAAAGATGGTGGCAGTTTTGATCAGTTCACAGGAGCAACCATTACGCCGCGAGCTGTGGTCGATGCTGTAAAAAAAGCCTTAGAGTACTTTAATAAAAACCGCGACACATTGTTTGAGGTGACGCCAGATGAATAAACTATACAGCACTATTATTCGTGATGGATTATGGAAAAATAATCCAGCATTAGTCCAACTATTAGGACTGTGCCCGTTGCTTGCTGTGACAAACACGACAATTAATGGTTTGGGATTAGGGCTTGCCACTATCCTAACCTTGGTTGCATCAAATGGCTTGGTATCCCTACTTCGTAAACACATTCCAGACGAAGCGCGTTTACCCGTATTTATGTTGATCATTGCATCGATAGTCACCATTATCGAATTATCCATGAATGCATGGTTTCATGAGCTATATGTGATTTTGGGCATTTTTATTCCATTGATCGTCACCAACTGTGCCATCACTGGTCGTGCTGAAGCGTTTGCATCACGCAATCCGGTAGGACCAGCACTTGTTGATGGTTTAATGATGGGACTAGGGTTTACTGCTGTACTGGTTTTATTAGGCTCAATGCGTGAATTGATTGGGCAAGGTACCTTGTTTAGTGAAGCACACTTAATGTTTGGTGACGCAGCACGACAATTTACCATTGTCGTATTTGAAGATTATCGTGGCTTTTTAATCGCATTATTACCGCCAGGTGCTTTTATTGGCTTAGGTTTAATTGTCGCCTTAAAAAATGTCATTGATGCGCGACAAAAAGCCCACGAAACAAAACAAAAAGCGATGATCGCTGAAGCTATTGCTGGATAACTATGAATCAACAACAGCGGCATGTGTTTTTTGCTCGACTCAAAGCACACAATCCTGAGCCGACTACCGAGCTTAATTACGCTAGCCCGTTTGAATTATTGATTGCCGTTATTTTATCTGCACAAGCAACCGATATTGGTGTAAATAAAGCAACCGATAAACTCTATCCTATTGCTAATACGCCACAAGCTATTCTGGATTTAGGTGTTGATGGACTGAAACAATACATCAAAACCATTGGCTTATTTAATAGTAAGGCTGAAAACGTGATTAAAACCTGTCAGCAACTATTAAGCTTACATAATGGCGAAGTACCTGAAGATCGGGCCGCCCTCGAAGCACTTCCCGGTGTTGGACGTAAAACAGCCAATGTCATCTTAAATACCATTTTCAAGCATCCTGTTATTGCCGTTGATACCCATCTGTTTCGTCTTGCTAATCGGACAGGCCTAGCTAAAGGTAAAACAGTACGTCAGGTTGAAGATCGTCTGATCAAAGTGGTTCCGAATGAATTCAAGCAAGATGCCCATCATTGGCTGATCCTCCATGGACGCTATGTCTGCGTTGCAAGAAAACCGCATTGTGATCAATGTGTTGTTACTGATTTATGTGATGAGTTTCGTCGGCAACAGAAAAAGCTGGCAAAAAGTTAATGTTTGGACAAAACCGTCAGCAATTACGTCAGTTTTACCATGATGTTTGGCAAAAAAAACAGAATAATGTAACGCTAAATGCATTAGAAACCATCATTGCACAGGTTATCGAAGCGCACCCTGAATACCACTTTATTTTTCAGAGTGATGCCAGTTTAGAGCGAGATTATTTTGTCGAAGATGGTCAAACAAATCCATTTTTACATATGGGTTTGCATATTTCATTGCATGAACAAATTTCAAGCAATCGACCTGATGGTATCCGAGCACTATATCAACAGCTATTACATAAATGCGGTGATGCCCATGGAGCTGAACATCAGATGATGGAATGTTTAACCGAATCACTTTGGTTAGCACAACGTAACAATACAGCGCCATCAGAAGCGGATTACTTAGAAGCACTGAAGCAATTATTACGTAGGTAAGATATGGCAAACAAAATTACGGCAAGTGTTGAGTTTTATTTTAAAGGAAAAGCCTTTACCCCCAGTACTGAACTAGATTTAGATAAAGTCATGCATAGCTATGGCACATTACCCGATCTTCATCAGCTATTAGCTCAAACAAGTGGTATCGATAGCTATTCCTATGAATTTGAAATGTTAATCGCCGAACCTATCCAATTTAGTCAGCCACAAGGTAGTGCAGTTACTTTTTATAACGAAGGTCAGTTTGATCACCATGGTTTTGAACATGCCTGGCATCAACAGCAGCAGCTCAAACACTTAGCACCATTGATAAAACAACAACTTGATATTGACAATATCGATGATCATCCCCAACTTAAAAATGTGATTTTGGCAGCTTATAATTTGGGTAAAGAAACCAATTAACCATAACAATAAGACAGCATTATGAAAGCATTCGGTTTTACCAGTAACAGTTCAGACCCGATATTAGTTGAACAGGCAACGCCAACAGCCACAGGCAACGATCTATTAATTGCTATTGAGGCGATTGCCGTCAATCCAGTTGATACTAAAGTTAAAGCCAGTATTAACCAAGCATTAGCGTCACCTAAAATAGTGGGTTGGGATGCCGTTGGTACTGTCATTGAAACTGGTAACGATGTTGATTTATTTACTGTCGGTGATCGTGTGTTCTATGCTGGAGATGTTGGACGTTCTGGCTGTTATGCCAGCCATCAACTGGTTGATCAACGTATCGTAGGTCTTGCACCCAAATCATTATCTGCCGAACAAGCCGCAGCTATGCCGCTGACCAGTCTAACCGCGTGGGAAGCCTTATTTTCCAGACTCAAAATTACTGCTGAGTGTGATGCTGGTAAAAACATTCTTATTATAGGTGGTGCCGGTGGTGTGGGTTCGATTGCTATTCAACTGGCAAAAAAAATAGCCAAACTAAACGTTATTACGACGGCATCTCGATCAGAATCAGAACGATGGTGTGTTAAGCAAGGTGCTGATCATGTCATTAATCATCATGCTGATCTCGTCCTACAATATCGTAGCTTGGGTTTGGCTGATCCAGACTATATAGTGTGTCTTAATAACACAGATCGACATTTTAAAAGCATGGCAGAATTAATTGCACCACAAGGTATGATCTGTAGCATCGTCGGAACACAACAAAAACACGATTTAGATTGTCTTAAATCTAAAAGTGCCGGCTTTGTTTGGGAATTTATGTTCACTCGCCCTATGTTTAAAACCAACGATATGTCACAGCAAGGTCACATCCTGACACAAGTGTCACACTTACTTGATAAAGGCGAACTTAACTCAACGTTAACTGAAATCATAGGCCCGATAACGGCAGAAAATATCACGCTTGCTCATGACAAATTAGTGTCAGGCAATACCATAGGAAAAATTGCATTGACAGCGATTTGTGACTAACTAACCTCAGTTCTGGATAAGAATAGTCAGCTACCCTATAACGAACAATGACTTA
>JACUUH010000090.1 GCA_014859375.1 Gammaproteobacteria bacterium
TACCTAAGGATGGCGCTTCTTCTTGCACGCCGCCTGAATCAGTTAGTATAAAGAGGCTTTTATCCATTAATGCAATAAAGTCAGTGTAATCTTGTGGCGCAATAAGCTGAACGTTTGATACGCTGGCTAATATTCTGCTAGCAGGCTCTTGAACAGATGGATTGAGGTGAACAGGATAGACAATATCTATTTCAGGGTGATTTAGTGCAATTTGTTTTAGTGCCTGACAAATCGATTCAAAGCCGCTACCGAAACTTTCACGTCGATGTCCCGTGACTAAAATATAAGGACGAGAAAGGGTTGCTGTAGCTACTTGCTTAGCGACTGAATCAGCAAGGATATTATTTTTAACCCATAGCAGAGCATCGATTACAGGGTTACCTGTTACGAACACCATATCTTCATTAATACCTTCTGCCAATAATGTCTCACGATTGTAGCTTGTTGGCGCAAAATGCCAGCGTGCTAGTTTAGTGGTTAACACACGGTTCATTTCTTCAGGAAATGGTGACCGAATATCGCCAGTACGTAGGCCAGCTTCGACATGGCCAACGGGTATATTGTGATAAAAAGCAGCTAATGCAGCACAAAAAGTAGTGGTGGTATCACCTTGTACCAAGATCGCATCTGGTTGGTATTCTGCAATAATGGGTGAAAGTTTGTCCAGCACACGTGAACTGAGCTCAGCTAAGTTCTGATTCGGGCGCATCAGATCAAGATCGACATCGGGCTTAATATTAAATAAAGTTAAAATTTGATCAAGCATTTGACGATGTTGAGCGGTGACACACACAATTGGCTGTAAATCTGGATGGGCTTGTAGTGCATGAATGAGTGGTGCCATTTTGATTGCTTCAGGACGGGTACCGAAGATGACCATTATTTTTTTCATAGATATTTTTTTATTCCTTTAGCTTAAATATAGCGTTGGTATATGGCCGCGGTGCGTGCAGCAATAGATAACCATGAAAATTGTTGCTCTGCTTTTTTCCGTGCTTTTAATCCCATTTCTTCGCGCAGTGTTGGATTATTTACTAATTCAACGAGAGCTTTACCTAGCAAGTTGGGATCGCCTGGTGGTACTAATATCCCGGTTTCACCATCACTAATTAAGGTTGGAATACCGCCTACGCAGGTACCAATCAGTGGTAAGCGACAGGCCATGGATTCTAATCCAGTGATGCTGGTGGCCTCCATAAATGAGGGTAAGACCGATATGTCGGCAGAGCGATAAATATCGGGCATTTGTTGATTTGATATATCGCCAAGAAAGGTTGATTTATCATACATGCCATTCGCTTTGAGTATTTGTTCGACTTTATGTCGTTCAGGGCCATTACCAGCAAACAGCAAGTTTACGTTTAGTCCTTTTAATGCCTTCACAGCCTCGGCATAAACTGTGACCCCATTCTTATCGACCAAGCGACGAGCAAGTAAAATTGTAACGGGTCTTTCAGGACGATTTTCGGCTGGAGTGAAACGAGTTATATCGACACCATTAGGAATGAAATCAATTGGATTTTTAAAGCCAACAGTTCGTGTTGCCTGACATAGCTCTTCACTAGGAGCTAAAACATGGCAAATATGGGCAAGGCGTTTCGCAAGTTCGGCATGGACTTTTTGACCTTTTTCAAGTCGTCGCAGATAGCCTGAAGTGTGATTGGTAAATAAGACAGGAACACCGAGTCCTTTGGTGGTTTCTAATGGGCGCATGCCATGCACATGTATGATATCAATAGGATTTTTTTTTAAAAAATTCCTTAACCAGCGCTTCATAAAAAAAGTGTATAAAGGTTTTGATTTTGGAATGCATGGACGATGAACCACCATTCCTTGCCAGTTTTCTTCAGGTTCGCGCTTGTCGGCAATGGGGAGTGTTAGAACGTGAACTTCATGTCCGTTGACAGCTAAGGCTTTGCCTAATTCAACAACATGCGCAGCAACGCCGCCAACATTGGGAAAAAAATCTACGCTGATAAGTGCTATTTTCATCTTAGTTCCAAGCAGTAATATGGGGTGTAGTTTAATGTATAAGGAAATATACACAAAAAAAACATCATGGCAGTGTAGTTATTTTTTTATAGAGTTCGAGTGTTTTTGACAGCATTGCATGTTTTGAGAATAGGTCATTGGTGTTGCTTATGACCTTGTTTTTTAGTAAGGGCATTATGCGGTCATGTAGTGCACTTGCATTATTGAGCGGTGTTTTTCCTTCTGGAAATATAGCGTTTAAAATTTCACCGACACCACCATGATCATAACCAATTACCGGTACACCTAGGCTTAACGCCTCCAAAACAGCACGACCAAATGATTCTGGTTTGGTGG
>JACUUH010000091.1 GCA_014859375.1 Gammaproteobacteria bacterium
GAAGATATCGCAGCGGAGAATGTTAGTGAAAAATAGTATCCGTCAAAATCCGTGTTCATCCGTGGCTAACAAACAACCAGGCCTGCGCCCACTCATAAAAAGCGCCGACAATCCAAACAAAGCCACCCGCGAATACGCCATACAACAAAATCAAAACGTAATAACTGTATTCGGCGGCAAATGGACAACGGCCCGGCAGTTAGGCTTAAAAGTAGCAGGCCTGGTTACATGATTTTTCATCACTATTTGACAATATTTCTCAATATTATTTTGAAGCAACAAAAACAATTCATCCGGATGTTAACGATATGAATACGGTTACATATCGGCCTGATATACAAGGTTTAAGAGCAATTGCAGTACTTGCCGTAATGGCTTTTCACTTTAATCCTGCTTGGTTGCCCGGTGGTTTTATTGGTGTCGATGTATTTCTGGTGATTTCAGGGTTTTTGATTACCAGCATTTTATTAAATAAAAAAGCTCAACCTGACTACGCTTTGCCTGATGTCCTAAAATATTTTTATGCCAGTCGATTCAAACGCATTGCGCCTGCTTACTTTGTGATGTTGATCGTGGTTTCTTTTGCTGCAGCAGTTTTCCTCTTGCCTCAAGATTTCGACACTTTTAAAGATGGCCTTACAAAAGCGGCTTGGTTTAACAGCAATAATTACTTTGCCGAATTCGGTGATTACTTTGCTCCCATTAACATAGAACAACCGTTACTGCATACTTGGTCACTTGCAGTTGAAATGCAGTTCTATATTCTCGCGCCATTTTTAATATTAATTTTACCTAGCCATGCATTGAAATGGAGCTTATGGCTACTGTTAATGGGATTCACATTATTAGCTGAATATCGTTTGCGAGTATTAGGTATTGAGCAGGCCACCTATTACAACCTCTATGCCAGACTGCCAGAGTTCTTCGCAGGTTGTCTTGCCGCAATATACATAACTAACAACGTAACAAGTGGGGGGGGGCAAGTATTAAGCCGGTTAGGGATAGGGCTTATTCTTGTAGCGGTTATTGCACAACCATTACTAGGTTCATTTCCTGGCGTTGCAGCACTTTTGCCAGTGTTGGGTGCCGTGCTTTTACTGGTCAAGCCATCACAAGGTTTGATCGGTTACCTACTGAGCAACAAAGCATTAGTTTGGATAGGCGCAATCTCTTATTCACTTTACTTATGGCACTGGCCAGTTTTGGCTTTATTACGATATTTTTCAGGTACTGAAGTGTTAGCCATAAATTACAGCCTGCTATTTATTTTGCTCACACTGAGTTTGTCAGTAATTTCCTATTACTTTGTTGAACGCCCTTTTCGGGCAAAGAAAACGGCAAAAAAACAAATCGTTGGATGGAGTTTATTACTTTTCACAATCTTTGGCACTTCACAAAGCTTGGCAAAGGTGAATACTGTCTTTACACCAGAACAATTACCGATTGAATACAGACGCTATGCTGATCCTGCTACGATTTGCCACGGTAAAATTGTTGGGAATTGTCTACAAGGTGATTTGAATAGCGATCGGGAAGTGCTTGTGCTGGGAGACTCTCATGCTGCAATGCTGAATCATTTTTTTGATTATTTAGGCAAAGAGTTAGGGTTTAAAGCAAAAATCATCACAGCTAGTAGTTGTGTAACCATACCAGGATTTGACTACCAAAGGATACCTGAATGGGCACAAGAATCCTGTCTTAAGCAAATAGCTGAAGCAGAAAAATATATTGATCAAGCTAAAATTATTTTTTTAGCTAGTGCATGGTCGTATCAAACACAAAGTTCAGAATTTAATACCATACTCACTGATTTTATGAGTCTGAGAAAGCCAGAGCAAACACTACTTGTCGTTTCGCAAGTGCCGAAATTCAAATTCAATTTACAACGAGTAGCAAGATTCAAGAACATGGGATTCCCAGCACAAGTAGAAATTAACAATGAATACATTGAAGCAAACATGCGGTTAGAAAAATTAATACCAAATAATAAAAATATAAAACTATTAAGATTCAATGATTTTGAGCTATTTAATTACGCACCGTTTATGCAGGGGGTAACTGGTAAGCAAGAGATGATCTACTTTGATGACCATCATCTTAACCAAGTTGGTGCAAATTATTATGCAAAGGAAGCAGTTAAAATAATTCAGGTAGAATTGCAGTGATCAAAAGGCTAAGACCAAAATCCGAATTCAGCCGCAATGTGCTCACCCTAATGACCGGCACCACCATTGCGCAGGCCTTGCCAATTGCAGCAGCTCCTATTTTAACTAGGATATTCACACCTGAAGATTTTGGATTGTTTGCTTTTTA
>JACUUH010000047.1 GCA_014859375.1 Gammaproteobacteria bacterium
TTACGATCAATATCATGCAATGTATCAAGCTCTGCGAGTTGCCAACCAAGAACTGAGCAATTATGCCTAGTCTTTTCAGCCACTGTTGACGTACTCCAGCTGACGTCATCAAAAATGGCCGGATTGAATTGCTTCAGTGCAAGCAGACAATAGCCACCGTCTGCTACAGGGATCATACTGACATCACCGTGCTCCAACCATTGTGCTGCAAAACGCAAATGATTCGGAGTGAGCATCGGGCAATCTGTTCCTATCAGAATGATTTTCTGTCCTAGCTTGCTTATTCGTTCTGCGACATGCCCCATTCGCTGTCCCAAATCACCTTCGACCTGAGAGCTCCACTCTATAGAAAAGTCTCGTTTGAATTGACTCCAGACAGGATTGTCATGATCTGGCACAACACAACACTCTACTGTGCCAAGATTGGCTTCTATTGCTGTGTTAATGCTGTGCAGAAACATGCGTCTTGCAAGTAAGGCTGTTGCTTGCGATCCCAGATCGGGGATTAAGCGGGTTTTTGACAAACCCGGTATCGGTGCTTTAGCCATAATCACTATCCGCACCGGCTTCATCGGTAATACTCAGCCAATGTTGATGCAGGTACACCACGCCAATAAGCAAATCGTAGCCGCCACATTAGCACTATGGTTTTCCATATCCCATATTTTTGCCAGCGCCGACCTGATGTGGTGACCTTATCAGACAAACAGGCGGGGCGGCTGATTTTTTTGAGGCGTTTACTGATCTCAATATCTTCCATTAAGGGTTGTTCAGGAAAACCACCTACAGCATTAAATAATTCACGACGCATGAAGATCACCTGATCACCTGTGGCAATAGCGGTTAAGCGTGATCGCCAATTCATCAATAAGGCAATGATCTGTAACATCGGATGTTTACCAGAAATTCGCACATCAAACCGTCCCCAATCAGCACCGTCAGCAATCGCTTTTCTAATCAAGTCCAATGCCTTGGCTGGCAGTTCAGTATCAGCATGTAAAAACACTAAAATATCGGCATCACTATGCATGGCACCGGCATTCATCTGACTGGCGCGACCTTTCGGTGCTGATACTGTTTTCACATTCAACTCTGCAAGGCGTTGCTGCGTGCCATCAGTACTGCCGCCATCGACGATAACAATATCGTCTTGTGATTGGTTGAGCATCGATAACTGGCTAACTAAAAACGTCACATTTTCAGCTTCATTGAGCACAGGTACAATCAGGGCTAGTGATTTCATAGGGCATCATTAAGTTGCCAGTCATAGCCAAGAAAATCAATGGCTATCTCACATTGTTGTAATTGTGTTTGCTGTTCTGAATCTAGCCCGAGAGCCTTGCCATAAAGCGCCAGGAATGCTGTCAGTGATCCAGTATTACGCCAACCTTGCTCAAAATCTTTGCGATACCATTTAAATATTTCAGACACCATCAAACGGTTGCCATCGAGTCGATTACGGCTTTTATCCTGCAAAAAGAGCTGTGTTTGTTGTTCTAACTGAGCATCGAGCAACTCAGGCGTATAGGCCTCGTTTCTGAGTGCCGGACAACCAATACTGGCACAATTGACAGCAAAATGAATACGTGGCTCGTTATAGCGAACAGATCCTCGAATTAGGTCATGTTCGATATGATCCAGTGATACTTCTTGGCCAAATAAAGGAATAAATGTTTTTTTCCAAGGCGAGCGAAAAACACTACCTAACGCTTTAATAGAGTCTAAATCAGGGTATTTGGTCAAGATCAATTCAACTGTCCACGCGTTGTAGACATTGATAAGATATGCCAGCTGCGAGTCGTTGGACCAATTATCAAACTCTGTCTGACTGACCATTGCAACCGAATCCAGATACTGCTTTAAATCCTGCCGCTGACCTTGAAAACCAGCATAATCTGCTTTGGTGATTTGACCGCCGTCAATTACCACTACATGGCGTTTTAAAAGGTCATCCCATAGTTGATGATCAAAAGCCTGCGCAGTTGCAACGCCTGCACACATAAAACTTATACACAATAATAGTTTACGAAACATTAAATCAACCTCTTTGCCAGCGAAAGAATCGATCCAAAAGCTTAAATGCCCATTGTGGCGCATGGGCACGTTTCCATTCGCCTGCTAGATATTTGTTGGCTTCTACCCAGGTTGGATAAGGATGAATAGTCCCTAGAATCTTATTGAGTCCCAATCCATGTTTCATCGCCAGCACAAACTCCGCCAGCAACTCACCAGCATGTTCACTGACAATTGTCACACCAAGGATTTTATCTTTACCGGGCACAGTAAGCACTTTAATAAAGCCATGTGCTGCACTATCGGCGATGGCTCGATCCAGATCATCAATGCCATATCGGGTCACTTCATAATCAATGTTTTGCTCACGCGCTTCCTGCTCATTGATACCAACTCTGGCAACTTCTGGGTCAATAAAAGTCACCCAGGGGATCACCCGGTAATCAGCCTTGAATTTTTTAAATTGACCAAATAAAGCATTGACCGATGCATACCAGGCTTGATGGGCTGCAGTATGAGTAAACTGATAAGGACCTGCGACATCGCCGGCAGTTAGAATATTAGGGAAACGGGTTTGCAGAAAGGCATTAGTTTGAATGGTGCGTTCGCTCTCAATACCCAGGTTTTCAAGACCGTAACCCGAAAGTCGTGACTTTCTGCCAATAGCGCAAAGCAACGCATCAAACACAATACGCTGTTCACCAGCGGCACTTTTGACAATAATGACTTTGTCATCACCATCACGCTCAAAACCTAACGCTTGATGCTTGGTTAAAACCCGAATGCCATTGTCAGCGAGTGCTGCTTGAGCCAGTTCAGAAACATCGTTATCTTCACGACTCATCAGGCGCTCACCGCGCACAACCTGGGTAACGTCAGCGCCCAATCTGGCAAATGCCTGTGACAATTCACAACCAATTGGCCCACCACCCAATACCACCAGTCGTTTGGGTATTGCATCTAATTCGGCAAACTTTTGCCAAACAGTATCACTGGTGACATAACCGACATCATCAATGCCGGGTAAATCGGGCACCAAGGGCGCTGCACCAGTTGCAATAATAATACTGCGCGTGGTCAAGGTTTGAGTTTGACCATCATGGTGTTTTATCTGAACTGTCCATGGATCAACAATCGTTGCATAACCTTGCAAAACCTCAACACCAAGCTGGGTATAACGTTCAACGCTGTCATGTGGCTCAACCTGTTTGATAACGTTATATACCCGCTGCATTACAGCCTTAAATGAAAACTCAGGCTGAGTCGCATTTAAACCATATTTGACGCCATCTCGCATATGTTGGGCCAGTTTTGCCGAACGAATAATCGCCTTGCTGGGCACACAACCATAATTCAGACAATCTCCGCCCATTTTGTGGGCTTCGACCAAGGTGACTTTGGCTTTGACTGTTGCCGCAATATAAGAAGACACCAGTCCGGCAGCACCAGCACCAATGACGACTAAATTGCGATCAAACTGTTTAGGTTTAGTCCAGCCTTGATAAACCCGTCTGCCTTTTACCCAGTCAATTACTTTCTTGGCAATCAGTGGAAAAATACCCAACAAGGCAAAAGATGCCAGCAGATTAAACGACATGATGCCAGCAAGACTGTCGATTTGTGCGATCTGGGTACCGGCATTAACATAGACCAGTGTGCCGACCAACATACCGACTTGGCTCACCCAGTAAAAAGTCCAGATTTTAATAGGTGTTAAGCCCATCACCAGATTAATAATAAAAAATGGAAAAATAGGCACTAAGCGCAAGGTGAATAAATAAAAGCCGCCTTCTTTTTCAATGCCGTTATTAATGGCTTGTAGACGATTGCCAAAACGTTGCTGCACCCAGTCTCTCAATAAAAACCGTGACACCAGAAATGCCAATGTTGCGCCTATAGTTGAGGCAAAAGACACGATCAACACTCCCCACCACAGCCCAAATAATGCACCGGCAGCCAATGTCATCACTGCTGCGCCTGGTAAGGACAAGGCCGTAATAACACTATAGCCAGCAAAAAAGCCGAGACCGACTAGCACTGGATTTTGGCTGCGCCAGCCTTCAAAACTGGTCAAACTCTGCTTGATGCTGCTCAACGTTAAATAATGCTGAACATCGAACATAAAGAATGCAGCAATGAGCAAGCCGATAACTAAAAAAATGATTTTTTTGGACATATTTATTCTCTTGTTTAAGGTGAGTTTGACCGGCTACAAAGCCCCTTTACAGCTGCTGCCCTGACCTGCGGTACATCCGAAACAATGGTTTGCGGTGCTAATCGACAACCCTTCGAAATCGCTATTAAAAAGATCGCGTAAGTGCGGCTTATCTTTGCCAGCCAGTGGTAGTGCCAATAACTGATTAAAGTCACAGTCATAGAGATGGCCTTGCCAATCAACACTAATCAGCGTCCGACACATCACACTGTCGAGATTGTCATCACGATGATTGTTCCGCAGTAAGTCAATATAGCCATCAAATTCACCTTTGGAAATCAGCATCGAGCCAAAGCGCTGGATTGGCATATTAGCGAGCGAAAAAAGCTGGTTAAAAACAATCTCAAAATGCGCTTTTAACTCACGTTTGTAGTCCTGCTCTAACGCTGTTTGATTAGGAGGTAACGACGCGCCCTGTGGGTTATAAACCAAATTTAGAACAAGTCCGCTATCAGCCTGTCCGTAGCCTAATTTATTTAAGCATTTCAAGGCTTGGATACTGCGTTCAAACACACCATTACCCCGTTGTTTATCAACATTTTCCATGGAGTAGCATGGCAAAGAAGCCACAACCTCTACCTGATGGTCAGCCAGGAAACCAGTGAGATCCTCATAACCAGGCTCAGTAAGAATGGTAAGATTACAGCGATCTATCACATGCACACCGGCTTTTCTGGCTTGCGTCACCAGATAGTTAAAACGCTGATGCATTTCTGGGGCACCGCCGGTTAGATCCAAAGTCTCGATTTGACCAGTCCCTAATAACTCGACCAGCAAATCGATATTGTCGTCATCCATCATTTCAGTGCGGGTTGGGCCAGCATTGACATGACAATGCACACAACTTTGATTGCATAAATAACCCAGGTTGACCTGTAATGTTTTGAGCTGCTTGCGGTGGATCTCCGGAAAATTTCCCGGTAACAATTTTGGTAACGTTGGGTGCATAACTTTTCCTGTCAATAATGGCACTTAGTCTAATAACAGACTGATTTATTACAAATAGCTGTTAGCCTTTGCGACCATGTACAAAGGCAGCGGTCAGTTCATCCTGTGGTTGTCTTATCGTTCGTCGGAATGCAGTCAGTGACGTGGAACGTCACCGAACGAAGAGCGTTCCTAGGTAAGTTACCAAGCTGGTGCGTAGGAACCAAATAAAAATCGCAATAATCATGACCAGTATAGATGCCGGTAGCATCGAGTAGGGCCACCGGTCTGAACGTCGATACGAACATCGGGGTTATTCGCTTCAAACCGTTTGGCTATTTCCATCACCACCGGGGCAACCGTACTTGAACCCGTCAAGTTCAGTCGTTGATCTGCTTGTGCTAGACCTGATAGGCATAACAAACCTAAAATACTGCTGGTAAACCACGTCATTAAATTAACCTTCAAGTTTCTGTAGATAAGCATAAGGTATCTCATCAACAAGGTTTATCATCACCTGATGAAGTGTCCGCTTATCAGCCGCAATATCAGGCTGTTTTAAGTATTCAATCCGGTTTTTCATTGCCTCAAAAACGGATTGAAAAGCCAGCGTTGCTGTTTCTTCCTCTTTGTACGCCGCTGGATCTGGAAAGCGCCAGTGCACATTCAAATACTCTCCAGAAAATGCGGGACAAGGTTCATTGGCAGCGTTATCACACACCGTCACCACAAAATCCAGTTCAGGCGCATCAGGTCCGGTGAAACTGTCCCAACTTTTACTGAAATAATGGCCAATTGGCAAACCATTTTTTTGTAGTTGGGCAATGGCAAAGGGGTTGACTTTACCGGTAGGATAACTGCCTGCACTAAAGGCTCTGAACACATCACCAGCCACTTCATTAAACAACGCTTCAGCCATAATGCTGCGAGCCGAATTACCGGTACACAAAACCAAGACATTCCATTTGGCTTGGTGAGAGGTTTGTGCTAACAACATGGTGTAGCCCCTGCCTCTGTCGCTGTTTCAAACGGCAATGCCGTACCACAGCCCTCAAAAATGCCGTAATGCCGTGAAAAATCACCGATAAACTCAAAGTGCGCGGCAAAGCGCGTATCAGACAGCATCTTCCAGGTATTACCACAGACGGGGTACACCTTACCGGTTTCAATAAAGTGATGTTTGTCGAGCATAAAATGGTTGGGGTGATTGGCGATGGTGCCTTTATAAATAACTGCTTGTCCGTAGTCTTCGCAGGCTGTTTCTAATTGATCGAGCTTGAATAAGCGATAGGTGGCAGAGAAAAATTGAATATTACCAATACGGGGCAATAACGCTGTATCGGTAATATCAAGCGGACGATCTTCCACTAAACGAGGATCAGCAAACCCCGTTTGATGTGCCAGCCGCTCAAAATCTTTCCAATACAAGGCACCACCAAGACATTCGCCATATAAAACGGGATCAAATTTGACGACGTCCGGCACGCGTCGATCTGAATAGACATCCGAAAAGTAAAATTCCCCACCCGGTTTGAGTAAATCGTAAATGCCTTGCATCACTGCTGACTTGTCAGGTGACAGGTTAATCACACAATTGGAAACAATGACATCAAAACTGCCGAGAGCCAGATCAAGCTCGGCTAATTTTTCGATATAGCCTTTAATAAAGCGTACATTATCAAAACCAAATTGCTCGGCATGATAAGGCTGATATTGCTTGGCGATAGCGAGCTGTTCATCGGTCATATCAACACCAACTACTTCGCCTTCTGGTCCGACCAATTGTGACAGGGCATAGACATCACGCCCAGTGCCACAACCTAAATCCAAAATTCGAGCACCTTTTAATTCTGCTGGACAGACCAGACCACAACCATAATAACGTACCAGCACTTCCTCATGAATATTGCTAAGCAAAAGTTTTAACCATTCCGGTATGGCGCTAGCATCACAACAGGCGCTGGTCCTGAGGTCTTCGGTACGGGTGAGTTGTTTGCCATAATATTCTTGAACCAGATCGTGCATTAGCATCTCCTTTAATGTTTAGCATGAGTCTTAGTAACACTAAAATTGTTACAGTTAAACCACATTTTTTAGACACCACTAAGCAAACCACTGATTTAGATTTATTTTTTACAGAATATTATGACTGTTAGCTTGCTCATAGAAACAGTATGGTGTCATATCAATGACAACCCAGGCCTGTCAGCTATCAAAATCAACTAGCAGTATGAGCGCGTTGCCAGCATTGCTCACCGGTGGTGCATGTTGTGCACCGAGTCTGTTTCTGGTGCTCGGTATTCCCGGCTTGGGCGCACTGATCGGCTACATAGGCTGGCTATTACCATTATCTGCAATATTATTACTAGGGTTTGTTGATCTTTCATAGCCGCCTCTGTTGTGAGTTGAAAAACCGCGTGTCTACAAGCATGATTTTTAAGTCAAAGTGCTCAAACCTATACTCTATCGGTTCGTTTGACTATTGACTCAGCCATGCCAGGCACGCTCAGCAAACATGTCATCTAACTTGGTATGAAACAAATGATTTGTGTAATTGCTCATGGTTTTAACCGCAATCGCAGTAACAATATCTAGAATATGACGTTGTTCGTAACCCGCCTTCAAAAAACACTCGACATCAGCCTGGCTCGGCAAACCACGTTTTTCATGCATGACTTTGGTGAACACATTGAGCGCTGCAAGCTTTTGGTCAGCTATTGGCTTATCATCTCGAATGGCATCGGTCACGTCAGTCGGTACATCTGACATTTTGTCGGCAATAAAACTATGTGCACCAACACAATATTCACAGCCATTAGCACGGCTTATGGTCAGAAAAACGACTTCCTGTTCTTGTGGTGAGAATGCAGAATGTGTACGAAATTGATCGTAACCATATAGGTAGCTTTCCAGCAAACCCGGTGCTGTCGCCATATTGCGGTACATATTCGGGATAAATCCCAAGTTTTTTTTGGCGATCTTAAGTGTGGCATGGTTGTTATCTTCAACAGGCATCAAGTTGATTTTGTATTCTGCTTGCATCGTTGTTTCCCCTTAATAGTTATGAACCAATTGGTCCATATTTTGGTAAAAAATTATTTCAGCGTGTTTAGCAATATAGCGCAAACATGTTTTAAACGATCCTGACTGGCACCCGACTTAACCATTGTTCTTAAACCACTAATGCCAGAAACGATAAAATCGGCCATCGGCTCAACATCAATATCTGAACGGATTTCACCATTTTGTAGTGCCTTGTTTAGCGCACGAGCAATAATCTTACGAATTTTGCCAAATCCTAGATCGACAGCGCTAGCAACGTGCCGATCCAGCCCTGCCAATTCATTTGCAGTATTAACCAGTAAACACCCTTTTCTGTGAGCTGATCCTGCTTCTGCAATAACAGCATCAAGCAAATCTTCAATAAATTGCAAACCTGATAGCTTAGAGGATAATTGTTGTTCCAGATCTGCAATTAAACGATCTTGATAGTGAACTAAGCAACTGGAAAATAAGGTCGATTTATTACCAAAGCTTTGATAAAGACTGCTTTTCGATAAACCCGTACAGTTGAGTAGATCCTGCATTGAAGTCGACGCATAGCCATGCCGCCAAAATTGCAACATCGCTGCATTTAACGACTTATCTTGATCAAATTGACGGGGTCTTCCTAGTGCCATGCGCTCATTGTGAACCAATCAGTCCATAATGTATATAGTGATCCATGAATTTGTAGAAATTGCTAAAAACTTTTGTTTACCATGAGAGATCGCGTTCCGCTATCAGCTATCAGCTATCAGCTATCAGCTATCAGCTATCAGCTTGGTATTTTATTGACTGATCAGCTTCATGGCATTACGCAGATAATCAAGAAAAAAACAAGGAATTATAAATCCAAAAACCGACTGCTCAGGTTCGATAGCGAGCACTTAATACCTATCATGATTGCATCGGCTAGTAGAGTCTGTGCTGCTCAACATGGACAGTTGCCTGGATTGGTCATTTTACGGTTACGATCATTTAATCCGTCCCGCAACATGCACCAAGGGAAACGCCACAAGGGATTATCTTACTGCTCTACTGCGGCAAAAAAAAGTTCATATCGACAAGAATAATCACCCGTTGCCATGGTTGCTGTAAGTGTTGCACTGGCGCTAAGGATAGGTGCGAAGTTGTCCTACTACGATGCCCTGGATCATCACGCGTTCAGCAGGTAGGGTAACTGGTTCGTAATGGGCGTTAGCCGGTTGAAGTGTGACGGTGCCATCATCATTAATTAACAATGTTTTGAGTGTTGCGTCATGGTAATCAACTAATGCTAAGACAATATCACCATGATTTGCTGTAAGTTGTTCTTGTAGCACCACATAATCACCTGACATGATGGCTTTGTCACTCATGGAGTCACCGTTAACTTTCAACACAAAGCGTCCGGCACCACCAAACATCTCACCTAAATCAATTTCTGATTGATCGGGCACGGCTTCAATTAATCGACCTGCCGCCACTTTACCTAATACCGGTAAGATAACGCTGGCGTTGTCACTCATAGTGTCTTGGTTAACTAAACGTAAGCCGCGAGACTTGCCAACAACTCGTTCGATCAGTCCTGCATTGATTAAGGCCTGGATGTAACCATGTACTGAGCCTTGTGATGAAAGGCCAATACCGTGAGCAACTTCAGATAATAAGGGCGCACGGCCATGTTCATCAAAATAGTGAACAATGAAATCGTAAGTATCTTGTTGGCGGTCGGTTAGCATGAGTTTCTCCTCTAATTCTCAATGAGAATTTATTAAAAAGAAAATATAGAAAATCTAACTACCTGGGTCAATACGTTTTTATTTGAGCTATCTCATCACGCAGAATAGTGAGATTATCTGGTGTATCGATACCTAGCTTGACTCGTTTGCAGCGCACTTCAAGTCCTGATAAGTATAGGCTATCTACTTCTGTTACCAGTCTCGGTTATCACGCGCCAAATGAACTAATATCGTAGAAATGCTCTGAGAATGTGCACATCATACTGATGATTATTAAGCATAAAGTACAATTCCAAATGAAAAATAATGAGTAGCGAAGTTTAAAAAATACTTGATCGAGCTTCCAGTGAGTCGGGGCTTATGGATACGCATTAATCAGTTAGCCAAATAGCTTCTTGCTCAAGTGCAAGACCATTACACTGCATGGCATCAACAAGTAAGCACAGTTCAGGCTCATCCTTAATCACAGGAAGCAGTAGAGGCAACATTGCGTTAAACTCACGTGCGGTGTCCTGCCAGAGCTTGTTGTTACCATATCGAAGCAGGCGCTGTTGCCAGTTTGGCATCAACCAAAAATTCACCTGGCTACCAAGCGCCTGTTTAATCCTCAGGTAATTGGATAAACCAACACCGTCATAGTCGGGAAACAGCCAGATCCGTGATGCTCTTTTCCGCAGAGATAACCAGTCGATCAATCGTTTTCGCAAGTGTCCGCTGTAATAAGCAACCGTGGCGCTGTTGCAATCTGGCAGCCAATCAAACCGGTCAAACAATGCCTGGTTTTCCACCAGCCATAACTCCCCCTGAGTATGCCAACTTTGCTCGCAATCTCCCCCTATCGCTAATACGGCAGCACCAAGTTTGTGTGTGACATCTTGCAGATCGAGGCTGTCACCGTTGTCCGAATACCAGTTTGCATTGCCCACAGCGCGTATGAGCAGGTAATAGCGCTGATGTCCGTGCGCTGCGCTCTTGCTCATTCTGCTTTGTGCAATATTGGCTGCGCGCGTCGGCAAGTCTCTATCGAGTTCATCGCCAGCTGATGGGGTCATTTCTCGCCAATGTCGTTCGACCGTAACAGGGTCTTTGATCCGGTAGATCACCCCCCTCCCACTTGTTTGATGGCTGATGGCAGCGGTTTGCCGCATAAATTGATCCAAAGCAGCTTTTTGCGCCGCCGTCAGTTTTGAACCGGCCAACCGGCCATCTTGTGAAATAATGATCTTGCCCAGGGCAGCGCGTAGTGCACTGCTCATGCTGTGTGCTCCAACGGTTCCAGGATCTGCCAGCTATCTCGAGCAATATGATTTTTTCCATTCTGATGATGAATGGGCACACAGTAACGCACTGTCGACAGTGGCGCTGGTGACGCGAAAATGAGTGAAAAGCCGAAGTCACGGGCTGTTTCAATGAGACTACGTTGGTTGTGCGCATCCAACGCCAAGGCTTCATCGAGGTAACAGATCCCGCGGACCTGATGACGTTTGTCCTGCATCAGATACAGCATGGCCAATCCCGTGACGAGTTTTGCCATCAATACCGTACCATTCGATGCTGCACTATCGATGTCCTCAAATGTCTCCGGTGCTTGCTCATCCTTGGCCACAATAAAAACCAGCCGAAAAAGATCAGCTACTCGCAAGCCCTGACGCACATTGCCCTCATCGATAAGCACCTGTTTGGCTCTCTCCAGCTGTTCATCATCGAGCACGCTGTCATGGTTGAACAGCTCGTAGCTATCGCCCGTGTCCACTTTAGAAGCGGCACTGATGAGAGTGTTGATGGCCTCTACCAGATGGGTCTCATCCTCGGCTTCAATCTTGAAGGTTTTCAGATCCGAGAGTTGCCTATGCCCGATGAGTCGGTTGAATTCCCTGATTTTGCCCTGAAATGCTGTCAAACCATCTCGAAGCTCGCGCAAACTGGCCGTCACATTGACCACTGCGCTACGTGCTTTCTTCTCAAGTGCCAACTGTTCCTGTCCCAGCTGATGGCTGAAATCAATAATGGCTTTAAGTTCACGATCGGGACTGTCTGCATACTGATATTTGGTCAGGCCATGCGTATGCAATTCAGACAATCCATTTTTGAGTCGATGATTAAGGCTTTCCAACTGCCGGCAGTCATTCTGGTAGCCTTGCAAACGATCAGCCAAATCATCAAGTTTCCATTCGGTCTGCCCGACCCATGGATGGTGAGGCAAATCAGACAGATAGCTATAAGACTCCTGATGATCGATACGTTGATGACGCAAGCGCTCAATGGTGCTATGTGCACTCTCAAGTTGCTGCCTGTTTTGACGAAAGACATCTTGCTGTTGACGGAGATCGTCAAGACGCTTTTCAGAATTCAATAATTCAAGCTCAGTCTGTTTGAAGCTGTTTTCAGTCTGTTCCAATTCAGACTGCAGTGCTGGTGCCTGTGCATTGAGCGTCTGCAATAAATCATAATCCGCCAGATCCTGTTCACAGTTACGCTGTTCCTGTTCAAGTCGTGCTTTCTTCTGTTCGGCTTGGTATTTGCCTTTGGCAACCGCGATCTGTCCGTCAAGTGAATCTAACTGTGCCTGCAAATCTGTCAGCCGCGCCGTCAACTCAGCAGTCGACAATTGTTGATGTTGAGGCGTGAGCTCGGCCAGCGGTATCTTAATGCCCAGCAAATTAAGGCTGTCAACCTGAGTCGTGCTGAGCTGTTGTTGCAGCGTTTCAGATTCAATACTGAAACTCTCAGCCGGTAAGATCATCACTTGCTCGCTCAACACACGATTGAGACTATCAAGCTGGGTATCTGGCACCATGTCACTGAGTCGCTGAAACAGATTGTTTTCCGGATTTTGTAATTGTTGTGTAACCAACTTGAGTTCATGTGCCCGTCGATTGCGATCCTGCTCAATGTCGCGTACATCCCGGCCTTTTATCTGCCCGAGCAGTGTGGTCTGCTGATCAAGCTGTTTTCGAACCGCGTCTAAGCTGGCCTCCAGCTGAGCACGATCACTTACCAAGGTGAAATGTGCATCAAGACTGTCTCGCTGTGCCTGTCGAGTCTGAATGTCCTTGATTTTATTATTGAGCTCAGTTTGCTCTTTGACCAATTGTCGGTCTCGCTCGGTGACCTGACTTTGCTGCTCCTTGAGCACGTTTTCCTGCTCAAGATAGCGTGCCATTTTCTGCTCGTAATAGGCCTGCCAGTGTGTGAGTCCTGCATCGATACGCGGACGCCAGTCGATCAGCTTGCCTCTCAGCGCCAATCGTTCTTCATAGGCTTCCTCCAACTGCTGAATATTGTCTCGCGCAGATAGGGCGGCCTTGTACTGTGCTCGGTCGGCATTCACCTCGGCAAATGCCCGATCCCATTCCTGTTTGAAATTGATATTCGCATCGGGTAAATCGCGCTTGAAGATCTGCAGAAGATATTCCTTGACGTTATTTGAGGTCAGCTTGTCCAGTCGCAGGGTTCGGGTCAGTACCTGTTGATAGGCCTTGGCATCTCCGGCATGTTCCAGCTTGAATACGGTAAAGTCGGGTTCATGTGCACCCCGGTTTTTTCGGCCACCGTAGATGAGATCACGAAAATCAGTCGCGGAGTAACAAAACGCGACCCGGTCGCGACTGGCCAGGTGACTGACCAGTTGCGGTTGGGAGACCAGAGCGCCTTCATCAGTACGATAATCATCGACGTTCAACGGCCCCTTGTAGGCGAAGTACTCATTATCATGACTGGCGCCTTTGCCAACACAGCCCAAAACTACAGTGCCCGTCTGCGGCAACGACACTTCCAGCAGGATATAGGCACTATTACCCGGAAAGTAGAAACGTCGGGTTTTGTCAAAATCATGCGCGCCGAAGTCCATGCGCCGGCGATCAATGATCAACAAAAACTGCAGCGCGTTGATAAGGCTGGTTTTTCCCATATTATTGGGCGCGATCAGTGACACGGCATCATCGAGCGGCAATTCCGCGAAGTCGTCATCCTGTGAGCGATATTCCGCCGCCAAAGCTTCATAATGGTCGAGATAACGGCACACGGCCGGCA
>JACUUH010000092.1 GCA_014859375.1 Gammaproteobacteria bacterium
ATTGCAACACCAAAGCCTGACATGGATGTTATTCGGGAACGGTTAAAGGTAGCTGAATTGCACTTCAAAGGAACAACGGCAATGAACGAAATTGAAGAAAGCACAGGTAATGTCTATGCCGATTTAGGTATGGATGACGCCGATGAAATGATTGTGAAAGCGCAGCTTGCAACCAAGATAGGCGAAATCATTAATAGTCGAAAATTGAGCCAACAGCAAGCCGCTGAAGTTTTGGGTATTACTCAGCCGAAAGTATCCAAAATGCTGCGCGGTCAGTTTCGTGGTATTAGTGAATCAAAAATGCTCGATTGTCTGGCTCGTCTTGGCCGTGATGTGCAAATCGTTGTTGGCCCTAATCGTCATGCGGCTTCGGTCGGACATGTAACTGTCGTATTCTCCGGTTAAGCGGTATCAGTTTTTTTCTGGCGTATTTTCGCTATCACGAAAACGAGGATGTGAGAACGGTAGAAGTTTGCGCCTTGTTACCCCTCAAAATCCTATGAAACAAATCTGTCGTTTGTTTAAACTCACCCCATGACAGGTGTGACGATGATTTGGTGACTTAAGTTTACCACCTGCCAGCTTTTTCTTTTTAATTCATATTCTTACCTCTTAAGTAAGTGCCATTCATCACAGAGGAGTAGTTCATGGCCGACAACTCAACAGAAATTCTCACAGAAAAAAGTAATAACAGCGCATCTGGAGCGCATCAATTTCTTGCAGATATGCTATTAAAAGTTGACGTCCAGATAGGTGGCAACCGTCCTTGGGACATCCAAGTAAAATCAAAAGACTTAGCTAATCGTGTGCTTTCCCGAGGTAATTTAGGACTGGGTGAGGCTTACATGGATGGCGATTGGGAAGCGAATCATCTTGACGAGTTTTTTAACCATGTATTGCGAGCTCGCCTCGATCAAGAATTAAAACCGTTTGGTTTAGTTGCTCAGGCGCTTAAAATAAAACTCTTTAATCGCCAAAGTCTAAAACGTGCCTGGCATGTGGGTGAGCAACATTATGACCTTGGAAATGATTTTTACGAGAGCATGCTTGACCCGAGGATGACCTACACATGTGGATACTGGCAGAAAGCGGATAATCTTGAAGATGCGCAGATAGCCAAGCTTGATCTGATATGTCGAAAACTGGGACTTCAGCCCGGCATGAGGGTGTTAGACATCGGCTGTGGATGGGGCAGCTTTATGAGCTATGCCGCAGAAAACTATGGTGTTGAATGTGTTGGCGTCACCATTTCCAAAGAACAATTCTTCTACGGGCAAGAGAAATATCGACATTTACCGGTAGAGTTTCGTCTGCAGGACTACCGAACTGTAAATGAACAATTTGATCATATTGTCAGCATTGGCATGTTTGAACATGTTGGTCATAAGAATTATCGGACCTATTTTGAGGTGGTTAATCGTTGCCTGAAAGATAATGGCCTCTTTTTGTTGCACACAATCGGCAAAAACCAGCGCAAGGGCGGCGTCGATCCATGGAGCGACAAATACATTTTTCCAAATGGTGAACTGCCGTCTATTGGCGAGATCGGCGACAATATCGATAATTTATTTGTAGTGGAAGATCTGCACAACTTTGGCGCTGATTACGATAAAACATTGATGGCTTGGCATGCTAATTTCGAAGCTACCTGGCCAAATTTTAAAGAAAACCTGGGTGAGCGTTTTTATCAAATGTGGCGCTATTACTTGCTAAGTTTCGCAGGCGCCTTCAGAGCCAGATATATTCAACTTTGGCAATGGGTATTATCGAAGAATGGTGTCGCTGATGGTTATCAACGTATCTCTTAAATAAAGTATATTGAACTGAACTTCCTACGCTCTAGTACTCAGTCAATCTTGTTTTGTCAGGTATATGGGTAAATTAACCTCTGATGTTACTCAGTCTTTTTATTTGTTGCAACTCAGAATACGCCATCTGAGTTGCTTTAATCAGCAGCTTTGCCCGCAAGGCAAAATGATTGATTTTGTGTTTTATCTTTAAGCACTCAAGCTTGAACACAGCATAGATTGCCATAAAGACATGGTTGTTCTGTGTGGTCACCGTGCGGGTTAGGGATTTTGCCAGTCCTGCATTGGATTTCAGTGACTTATGGAATTCCTCCACTTTCCACCGTTTTTGGTAGATCGTAGCGACTTGTTCGCCATTACAGGGGTACGACAACGATTCCTTCATTTTCGGGTCATAAGGTTGCATTGATATAATTTTAGACTCAAGCGACCATCACCAGCTTCGTTC
>JACUUH010000093.1 GCA_014859375.1 Gammaproteobacteria bacterium
CTTTGTGGAGCTTGCTGTAAACTTTGTTACGCACAAAGTAAATGGGTATTTCCTCGTCTGGCAAAAGCGTTATATCTAAGTAATGTTTCATTTTGTGCTTTCTCCAAACACGCCGCCACGTACTAATACAGCCATTACAAAATGCTCGTCGTCTTTATTTTCTAATGGCTCACCACGAGAAAATTTATCAAATAAATTATAAAAATCTGTTTTTTCTTTAGGTTTTCGGTAGGCAACCCCAAGGTTAGTTACTGAACCATACGTTTCTATTGCAATCGCTCTGCTATTGTTCTCTATATATTCTGGATACCAAGTATCAATAGTCCGTAAAGCATTCCCAATTTTTTGTGAATGCATCGCAGCTTGATGATTAACGTGGTAAAGAATTTTACTTTTTTTCTCTTTGCTATTGCCTTTATCTAATACCATTTCTTCACTGGGATAAACATCCTGTGCTTTACCTAGTTTGGCAAAAGCGGTTATTTCTAAGAGTAAATAACCTTTTTCACCTGATAATGTTTGAGCAATGAGGCTCGCTAATTCATTGATCTTTTGATTCTCAATATTAAAATCATTTAATTCAATGTGATCATTCGCATCAAAGATCCATTCAGTTGAGTGATCATCACCTGTAACTTTTACTTGAACCTCTAGCTTTTCTACGCCTACGCGGTTACGCCATAAAAAACGTGCATTAGCGATATTAATTGCATAACGTTTGGCAAGCTCCGTAAACTTATCTTCTTTGATATAGTTTTTTACAACTTCTACATAACTATCATTAAATAACTTATTGTCACAGGCAGAAGGTGTTTCTACCCCGCTGAGCACTTTTAGCGTGAAGTTTAATTTCAAGGTATCTTGGTCAGGTTCAAGCGCACAATTATCTACTTTTTGTAAATTAGCTTTTTTAGTTTCTTCATCGGCATCTTGGGTGGATTTTAATCTATTTGAAATGACACCACGTACTGATTTCTCAATTAATTTTAATGGCTTAGAATTTTCATTACGACTATCCCATGTTGTCCCATACATAAAACCATCTGATGGCACTAATTTTTTTTCAAAAGCTAAAACGGATGGGGTATTTTCTTTAGTTTTTTTCATATTACTGCTCCAATGTATTGGTAAAAGGTTGATTTTGTTTACATAGATAAAGACCGTTTTCTGGCCGAGCATAATGCCATAGCATTTTGTCAAGGTGATCTATACGCGACGCCATAATAAATTCTCCTAAAGTCACAACACTCTCAGCAAACCGGTGTTGCACTTCTGGATTACGCTGATTATCAGCAGAAAATAAGTCGGTTATTCCTTGAAAGCCTACAGCAATGGGCACTAACCATCCTGAGTGTTTACGTGTTTGTAGCCATTCAATTTTGTCATTTTCGCCTTCTTTTTTCTGTGCGACATCACAGTTTGAATTTATTTTTAAATACTCAAGTAAGGCATCCATGCCATCTAATCCTTGAATCATAGCTGCTTGCACCAAATCTCGACGTTCAATCAGACAAAACCCTGGCATTAATTTAGTCATTAACTTGTGAGTTTCTTGTTCTGTCTTTATTTTGATTAATTGAGGTGTTTTAAAATCCAGCACATCTCCTGAAGCTATTTTCATGCAATACAATAACGAGGAAAGTGGCTCTAACATATCTTGTGCTTCGTCTTGGTCTATGCCTGAATACTCGACAAGTAAAGAGACGGTTAGATGACAGCGTGCTTCTTCAATAGTTGAGGGGCGTTTCCCGTCTTTTTTAAGTGGGTTGCTGGTTGAAATAATGGAATGATTAAAATCCCCGCTGCCTTTGTAAGTGTGTAGGTTAAATGCATGACTGACCACTGCGACACTATTAAACTTTAAATCTGTAAAAGCATCATTTTTTGCATTCAGTTTTCGTTGTAAGGCATGCATTGCACCTAACCAAGCGGTCATAGCAGGAAAGCCTATGGTATAGGGGCTAGATAAGGCGTTGGCATTTTGAATTTTAATGCGCGGTATGATGAGTATTTTTTTCATTGCAACGCCTCCTGCATTTCATCAATGATATTTTCAATATAAGGCTTGTGATCATCGCCTAGCCGAGTAGTTTCTTTGTCAATGTTTTCGTTATATGCATTAACCAGCCACCTAGTTAGATCTGTTTTAATTAAATCAAAATCCAGCGCCATTCTTTTATCTTGTTGTGCTGGATCTAGCCATATTTTTTGATACGGTTTTAATTGTTTGTAACTAT
>JACUUH010000094.1 GCA_014859375.1 Gammaproteobacteria bacterium
CAGCAGATCCAACAAAAAAATTGCGATATTATTGCTGTTGATAATTCCCCTGAAATGATTGCACGTGGACAACAACTGCTGAATTTAGATTCACGCTCCGAGATACCTGTTTCATTGCAATGTGCCACTATTCAGGATAGTGATATTAACAATGCATCCGTTGTTGTACTCAACTTTACATTACAGTTTATCCCTTTGGTTGATCGTCTTAACTTAATTGAAAAAATTTATACAGGTCTTAAGCCGGGCGGGGTGTTGATCCTGTCTGAAAAAATTGCATTTGAACAAGATGATAAACAAGCGTTTCATATCGACGCACATCATAACTTCAAACGTGCCAATGGCTATAGTGATCTGGAAATCAGCCAAAAACGATCTGCACTGGAAAATGTACTTATTCCTGAAACCATTGCAACCCATCAACAACGGCTCCAACAAGCTGGGTTTAACTTCACAGAAATGTGGTTTCAGTGTTTTAACTTTGCTTCATTGATCGCAATAAAATGACACATTACCAAGCTTTATTCGACTATTTGATCTCGGCACAACAACAGCCATGGGCGCAGCAGTTACAACAGATCATTGAGACTAATCTTGCTGATAATGCTCATGGCAAGATGCACCAATGGCAACAGGCACTTACTGCTTTGCCCGTTGTCACGGCATCTCATATTGATCTAAAAAGTCAGGTTGAAATAGGTAAGGCCGACGATTTAACAGCCGAGCAGCATGCACATTTTTTACAGCAATTAATCCATTTTCATCCTTGGCGAAAAGGACCTTATCGTTTATTTGGTATTGATATTGATACTGAGTGGCGCTCGGATTGGAAATGGCAACGATTATTGCCACATATCCAACCACTTGCAGGAAGACGGGTCTTAGATGTGGGTGGCGGTAATGGCTATCATGGCTGGCGTATGCAAGGCGAAGATGCCGAATTAGTCATCGGTATTGATCCTACATTAGTGTTTGTTATGCAATATCAGCTAATGCAGCGTTATATTCAATCAGATAAACATTTTGTGATTCCAACAGGTATCGAGTCACTACCTGAGAATTTAGCCTTTTTTGATACGGTTTTTTCAATGGGCGTGTTATACCATCGACGTTCGCCTGTTGACCATTTATATGACCTTCGAGCTTGTCTTCGTTCAGGAGGCGAATTAGTACTAGAAACCTTAGTTATTGATGGCGATTTGGGTGACACATTAATGCCAGAAAATCGTTATGCAAAAATGCGTAATGTCTGGTTCTTGCCATCTATACCAACCATGATTTTGTGGTTGCAACGCTGTGGTTTCAATGATGTTCGCTGTGTTGATGTCGATATTACATCGCTTGACGAGCAGAGACGTACCGAATGGATGACTTTTGAATCATTAGCTGATTTTCTCGATCCGAACGATACTACAAAAACAATAGAAGGTTATCCCGCACCGAAGCGTGCGATATTTTTAGCAACCGCACCATAGAAAATGAGTGTATCAACGGTTTGATACACTCATCCATACTCTAAAAACCGTTTATACCAACAACTGAGATCCAGTTGCCATCGTAATTTAAGCATGCATTGAGCGCATTGTCTTGTGTTGAAGAGTTATGTTTTGTAACCAATTGATATGACACACAAGGTCTTAAACCTGCATCATAGTGTTTGCCAACTTTGAGATCATAGTGGGTTGTTGTATCAAGGTTATACCAAGAAACCACCGTACCGGTTCTGCTGTTGGATAAAATGTCTTGTGTTTTGTTCAAATCAGCTTCTGTCATTGCCGTTTGACTTTCAATCCCGGCCTCAACACCTGCCAATAATTCAATATTTGATTCTGTTGCATAGGCACTCATAGAAAAAAATGCGCCGACTAATGCATAAAGAGTAGTTTTTTTCATTGTGTTGCTCCTTGGATAACGATTAAGTTGATGGCAACTAGAATATAGCTAGCCAAGCCCAATCACACGAGCCAAACATCCTCATATATCAGGAGGTTGTTCCTAAAATTTATGACAAGGTTGTAATACTATCGATCTAACCTCAGTTTTGGATAAACACAGACATCGAGTACCTTTGTTTTAGTCGATTTACTGGCTATGTGTTGATAAGTCATTATCAAGCATAATCAGACGCTAAGACGGCGAATGATATAAGTCACCCGGTCTAAATAACCTCAGTTCTGGATAAGCACAGCCATCCAGCACCTTTGTTTTAGTGGTTTTA
>JACUUH010000048.1 GCA_014859375.1 Gammaproteobacteria bacterium
CCACCTAAGCAGATCAAATAAACGCACTCTTTCAGGCACTGATTTATCACATTGCGAGGACACCAGATCATGATCACTCATCCACAACAAAAATATCGGGCATTTGTGCCAATTCAATTAACAGATCGTCAATGGCCAAATAACACTATTCAACATGCCCCGATTTGGATGAGCACCGATCTACGTGATGGTAATCAAGCCTTGATTGATCCGATGTCGGTCGATACTAAAATGCGTTTTTTCAAAACATTGGTCGAGATTGGCTTTAAAGAAATTGAAGTTGGTTTCCCTTCAGCATCAGATACTGACTTTAATTTTGTGCGTCGTTTGATCGAAGAAAACCATATTCCTGATGATGTGACGATTGAGGTATTAACTCAAGCGCGTCAAGACTTGATCGCTCGTACGGTTGAATCATTGCAAGGTGCGCGACGAGCAATTGTGCATATGTACAATCCAACAGCACCCGATTTTCGCGATATTGTCTATAACACCGACAAAGCTGGCGTAAAGGCGCTTGCTGAACGTGGTACACAATGGGTAAAAGACTACACATCCAAACAGCCTGAAACAGAATGGGTATATCAATATTCACCTGAAGCCTTTTCAAGCACTGAAATAGAATTTGCTAAACAAGTCTGTGATGCCGTGTCTGCTATTTGGCAACCCACACCAGACCATAAAATGATCATAAATTTGCCGGCAACGGTCGAAATGGCAACACCCAATAGCTATGCCGATCAAATTGAATGGATGCATCGCAATATGGATCGACGCGATAGCATTGTATTAAGCGTACATCCACATAATGATCGTGGTACCGCCGTTGCAGCAGCTGAACTTGCTGTAATGGCAGGTGCTGATCGGGTTGAAGGCTGTTTATTTGGTAACGGTGAACGCACCGGTAATGTTGACTTGATTACCCTTGCTTTAAATCTTTATTCACAGGGTATATACCCTGAGTTGGACTTCACTAATATTGATGTCATTCGTCAGGTTTATGAACAATGCACTAACCTACCTGTCCATCCAAGACATCCTTATGCAGGTGAGTTAGTGTTTACTGCGTTTTCTGGTTCACATCAGGATTCGATCAAAAAAGGCTTTGCTCAGCAAGATCCAAATGGCACCTGGCAAGTACCTTATTTGCCGATTGATCCGGCAGATATCAACCGTAGTTATGATGCCGTGGTTCGAGTCAATAGTCAGTCTGGTAAAGGTGGCGTTAGCTTCTTGTTACAACAACAAACAGGCTTTGAATTGCCGCGTCGTTTACAAATTGAATTTAGCAAAATAGTACAAAAAGTCAGTGATGATGTCGGCAAGGAAATTACCGCAACCGATATCGTGAGCTTATTCGATAAAGAATACCTTACTGTTGAAACACCTTATCGCTATCACAGCAGTAAAGTAAGTAACGATAACGATAATGTCACCACTGGTATTATTGCCCATTATGATAAGACTGAGATGGTGTTATCCGGACAAGGTAATGGTCCTGTTGACGCTGCGGCTCACGCCTTATCAACACAAATAGGTCAAACTATCACAGTCGTTGATTATCATGAACATGGCATGGGGGCAGGTTCTGATGCTGTCGCTGTCTGTTATGTTGAAATTAAAGTCGGGGATGGTGATGCTTTATTTGGTATTGGTCAGGACAAAAATATCACCTCTGCCGCTATCAAGGCTTTGTTTAATGGTATTAATCGTGTGATCAATCAACAACAATTAGCCCAAGCGTCATAAGCATCAGGTGTAATTGTAATGTTTACGCTGTCAAAGCGAGGTAAACTAAAGCAATAGCCTATTGGGAGAAGCAGCATGCGCCGTTTAAAAAATGTATTTATCATGGTACTGATACTAGTATTAACGGCGTGTGCCAGCCTCAGCCCCAGCTATGAACAACCACAGGTTTCGATTACATCGTTCACATTAGCTCCGGAGTCAACAGGCTTGGCACCGCAGTTTAATATTGGCTTACGTGTCGTCAATCCAAACCGAAATGCCTTGCCATTAGTTGGAATGAGTTATTCAGTCGAAGTTGAAGGCAATCGTATTCTAACCGGTGCAGAGCCTAACTTACCTCGTATCGAAGGCTACGGCACCGCAGATATCGTAATTAAAGCGAGCCCAGATCTGTTTGGCAGTGCACGTTTATTAAACCAACTATTAACCGGCCAACGTGATCAATTAAATTATTTGTTCAAAGCCAAGCTCGATGTTGGCACATTAATGCCTTATATCAACATAGAACAAAAAGGTAGCTTTGGTGTCGGCACTACACGCAACTAATCGGACACGCTGATGATCAAACAACATCGTATTCCATTACTTATCATGCTGTTGGCTTTGGCCGTGTCTTTGATACCCATGAGCCTTGGCATTGATAGCCAACACAGCAAAATGCTACAGATTACCGTTACCGTTTTTGCTCTGGCCAGAGGACTTAATGCCATTCTGTCGGTGGCACAAGGAACCGAACTATCGATTGAACCCATGGGTGTCGGCTTAACATTAACACCCGGTGAAATACTTGATCCGCTCAACGATCTGATTGAACAATTTTCAAGCATCTTATTACTGGCATCGGCATCATTAGGTATACAACAAATTATCTTATTACTATCAGATAAACCCTTTGTTCAGTTCGGTTTAGCATTAAGCATAATTGCTATGTTAGTGGTATATCTCCTACCCATAACCAATAACGTTGTAAGAAAATTTTTGCTTAAACTGGTTATTGTTGTCACCATTCTACGTCTGATGGTGCCGGTATCAGTATTAGTCAGTTACCAGGTTCAAATGGCGCTGAGCCAACAGCGTGAGAATGCGGTCAGCGTATTAGAAAACACCCATACCCAAGTGCAGCAGTACACACATCAACACTCTAAAACCGACCGTAGCTGGTGGGATGGACTTAAAAACAGCTTGGACATTGAACAAGGTCTAAACAAAATACAGCAACACTCGGAAACAGCAGTTAAAGCCGCTGTTTATTTATTGGCAGAATTTGTCTTGGTAATGGTGTTGCTACCTATCTTGTGTATGCTGTTATTTGTTCGCTTATTCAATCGAATTATTTCTACCTAATCCCAACCTGGGAAAAGAACAACATTGTGACCACGAGGCAGAGCCGTGGTGGCAAGCAATCTAAAGCTCGGCTCAACATCAGATTGCCACGGTCGACGACCTCGCAATAACGCTATTTTTAGCCAGAATAACGATGTTTTTTACGTTTCTACTCTTTACCGATTACTTAACAGTTACAATCACTGCCAATTCTCAGCCTTAGCCTTCTGCAACTTTTCATAACCAGCCAACAACGCATTATGGCGTTCAAAGCCTTCAAGGCTTAAACCGGGACAATGCAGATTGTGGAATAAGATTTCACCTTCAACTATTGCAATGCCTGCATCAACATTGTCTTGACCATACATCATGGCTAAGCCGTTTTTGTACTCGTCATAGTCACGCTCATCATGCCATTTGATTTCTAATAAGGCTTTAATGCAACGATAATGGCGAATTGTCGCTTCGCTTGCTTGATCTAATGCCAAACACCAATCAATCCAGTCTATTGCTTGTTGATCTTGAGCAGCCAAACATAACATCGCTTTAATTTCACCGAGGCGAATTTCAGCCCACAAAGTCCCCGGATCGGGTGCAAGACCAATAAATGGTGCCACTAGAGTTTGATCGTTATAACCACCTTCCTCTAGACGTTCTAAAATAGCGAGCCAGTGCTCAGGATTACCGTTTGGCAGTGTCAATAAATCTTGTCGAAACAACGCACCTTCGTTATTGTTTTCCCACACCAATTCATCAACAGGATAAATATCAGACATGCCGGGCACTAAGATCCGACAGGCATAAACATCAAGGTGGTTATAGTCTGAAATATAAATATCAAACCCCATATTGTGGATTTTTTCTGATAAGTAGTTGAACTCATCGGCGGTCGCATCATCATGATCCCAATCAAAAAAGTCATAATCAGGCGTACTACGGAAAAAGTCATAGGAAATATAGCCACTGGAATCAATGAAGTGCATTTCCAGATTGGCAGGTGAAGCGACCTCTTCAAGATCAAATGTCGGTGGGTGGAATACATCTAATTGATCCAAACCACGGCCTTGTAATAATTCGGTGACCGTACGTTCCAATGCCACTTCAAAACTGGGGTGCGCACCAAATGACGCAAACACCGAACCATCTTTCGGATTGATTAAGGTCACGCTCATCACAGGGAATTGTCCACCTAATGACGCATCAGCGATTTTTAAGCCATAACCATGACCGCGTAATTGTTCAATTGCTGCTTTAATTTTGGGAAAACGATCGATAACTATTTCAGGCACGTCTGGTAAACAGATACCTTCGGCAATAATTTTGTTTTTAACATAGCGTTCAAACACTTCCGATAAACCTTGAACACGCGCTTCGTTTTGAGTGTTACCAGCTGACATGCCGTTGCTGACAAAAATATTACCAATGACGTTGATTGGAATATAAACACGTTCACTATCAAGCAAACGTTGATATGGCACCGCACAAATTCCACGTTCGCCTGTACCTGAGTTAGTATCAAATAATTTCGCTGGCGTAAGCTCATTATCAGGATCAAAGTGTTGCCACAATGACTCATCCATCAAACCTTCGGGCATAGTCTCACTATCAATATCAAACCAGCGTTCGTTGGGATAATGTACAAAGTCACTATTACTATGTTTTTGACCAAGATAAAAATCGGCAAAAAAATAGTTGCAACTCAAACGTTCAAAATATTCACCCAAGGCACTGGCTAAACAGGCCTTCTTGCTACTACCCTTACCATTGGTGAACATTAAAGGGCAGCTTTTATCTCGAATATGAACCGAGTAAACATTGCTAACCGGATTCAACCATGATGCCTGCTCCACATCAAAGCCAAACGATTTAAGTTTCGCTTCCATGATGGCAATACTTGATTCAAGATCGCGATCTTTGCCCTTAATAAATGTGTGTTCTGTCATAAGTGACCTTAGAAAATAGATAAAAATAAGCCCCCAAAAAAAGGGGGCTAAATAACCCTAATCCTGGATTAAGGTTATTGATGTGTTTTTGTTGTGTCTATCTTTATTGTTTTTTGGGTTTGACTTCGCCAATCGCACCATCAGAACGCGCTTTTAAGTAAGCATAAAGCTGATCGCGACCTTCCATGACTTGAACGTTGGCTTTCCAACTAGGCATACTACCAATCGTACCTGTTTTGCCATTCTCTACGGTATCGAAGAATTGCTTTTCAGAAATGATTTTCAAGCTATCCGCTAAGTTTGGACCGACCATACCTTGCCCATAAGTGCCATGACAGCGAGCACACCAATTGCGATACAACTTAAAACCTTCGTAACTGTTTGCATCGAGTTTGTTACCTTCAACGACGCTATATAATGCGCCTTCAACTTCATTTTCTTTATTATTACTATTAACAACAGCTTCGACTTGTTCAACCACTGTTTCGATTGCCTCTGCCACATCGTCAACAACAGCAATGGCAGTATCTTCAACCACTGACTGCATCGTTGCTGTGTCGGTAGGAGCAGCAGCCACTATTGTTTGTTCAAGTTCAGGTGCCACAGCTACTACAGCCGGCTGTTCGATAGTAGCTGATTCAACAACTACTGACTTTTCCATAGCTTCGACAGAGACTGGTTCAGCACCAACAACAGCCTCAGTCTTAGTTTTATAACCTTCATTGCCAGGCTGCACACCTGACCAAATGGCGAATAAAACATAGACCGTCAATGCGATAGATATGACAAGAACCGCGGTTGTTTTACTATTATTCATTCTCTCTCTCCACAAACATATCGAACTCTGGCTAATAATAACATCTAGATGCTCACCTTGCTTATTATCAATAAGTATAAATCCTTACATTAAATATGCGATAATGACGGCTATTTTTTTATCTCCAGCACTTTAAAAGGGTCTTTTCCTAATCATGACAACTAAGCAAACACTACTACAACGAAGTGAGTCTAAATGTGAACTTTGTAATTCAGAAGATAACTTATCTGTGTATGAGGTTCCACCAACTGCTAACGACGATCCAGATAACTGTGTACTGCTATGTGATACCTGTTTAACTCAAATTAATGATGCTTCTGCTGTTGATGCCAATCACTGGCGCTGCTTAAATGATGCCATGTGGAAGCCTGTGCCAGCGGTTCAAGTGATGTCATGGCGGATGTTAAAACAACTAAGCCAAGATCAAGCGTGGGCACAAGATCTGCTCGATATGCTTTATCTTGATGACGAAACGCAAGCATGGGCACAAGCCACTATGCAAGCCACCACATCAGATAACGAACCGTCATTTGATAGTAATGGTGCTCAATTATTTGCCGGTGATAGTGTCACTTTAATTAAAGATCTTGATGTAAAAGGCGCAAATTTCACTGCAAAACGCGGCACTTTGGTCAAAAATATTTCTTTAACAGACAATCCTGAACATATCGAAGGGCGGGTAAACGGAACTCGAATCGTTTTGCTTACCAAGTTTCTGAAAAAAGCCAACTAAACCACAATAGACGCCCCATTATGGTGCTTAATGCACTATAACGGGGCGATCATCGTGATCGAACAGCTATTCTTTATTCCTCATAGAACAACAACTCTGCCGATTTTATTGGTATTTAATATGTTTTTTATTAATTTGACCATTTAATAGGGGTTTGGTCTGGATATTGCCTATATGAACGGTAAACATGACTTAGGCAAACTATCTTGGTCGTCATTAAACAACTTCTCGGATAATGTACTCAAAACAGCCCAGACTCGTTAAGCTACAAAATTTAAAATAAACATAGACTTTTAGGATATTGAAATGAGTGAAAATGAATCTCGCTTCCAGGCGATTTCTCACATAACTAATCGTAAAGCGATGCCCGTCGCAACACCTGAACCTTTGTCTAAAATCTGGGCAACCGATGTCTTCAATCTTGCAAAAATGGAAGAATCACTTGCTAAAAATGCATTCAAGGCAGTCAAACAAACGGTGCAAACAGGTGTACCTTTAGATGCCATTCATGCTGAGGTTGTTGCTGCGGCAATGAAAGATTGGGCGATGTCTAAAGGCGTTAAATTCTTTTCACATATTTTCTACCCATTGACCAATATTACTGCCGAAAAACACGACGGTTTTATTGTTACTAATTCTGAAGGTAATGCCATCACAGAGTTCTCTGGTAGCCTATTAATCAAGGGCGAACCAGATGGGTCTTCATTCCCTAACGGTAGTTTACGTATGACCAATGCAGCACGTGGTTATACGGCTTGGGATCCAACTAGCCCAGCATTCATTATGCACACTGAAAACGGTTCAACATTAATGATCCCAAGTGTGTTCATGTCCTGGACTGGTGAAGCTTTAGATAAGAAAATTCCATTATTGCGTTCAAATGCAGCGATGGATAAAGCAGGTCGTCGCGTACTTACACTGATGGGTGAAACAGAGATTGCCCCATTAAACGCTAGCTGTGGTGCTGAACAAGAATATTTCCTGGTTGACTCTAACTTTGCTAATACGCGTCCTGACTTATTATTGGCCGGTCGTACCCTTTTTGGTGCATCACCTGCTAAAGGCCAGCAATTTGATGATCACTATTTTGGTGCAATTCCTACTCGCGTCCAAGTGTTCATGCAAGATCTTGAAGATCAACTATACCGCCTAGGTATTCCAGCTAAAACACATCACAATGAAGTCGCACCAGGTCAGTTTGAAATTGCCCCTTACTATGAAGCAGCTAACATTGCAGCCGATCATCAACAATTGATGATGACATTGATGAAGGCTACAGCGAAAAAACATGGCTTCATGTTATTACTGCATGAAAAACCATTTGCTGGCATCAATGGTTCTGGTAAACACGTTAACTGGTCTGTAGCCAATACCACTCAAGGCAACTTGCTCGATCCCGGTAGCACACCGCATGACAACCTTAACTTCCTGTTGTTCTGTGGTGCAGTTATTCGTGGTGTTGATAAATACGGTCCTTTATTGCGTGCGGTTATCGCATCAGCATCAAATGACCACCGATTAGGTGCAAATGAAGCCCCTCCTGCCATTTTATCTGTCTACCTTGGCTCACAATTAGAACAGGTATTCCAAGACATTAAAGAGGGCAAAATCGCGACATCAACAAAAGGTGGCGAAATGGATCTTGGTTTAGCTCAAATTCTTAAATTTGAGCGCGATCCTGGTGATCGTAACCGTACTTCTCCATTTGCGTTTACAGGTAACCGTTTTGAGTTCCGTGCAGTTGGTTCAGCACAATCTGTATCTGGCCCCTTAGTTGCCATGAACACGATGTTAGCTGACTCATTAAACTGGGTTGCTGACGCACTTGAAGTTGAACTTGCTAAAGGCAATGATCAAGCAACTGCTGCACTTGCTGTGCTTAAACAATTAATGGAATTACACGGCAATGTTATATTTGGTGGTGACGGCTACTCGGCTGAATGGCATAGAATAGCGGTTGAAGAACGTGGTTTATTAAACCTGCCAACAACAGCCGATGCACTACCGTACCTTCGTCAAGATTTCATTAAAGAGTTATTCGCAAACACTGGTGTATTATCAAATGTTGAGCTTGAAAGTCGTTTTGAAGTGTATGCAGAGCAATACATGTTAACTATCGAGGTTGAAGCTAAACTCGTTATTGAAATGGCTAAAACATTAGTTTACCCAGCATCTACACACTACTTAGCTGATCTTGCAATGACAAACGCAAGCATGGCTGATTTAGGCGTTGAAATGGATAACACTATTCCGACCTCTATCGCAACAGAAACAAATGCCATGATTGCAGCTGTTGCTGAGCTTGAACAAGCGATTGCAAAACATGACTTTGATTCAATCGAACAACACATGAACTTCTGTGCTAACGACATTCGTGGCTTGATGGATAAAATTCGTTCACATGCTGATGCCCTAGAAAGTGAAGTGGCTGATGACTTATGGCCATTGCCTAAATACCGTGAAATGCTGTTTATTAAATAAACCGCATTTAACAGTTACACAAAAAGACCGCTATAACAGCGGTCTTTTTTTTAGACTGAATTGAATGTTTATTTATGGGCGATAGGTTTATCGGTAAAAAGGTAATCTTTTAATTCAGAATCAAAGCGAGGATCTTTACGTCGGATCCATTCCAATACCATGGCTGCATGTTCTTTTTCTTCATCCCGGTTATGAGCAAGAATCGCTTTTAATTCATCATCCTTACATGCATCAACACGTTGGTTATACCAATCAACGGCTTCTAACTCTTCCATTAATGATGTAATGGCACGATGCATATCACGCGTTTCATCTGATAATTCTTCAATTGGTTCATGATAACCTTCATTAGCCATTGTGCTACTCCTTTGTTGATAAAAAACTCATAGTTGAACGATACTTAGATTTGACCAAAATAAATAGTCTTGATCACTTTGAACTCAGACTATGCACTTTTTGTTTTATCACTTGTCACAACCTTATGCATCAACTAAAACATGTTATAACTCTAATTCAACACATTCGTATCTACCGATTAAATTTCATGAAACAAGACACTGCTCCACCCACATTCAATAAAACAACCATAGCTATTATTTGGGTAGCATTACTCGTTGCCACCACTCTTATCTTTAATCATGTGCTTGATGATATTAATAATCCCAATCAGCAACTAACGGTTTCTATTAACGAACATGGCGAAAAAGAAGTTGTATTAGAGCGTAATCGTTATGGCCACTATGTTGCCACAGGCAAAATAAACGGCCAGTCGGTCGTATTTCTATTAGATACTGGTGCCACCTTGGTTGCCATTCCAGAACATATCGCTCGACAGCTTAACTTGAAAAAAGGCCGAGCATTTCAAACTCAGACAGCAAATGGCACCAGCCAATCTTATACAACAATGATTGAGTCTCTGGCATTAGGCGATATCGTTATGACCAATGTGCCAGCCAGTATTAGCTCCGGCATGGAGTTCGATGAAATATTGCTTGGTATGTCGTTTTTGAAACATTTACAACTAACCCAACAAGGCAAAATATTAAAGATCAGTCTTCCTGACTAGTAGTTTTTAAGCTAATCGTGGCTTAATGATTTAATGAAACTCCAACCCGGATTTACTCTATCGCGCTGTTATGTTTTCAGATATTTCACTACTGTTTAGCGAAATTCTAAAATCAGGCGAATCGCTAACAAAGCACGGGCACAAGGCCTTACAATTTACACAAAAATGTCAAATGTAAGGCCTGATCCCAACTTCCACCGCCTAAGCCGCATTAAGAGGCAGGCAACACAAACCACTGCACTCAAACTAGCCAGCCGTAACCTCAAATGCTCATCCGAACCAAAACTGCCAAGCGTTAACTGCCCCTCTTGAATGCTTTGTTATGCGCCTTGCCTTGAAAGCCATTTACTACCATAATTAGGTACTTGTTGGTACTTCTTGGAGATAAAATGTATGGCTAAAAACACAAGCATTACCCTTGGTGAGCACTTTGATGGTTTTATTACAAACCAGATTCAAAGTGGACGTTACAGCTCCGCAAGTGAAGTTATTCGCTCAGCATTGCGTTTACTCGAAAGCCAAGAGACTAAACTACAAACTCTTCGGCAATTGCTGGTTGAAGGTGAAAAAAGCGGTGACGCTGATTATGACCTTGATAGTTTCATCAATGAACTTGATAGTGAAAACCGTCGATGACACCATTTAATCTTACAACTGCAGCCAAAGCTGATTTGCGAGATATCGCTTTATTTACTCAACGTCGTTGGGGAAAAGAACAGCGAAATATCTACTTAAAGCAATTTGACGATTCATTTTGGCTTTTAGCTGAAAACCCCGATATTGGCAAATCTTGTGACGAAATCCGAGATGGGTACCGTAAATTCCCTCAAGGTAACCATGTCATTTTTTATCAACAAATAGGCAGTCAGCAGATTAGAATCGTCCGTATCTTGCATAAGAGCATGGATGTTAATCCTATATTAGGCGCATAACGCCAAGCTTCAGCCGCGCGAGACACGAGCGTCGGCTGGATGGCCTTGTTGGGCTTCGCTCCCTTAATAGATTCGATACCCCCCCTAGATACATCGCCCACCAAACCCAATGCTTTTTGCAACACTATTCATGCTTGCTTTTTCCAAAATGTCTTTACCTTGCTCCACTGTGAAACGACAGCCATTCACATTTGCAGCCCTTGCTGCGGCCCATGCCGCAAACCTGTGTTTATGTTCTTCTATTGAATACGGCATGATTTTCCTTTTTGATGCTAACTTGTTATTAACAGGAATAACCGTTCCTTGTAATACGATAATAACAATAAAATCGGGATTTATTGTTGTGAGTGATAACGCACTACCCGCTCAACTTCATTTTTTGAACCCAAAATAACCGGCACACGTTGATGTATGCCTGTTGGTTCAATATCCATAATGCGTTGATAGCCTGCTGAGCTTGCACCCGATACACTTCAGCCACCATTGAGGCGAACTAACGCGTATTAATGTTTTTATCGCATACAAAATTCATGATGCCCTTAACCCATATTTCTCTTGCGTTTGTTAGCTGAGTTCATCATTTCGATCCCCTAGCAAATATATTCGCAACTGTCTTTCGCTACGCATAACGTAGAGGATATATACATTATTAGTTTCTACTCGATAGAAAACCCTGCAAGGACCAACAACTACTTCTCGATAGTTGGTTTCGGGCAATTCTTCAGGTATTTTTCCAGAATCAGGAAAATCCTTGAGGCGCTTTACTGTCTTAAATACATTTTTTACAAGTTTGTTTGCCGCACTAGGCTTATCTAAAGCAATGAACTCAGCTATCTCATTTAAATCATTAAGTGCGGGTTCTGTCCATTTTATTTGAGCCATTTGCTCATTTTCTCTTCGGCTTCCGCTTCGTCAACAACACGCCCCTCAAAAACAGCTCTTTCACCACGGGCAATACCTTCGAGAATGCACATTCTATTTTGCATAAGCTCGTAATCATGATAATCCACTAGATATGCCGATGGCTGCCCATGTTCGGTAATTAGAACGGGTTCTTTTGTAATATGAAGATCAGCCAAAATCTTGGTAGCTTGACGTTTTAATGTGGTTACAAGTTCTGTTTTCATACGAGTGATACTATTCTATCACTTCGCGCGTTGCAACATTTGTTTCCATTAACAGCTGTCGGCAATAACGGGATTTATTGTTGTGAGTGATAACGCACTACCCGCTCAACTTCATTTTTTGAACCCAAAATAACCGGCACACGTTGATGTATGCCTGTTGGTTCAATATCCATAATGCGTTGATAGCCTGTTGAGCTGGCACCGCCTGCTTGTTCGACGATAAAGCTCATGGGGTTGGCTTCATACATTAAACGCAATTTGCCGCCTTGTGCAGCTATTTTGCTATCCATCGGATACATAAAGATGCCACCACGAGTCAGCACCCGATACACTTCTGCCACCATCGATGCTAACCAACGCATATTGAAGTTTTTATCGCGCACACCGTCTGTGCCTTGCATACATTCTTCAACATAGCGTTGTACTGGTGGCTCCCAAAAACGTCGGTTTGAGGTATTAATCGCAAACTCAGCGGTGTCTTCGGGAATAGTCATTTTAGGATGGGTCAGAATAAATTCACCGACATCGCGATCAAGGGTAAAGCCATTCACACCATGACCGGTGGTTAATATCATCATTGTCGATGGGCCGTAAACACAAAAACCGGCACAGACTTGTTCTGTACCCTTTTGCATAAAGTCTGCTTCGATGGGCTCTGTCACGCCCTCTGGACAGCGTAAAATCGAGAAGATAGTGCCGACAGAGAGGTTTACATCAATATTGGATGATCCATCTAAAGGATCAAAAGCAATTAGATATTTGCCTTTCGGATAATGTGCAGGAATTGCAATGATTTGATCAATTTCTTCTGATGCCATTGCGGCAAGATGACCAGTCCAATTGAGATGTTCAATCATGACATCATTGGTAATAATATCGAGCTTTTTCTGAACTTCACCTTGGATATTTTCAGATTTAGCAGCACCACCAAGGCCGATGATGCCACTACGATTAACCAGATGTGAGATTTGTTTGCAGGCACTGACAATATCATTCAAAAGACCTGTCATTTCACCCGTTGAACTGGGATGAGCACGTTGCTGTTCGATAATAAATTGTGTAACCGATTTACCGATATCTGACATAAACTGCCCCTGATTTTGTTCGTCATTCTTGCTAACACTGGGATCCTACTATTTGGCTGAGTATATACCCAAATGAAATCATTCTGTAGGTTTACAAATCCGTCATCCCCGAGCGCTTTTATCGGGGATCCAAGGATAGTTGTAGTTTCTACTGCCCATGGATTCCCATTTTCATGGGAATGACGG
>JACUUH010000095.1 GCA_014859375.1 Gammaproteobacteria bacterium
AAGCGGCCAAGATAATTGTCGTCAAGAGGACATGTTAATTGTCGCCTAATAAACCTTCTTTATAAGAGGAGAATCAACTCTCTCACTCATACCATCTGGAGATGCACCTTTGATTTCATTTTTTGTAACTGAAAAATGGCTAATGATTCTATCGATGAGGTCTTCGAAGTTGGAAACAAGTGAAACAACAGTTTGATAGCAGTTGATACGATGGAGTTGCCCCGATTCAACACTAAGCACAATGTCACTTTTTGTTTTAATAGTTGTCCAGTTGCCAAAGTTGGTACTAAGCGGGATCTCCAGTGCATCATCTAAATGGTCTGGGTTCGAACGTATTTGCTGTTCATTTAGGGCAACCACTGCGTACAATGTAGTAATGTGTTCAATTCTTGCTAAGTAGCTATCGTATAACAATCTCACGAACTCAGAACTCAGATGAAGTGACCAGTCATCCATACATTATTCCTATCCCGAAGCTTTGTGGCTGCTTTGGAGAGTAGCATATAAGCAGTCCGATAACATGCGATTGTTAGAAAACATCATGACGGCCCAACCTTCCATAATACAGAAAGCACCGTGTACGGATCGTCTTTAGAAAATGAATCATAATTTTTAGCGACATATAATATTAGGTAAGGAAGAAAATAGTTATGTATAACCGCACTCCCAAGACTTGAAATGTTTTTTCCGCCAAATCTAATCTCTGAAAAAACTTCTTTATCGAACAAGTCTTGCGGTATGGGAAACTTAACAACAAATTGCTTAATCTTTTCAAGCTCAATCCAAGCGTCAATCTTTTCAGAGTCAGATGCATAAAAATCTTCTCCATCAACAACCAAAGAACAGAACCTGGATAGCACTGCATCAAAATTATCGAATATTGCACTATCTAGATTTCGAAAAGCTCTAATTGCTCCATCTGAAAGAATAAATCTGAACCCATCCTGTAATAACCTTTCTATATCTCCATTAGCAGAGAAATTATATCTACTTGAAAGTATTGCATTGAGTTTAGAACCTTTTTTATACCTTTTATTTACGGCGACCTTATCTATGAGTGATGGGTTTTTACTCAAGATCAAAAAGTACTTTTTCCTCTTATTTGGGACGCTAAAATCAAATTTCTTTCTCTCTTGGATTTTATTTTTAATATACACAAACAGAGCGACCACAATAGTAAAGCTGCTTATTATAGTAGCTACATTAGCAATATATGACATGGTTTCAGTTGATATCAAATAACCAGCTCCCAATTCTTTTCTAATACCTCAATAACTGGCACGCTTTAGCGCGTCCGGCACGAGAAGCGTGCGTAGTTGATTGACTTGTTAGGCATTGTTTTCTAATGCGGTTGCAATTCTTGAAAAAATTTCACCAATTCCACCCGCTTGTTCATCTGTATAGTCACCCGCCTGGACAGCAATATTGTTTTGACGCTCAAGCTCAAGGGCATGTTTTGCGCTAATAACAGCTTCAACTGAAATTTTGTGCTTTTTAGCCAATGACAATGCATCGTCTAAAAAGTAGTCAAGTTCTTCTTTACTAGTTCGATACTGGCTTCTTTGAGGCTGATTTCCGAGAATACCCATTATTTTTTCCTCTTTAATGCATAATACCCGCATAATAGTCGCGAGCTTGCTAATTGACGCGTTTGTTAAGCGCTTACCCATTCCGCTGTCGCAAAGGACGGCTATTCTCTATCAGCTGACTAGATCTTGATCTCGCTATTTCTATGTATTGCCGCACTGCTTCATGACTCTGGGTGAATGTAGTCCAATCAATCCATACTGCGAATCCAGATTGAATATTATCATGCAGTCTATCTGGGACAGTATATTTACCACCTTCATTTAGTGGGTTTGTAGGTAAATTAACACCAATGAGAGCATGCTGCTTATCTAGTGTGGCTTTAATTTCCCAGTCTACAAATTTACGCCAAGGTGTTTGTGAGCCGCAAAGCAGAATCGTGCACGAGCTCCCAGTGATATAGTTTTCTCTAATTTTTCGAATAACGTAATCTGTGCTGTCACTATTAACTGCACGCTCTACAGAGTTATCATGAACTACGTCATATTTGTTTGAAAACAAGTTAATGAACGCATCATAATAGAGTCGGTCATTACCATGATGGTAACTTACGAACACTTTCCTCTTCACCGTACCAAGCCCGGAGAGTAATCCATTAGCCATTTTAAGTTTT
>JACUUH010000011.1 GCA_014859375.1 Gammaproteobacteria bacterium
AATTTAGAAAAGAACGCGATTGGGAGCAATTTCATACGCCCAAGGATTTAGCGATTTCTTTGTCTATTGAAGCGGCTGAATTGCTAGAATGGTTTCAATGGCGAACTAATGATGAAATTAATGCACAACTTCAAACCGATAAACGTATAGCACTAGAAGATGAACTTGCCGATGTGGCAGTCTATTTAAGCTATCTTTGTCATGATCTTGGTATTGATTTGAATCAGGCAATAGCCAATAAAGTTGCTAAAAATGCTCAAAAATATCCGGTTGAAAAGGTCAAAGGTCGAGCAGATAAATATAATGAATACTAGGGTGTGTTTATCTTCTGCTACGATATGCGAGTTGCAATGTACTTAATTCTTTAAAGGTCTTACTGCTATATGAATTCAATTGTTTTTCTAATCCAATGTCCTGATCAAAAAGGTCTTGTTGCAGGGATTACAGGCTTTTTTGCTGAACGTGATTTTAATATTTTGCACTGCCAACAATACACCGATGTGCAAGATGGTCAGTATTTTATGCGGATTAAGTTAGAAGATCATGCAGGCATTGAACGCACAATATTAGAAATGCAATTTAGCGAGTTTGCAAAATCCTTAGATCTTACCTGGTCGGTACGTTATTCAGATCAACCTTATCGGGTTGCATTATTAGTGACTCGAGCATCACATTGTCCCTATGATTTACTACTACGTGAATTAGAAGGTGAATTGAAATGTGATATTCCCGTCATTATTGGTAACCATAATGATCTTGAAACCATGGCCAAACAGTTTGATAAGCCGTTTTATCACCTGCCTATTACCAAAGAAACCAAGGCTGAGCAAGAAGCTCAGATTAAGGCGCTTTTATCAAAATACAATATTGATTTGGTCGTAATGGCGCGTTATATGCAAATTCTGTCAGAACAGTTTGTTGAAGAATTTGCTGGCCGTGTTATCAATATTCATCATGGTTTTTTACCTGCATTCCAAGGTGCCAAACCTTATCATCAGGCCTATGATCGTGGTGTTAAGATCATTGGTGCAACCTCACATTATGCAACAGCTGATCTTGATGAAGGCCCGATTATTGAACAAGGCGTTGAACGGGTAATGCATGATAATAGCCCCGAAGATCTTGTTATGATTGGCAAAGATATCGAACGCTTAGTGCTTGCCAGAGCTGTCAAAGCCCATATTGAGCATCGCATTATTATTTCAGGGCGACGTACCATTGTTTTTTCTGAAGGCGCATAAGTTTAATTGCGTATTATGAGTACAGTCATTTATTTGACCTCGATAGCTATGCACTTGACACGTTTTCGTCGAACTAAATAGCGATAGTTAGGAAATGTTATGAGTTTAGAAGCGGCAACACTGCCATTAGAGCTGCAACAGTTTGAGCAAATGTTACAACAGCAAATAGATGCGGGCGATATTGATGTGCCAATGCTACCGGAAGTTGCAAATAAAGCACTTTTATTAGCTCAGAATCCAGACTCTGATGCCAGCGAAATGGCCAAACTTATTCAAAGTGATCAATCCTTAGCCGGCCATGTAATGCGGATTGCTAATTCGGTAGCATACACGCCAATGTCCAATTTAGTATCGCTACAGCAAGCAATTTCCCGCCTTGGTATGCGCGTTATCAGTGAAATTGCGCTGACGGCAGCCATCGGCGCCAAACTATTTCATACACCGGGTTATGAACCGTATGTTGCTAGTGTTTGGAGACATGCACTTGCAACGTCATTATGGTCTAAAGAAATTGCTCGTCATTGCCGCAGTAATGTTGAAGTGGCATTTTTATCTGGGTTGTTGCATTCAATTGGTCGTCCAGCGATTATGCAAGTGATATTGGATTTAGCCAAACAACAGCAGATTGAACTATCTGTAGATCAGGTTCATCAGTTAGAACAAAACTATTGTCAACAAATTACGCAACAGGTTGTTTGTAAATGGAAAATGCCGCAACTAGTCATAGATGCAATACATTGGAATAGTGAAGATGCCACCACCACTATAGCGGCTAAAGTGGCTGCGGTTGTCAATACAAGTGCGGCTTTCTCGGTTTATATGCTTGGATCTGACAAGGTCGATAAAGCCAGTTTATATACATTACCGGAACTGACCATCTTGAATCTATATCAAGATGAAGTTAAGTCTCTGCTTAATAAAGTTGACGATATTAAGCAAGGTTTAGAAGGGCTTTCATCATGACTATTGATATATTTGATTATGATGTTGTTGTTATTGGCAGTGGACCTGCTGGTCAAAAAGCTGCAATACAAGCAGCAAAATCACGGCAACGTGTCGCTATTATTGAACGTGATAGTTTGTTTGGAGGAGCCTGTGTACATCGTGGTACGATTCCATCAAAAACCTTGAGAGAAAATGCACTCCGCGTTAATCATATGCGACAGAATGCAGCCTTGGCTAATTTTCAGCTTGATGAAGACACTGAGATGGTGACATTGATTGACCGTTTGGACGAAGTGCTTAAATCTCATGATAGCTATATGCGTCAGCAAATTGATCGAAATAAGATTGAGCGTATACATGGCCGTGCCAGTTTTGTAGATAATCACACCTTGGCCGTCACTATGGTGGGTGGGAAGGTGAATACACTTCGGGCTAATAACATCATTATCGCGACAGGATCATATCCACGCAAACCCGATAATATTCCAATTGATCATGAACATATCTTTGATAGTGACTCGATTTTGTCGATGCTCTATCTGCCCTCAAGTTTGACTGTATTAGGTGGCGGTGTAATTGCGAGCGAATATGCCTCAATATTTCAGGCTTTAGGGGTCAAAGTGACCATGATTGATCGTTATCCAAATCCATTAGGTTTTCTTGATAAAGATATGACCGATACCTTTGTTAGTGCTTTTGAAGCAATGGGCGGCACCTGGCTAGGTAGCGAAGAGCTTGAGAAGGTTTATTGGGATGGTGTTAGTCAGGTTGTCACTGAGTGTAAAAGTGGCAAAATAATCACCAGTCAAAAATTATTATGCGCTGCGGGTCGCGTTGCCAATGTTGATAATCTTGACTTGGATAAAGCTGGTTTGGCTTTAAATGAGCGTGGTGTGATGCCGGTTGATGAGCACTTAACAACGCAAGCGCCCAATATTTTTGCGGCAGGGGATGTCATTGGACCGCCATCCTTGGCGTCAGCATCAATGGAACAAGGTCGAAGAGCGAGCTGTAATGCATTAGGGATCAAAACAGGGCAGTTTAGTCAGCTAATTCCAGCGGGTATCTATTCTATTCCTGAACTATCTTCAGTTGGCTTAACTGAAGATCAGGCAAAACAACAATATGGAGAGATCACTGTCGGAAGAGCACGCTTTTCTGAAGTAGCACGCGGTCTTATTTCTGGCAATACCGAAGGTATGCTGAAGATTATCGCAGATAAAGACGCTAAGAAAATTCTTGGTGTCACGGTAGTGGGTGAGGGTGCGACAGAAGTTGTCCATGTCGGCCATATGGCGATGTTATGTGATGCTGATGTTGATATCTTTGTTGAGAGTACCTTCAACTTTCCTACACTTGCTGAAGCCTACCGTATTGCAGCTCTGGAAATTCTGGCACAACGTTAACAATATAAAGATGATGCAATGAAAACGATTCTAATTACGGGTGCTACTTCGGGGTTTGGTGAAGCCATTGCACGAGTTTTTGCAAAAAATGGCTGGCAGCTAATTCTGACAGGGCGACGTCAACAACGTTTAGATAAGCTACAAACCGAGTTAGGTGGATCTGAAAAAGTACATACCTGCTGTTTTGATATTACTGATAGAAATGCAGTTAAAAGCGCGATTGATACCTTACCTGCTCAATTTGCTGATATTGATGTCTTAATCAATAATGCGGGCCTTGCACTTGGTTTAGAACCAGCCGACCAAACTAATCTTGACGATTGGGAAGCTATGGTTGATACCAATATCAAAGGTGTGATGTATTGTACTCGAACCGTGTTGCCGATAATGAAACAAAAGCAGCGTGGTTATATCATCAATATTGGTTCTGTCGCCGGCAATTGGCCCTATCCTGGAGGCAACGTCTATTGTGGCACCAAAGCCTTTGTCAGGCAGTTTTCATTAGCGATTCGTGCTGATTTATTAGGTTCTGGCATTCGAGTTAGTAATATTGAACCCGGCAATGCTGAAACCGAATTTTCAATGATACGGTTTAAAGACAATCAGCAGCGTGCTCAAAGTGTCTATCAAAATACCAAGGCGCTAACGGCACACGATATTGCTGATAGCGTTTGGTGGTTAGTGAATACGCCAGAGCACGTTAATGTCACTACGATGGAAATAATGCCAACGGACCAAGCGACTGGTCCGTTGGCGATTTATCGTGAACAAGACTAAAACTATTTAATTGTTTAGCCAAACATCCATGCTGTTGGATTAGGATGTGCTTGCTGATTATCTAAGTATTTCATCGCTTTAACACAGCGAATAATCATCCAAATAACAGTAAATAATAGGATGAGATAACCAATTAGAATGATAGTGAATAGCATACCCAATACAACATAGGCCAGCCCAAACCAGAAGGTGCGAATTTGGAACTGATAATGGCTTTGTAGCCAATCTGGAGCATCATCTTTATTCACATAGGCCATAACTACACCGATAATGCCTAAAAATGGTACTAAGATATTCACCAGAAATAAGATATACACTAAACGACAGTGTGTTATTGCACTTGAGTTAAGCAAAGTGATCATCCTTTAAATTTAAAGTAGAGTTGCCATTTTGCCACAAATTTGCGGCTTATTAATTGATTTACAATTAATCCGCACAGCATTAAAGTCCACACTGTAATGGCTCCGGTAGGAAAATCAAACAATACTGAGGCGAACAGACCAGTCATATAGCCGAATATACCGATAATATAGGCAACACCTAATCCAACGGTGTTGTTTGAAAGTTTGCGCGTCGCCAGTGCCGGTAAAATTAAACTAGCAAAGACAAGGTAGATGCCGACCAATTGTACAGACGCTGTAACTGTCAACGAAAATAACAGATAAAACAACACAGGATGGCGTTTGGTTTTTGTGTTGAACCAGATAAATAATATTGGGACATACAGAGCTGCAACCCATAATAATTGATCCCAGTTAACCCATAAAATTTGACCAACTAGTAAATCATGTAGTAATTCGTCACTATTTGGTGCATAGCTGGCTAATAATAAACCACCACTTGCAGCTAAAACAAAAAGTAAACCAATTAACGCTTCTAAAATAGCACCATGTTTTTTTTCTAACCAATGAATAAAAGCAGCACCAGCAAGGGCGCTTAATCCTGCAAACAGTTGTATTTGCCAGCAATGTAATTCACCACCAAACACAGTGGCAGCAATCACCCCTAGGGCCGCAATTTGAGCAATGGCAATATCAATAAAGATAATGCCACGCTTAAGTACTTCTTGCCCTAGCGGTACATGAGTGGATAACACAAGTGCACCTGCCAGAAAGGCAGGCACAACAAGCATTAGATCAAAATCAGCCGCAATCATTGCTTAGCGGCATCCAGCAAACGCTGAATAGTGTTATCAAACAAGCTGAACAAATCCTTGCTTTGCTCATTACCACCAATGGTAAAAGGTAACGTAACAGATGTGATGGCTGTTTTATCGACCAGCCAATCACTTGCTTTACTTGGTTGATAAGCCGCATGAATCACCATTGTTGCTGGCGTAGTTTTGAGTTGATTTAGGGTGTTATTTAAATCAGATACCGTGGGTGGCACGCCTGGTTTCGCTTCGAGCACAGCCACTTTCTTTAAACCTAACCAATCAAATAGATAGCCCCAACTATTGTGTTGGACAACAACATTGACCCCTTTAAGTGGTGCTGCTTGTTGTTGCCATTTATCAATAGCCGCTTGCCAGCGCTGATTAAAATCATCAAAACGTTGCTGATAGAAGACGGCATTAACACGATCAATTTCTTGCATGCGTTGCGACAATGCCTGTGCGACTTTCATTATATTTAACGGACTGGTTTGAATATGCGGGTTGCCAGCCGCATGAATATGACCTTGGCTACGATCAAGTGATGTTGGAATATCAATCAATCTGACATAGTTGCTCGCCATAAAATAACCAGAAGCACCCGTTTGAATGACTGAATTACCGGCTTTAGCTTGTAATAGTGGCAACCATCCAGATTCCAGTTCTGCACCAGTACAAACCAATAAATCAGCACGTCTGGCTTTAGCAATGAGACTAGGACGGGCTTGAATATAGTGTGGATCTTGCAGACCTGTAGTGGCAGAAAAAACACTGACTTTATCACCGCCTAATTCTTCGCTTAATGAAGCCCATTCAGGTTCACAGGCAAAAATAGTCAGATCAGCCCGCACCGTAGCGCTGAACACACTTAAAAATACTATAATAAATAAAAATCTCATCTTATTCGTCCTTTAAAAGCTATGAGCACCATGGGCACCGATGCTAACGGTATATTGCAAGAACAATTGCGTGTCATCGTTGCGCGAAGATTTATCATGGTTGACCTGAGCGCGAACACGGCTGAATTCGCTTGGTAGCCACTCCAACATTAAACTGTAACGTTGTGGATGGAAGCCTGAGAAATCCAGATCGGCATCAGTCAGTAACTCATCATCGGAAGCGCGCAATTTACTGCCTAACCAGTCATAACGTGCACCAGTACGCCAGCGAGGCGCAAATTGATAGATACCTTCAACAAAGCCACCGTATTGTTTAGCATCGTATTGTGCTAATTCAGTACTATTATTGAGTTGACCATCTTCATTGAGATAAAAATATTCTCCTAATAGGGTGATATTTTTTTGTTTGAAATTACCATTAGGTGCCCATTTATAAATCAAAGATACATTACTGATATCGGTGTCACCGTTGAACAGCACAGGATCAGCGCCAGCATCACCGCCGTGATTATGACCACCAGCATACTCGCGATCTTTTGGACTAGATTGCCAATGTGACGCACTGGCTTGCCAACTATGATTAGTCCCTATATCGCCACCGGTACGCGCATAGATTAACCAGTCACCAATGCCACTGTTGGTGCCAGCACCTGGATGCTGATCACCGCTACCAACCGTACCTCCTAGTTCGATCATCTGATCAGTCGGTAATAAATACGAAAATTTAACACCATCTGTGGTCAGTTGATTGCCAAATAGCCCACGATAAATCAGTGGTGCATCGGCAAAGTTCCATGCATGAATGTGTTTTTCATTCAGGTAGCCCATTGGTGAATAAAAGCGACCCGCTCGAACCGTGATGCCATTGCTCAGACCCAAGGTTTGTATAAAGGCTTCTTCTATGCCCACTTCTGTCGTGCCAGCATCATCATGCAAGGCAATGGTTGCTTGACCAAACAATAGTTGATCTATACTTGCACTCATCGTGATCTCACTTTCACCTAATGACAAGCCTTCGGGCGCTAAACCACCTTCGCCCTGAAGTGCAAAACCACTTAGCTCATAGTTATCTGGCGATTCACTATAGTTACTGAACTGACCATTCAATACCATACTAATTGCTGGGTTGAAGCTGTTATTGTTACGTGTTGTGGCTGTTGGTGACGGTGTTGCTTTAACACTCGCTACTTCAGTTTTAACTTCATTGGTTGTGACTTCAGCTTGAGCGAGACGTTGTTCTAATTGCTCAATTCTTTGCTCATAGTCAGCTCTCATTTGTAAAAACTCGGCTTTTAGATCGCTGATTTCATCAGCATGTACAGATATAGACGTACCTAAGCTTGCTGCGATAAGCAGCGCTAATTTTAATGGTTTCATTGTGTTTCCTCATAGCATATAAGTAGGAAAGAGCGTGATAAGACGGATCTTTCCTGTTAAGTTTGGGTAGTTAAGGCTATGAGTATTGAGGTGGGGCGCGGATAGGATGATATTCGACAGCTAATACTGAGATTAATACTGTGTTGAACCTTGGTTCAATCGCAATTAGTTGTTGAAAATAAAACGGTAATACAGAAGATGTTAAGTCAAGACTAGGTGTATGACTAACAGCGTGGAATGGTGCACACTGCTCATTAGCAATGTGAAATGGGTGTGAAGCATCATGCCAAAACGCAAACGACTGCATTAACAGCATTAATGCTGTTAACAGATATAGCCATCGGCGTTGGTTATTAATGCTAGTCACTAATTAGTTCTGATAATAATGATTGATAGATTACTGACAAGGTGTCGAGGTCGGCTACACTAACACATTCATCAACTTGATGAATAGTGGCATTTAATGGACCAAGCTCAATTACTTGTGCGCCTGTTGGTGCAATAAAGCGCCCGTCAGATGTACCACCAGAGGTTGAAAGTTCTGTTTGATAGCCTGTTACCTTAGCTATAGCAGCTCGTACCGCATCGACTAAGGCCCCACTCGCTGTACGAAATGGTTTGCCTGATAATTCCCAGGATAAGTCATACGTTAGACCATGTTTATCTAAAATTGCGATCACACCAGCCTGTAATTGTTCATCGGTGACTTCCGTAGAATATCTAAAGTTAAACACAACTTCTGCTGTTGCTGGAATAACATTGGTTGCACCTGTGCCTGAATTCAAATTTGAAATTTGAAAACGGGTGGGCGGAAAATCAGCATTACCTTGATCCCATTCAATTGCACAGAGTTCTGTTAACGCTGGTACAGCTAGATGTATTGGATTGTTGGCAAGGTGAGGATAAGCAATATGGCCTTGTTTGCCATGAATGGTAAGCCGGCCATTTAACGAACCGCGTCTGCCATTTTTAACAACATCACCGACTTTATCAGTGCTAGTTGGTTCACCGACAATACACCAGTCAATTTTTTCGCCTCGCGCTTCTAATGTTTCTATGACTTTGACCGTACCACCCGTGGCAGGACCTTCTTCATCGCTAGTGATTAAAAAGGCGATGCTGCCAGTGTGTATTGGATGATCAGCTACAAAACGTTCACAAGCGGTGACAAATGCCGCAATACTGCCTTTCATATCAGCCGCGCCACGACCATAAAGCAAACCATCACGAATTTCAGGTTTAAACGGATCGGAAGACCAATTTTCTACGGGACCAGTTGGCACAACATCGGTATGACCTGCAAAGGCTAAAACCGGGCCATTCAAACCTTTTCTTGCCCAGATATTATCGGTGTCGCCAAAACGAAGGTGTTCAATAGTAAAGCCTATTGCTGATAACCTGTCAGCCAATAGTTGCTGACAACCGTGATCATCAGGTGTGATGCTTGGTCGTTTAATTAAGTCGATAGTTAAAGCTAGGGTATCGGACATGGTTTTTTCCAAATAATCTCTATAAATCAAAGCCGACAGTAAAGACAAGCCCTGCCAATCCGAGCAAGATCACATCCGCGCCATATCGACCTTTTTTATAACCAATACTGGGAATAATGGCTGGTGCGATACCATGTGAATTGAACGCTATTTTATCTTTATATTGGTCGCGATAACCGTGAATGAATCCAGCGGTAAGTTTAGTATGAAAGCCATCTAGGCTGCCATGATAATCCCATTGTTTCCCCACATATAGATATTGGGAAAATTGTCCGAAAGAGTTATCAAATAAAGCAAGGCCAGTTAGCCAATTACTATCTTTGACTGCTTCGACACTTGCTAAAATATTAGGTCCATCATGATCAGGGCTTGAGGAGTAATGGATATAAGTGCCACCCTGAATATAGAGGTGGTCATAGTCATACCAATTGTCTTGTGCATGTGACAGGTATGGACTCAATAAGATAAAACAAAACAGAATAGAGCGAATCAGATTTAGTGTCATTTTAATAACGCCATGTAGTTCTGTTCATTAAAACCGATAATCATCTTATCACCATTTACAAGTACAGGGCGTTTGATGATGGTGGGTGACGTTAGCATGAGTTGAATGGCACTGTCTGCATTCAGTGCATTACGTTGTGCCGGATCGACTTGGCGCCATGTTGTACTTTTGCGGTTGAGTAGATCGTGCCAGGTGACTGTTTGTAACCACGTAGTAATTATATTTTCATCTAAACCATCGCGACGAAAATCATGAAATTCAAAAGCAATGCCGTTAGCATCAAGCCAGCGGCATGCTTTTTTGACTGTATCGCAGTTTTTGATACCGTAAATGATCATTACAAATTAGATATCACGTAATAACTCGTTAATACCGACTTTACCTAAGGTTTTAGCATCAACTTGTTTAACGATGACCGCACAGTAAAGGCTATAAGACCCATCTTTAGAAGGTAGACTGCCTGATACGACAACCGAACCAGCAGGAACGCGGCCATAGCTGATTTCGCCAGTCATACGGTTAAAGATTTTAGTACTTTGTCCAATGAAAACACCCATTGAGATAACAGAGCCTTCTTCGACGATAACACCTTCAACCACTTCAGAACGGGCACCGATGAAACAGTTATCTTCAATGATCGTTGGGCCTGCTTGTAATGGTTCTAATACGCCACCAATACCAACACCGCCAGAAAGATGAACGTTTTTACCAATTTGGGCACATGAGCCTACTGTCGCCCAAGTATCAACCATTGTGCCTGAGTCAACATAGGCACCAATATTGACATAAGAAGGCATTAATACGACGCCTGGTGCCACATACGAACCACGACGCGCCATCGCTGGTGGCACCACACGAACACCGGCAGTATTAAAGTCTGCTTCGCTGAAACTGGCGAATTTAGGCTCAACTTTATCGTAGAAGTTAGTTTCGCCACCATCCATGATTCTGTTGTCATTCAAACGGAAAGACAGTAATACCGCTTTTTTCAACCATTGATTAACAACCCAGTCACCATTTTGTTTTTCAGCAACACGTGCTGTGCCATTATCAAGCATTGCTAATGCTTCATTGACTGCATTACGAACAGTAGCATCAGCATTTTTAGGATTGATTTCAGCTCTGTTTTCAAAAGCCTGTTCAATAATGTGTTGGATATCGCTCATTTTAGAATTTCTCCAGTTGGAATTTTATAAGTTTTCAATCATATGTTTGATACGGTATGCAGCTTCAACACACTCTTCAAGTGGTGCGACCAAGGCCATGCGAATGCGATTCTGTCCAGGGTTACCGCTTTCAGTTTCTCGTGCTAGATAAGTGCCTGGTAATACGGTGACATTTTGCTGATCAAATAATTGGCGCGCAAAGTCAGTGTCAGCAATCGGGGTTTCAGCCCATAAATAGAAACTCGCTTCAGGCAAACTGACATTCATCACCGGTGACAAAATGGCTAATACAGCATTGAATTTTTGGGTATACAGTTTGCGGTTATAAGCAACATGGTCTTCATCATTCCATGCCACAATCGAAGCGGATTGTGTTGATGGTGGCATTGCACAACCATGGTAAGTACGGTAACGAAGGAAGTCTTTTAGAATTTTGGCATCGCCAGCAACAAAACCTGAACGTAGACCAGGGGCATTTGAACGTTTAGATAAGCTATGAAATACGACACAACGACTTAAATCGGTATAACCGGCAGCAATGGCTGCCTGTAACAGTCCAACAGGCGGTTCGCCTCTATCTGGATAGATTTCGGAATAGCATTCATCACAAGCAATAATGAAATCATAATGATGCGCTAGTTCAATTACTTTTGTTAAAGTTGCCTGATCAATCACGGCACCGGTAGGGTTACCTGGACTGCATAAATAGAGCAGTTGGCAGCGCTGCCAGATATCCGGGCTGACACTGGCAAAATCCGGGATAAAGTTATTGCTAGCGTCACAGTTAAGAAAATGAGGTTGTGCACCCGCTAAAATAGCGGCACCTTCATAAATTTGGTAAAAGGGATTAGGCATAACAACAACGGGATCAATTTTATTTCGATCAATCACTGCCTGCGCAAATGCAAATAACGCCTCACGTGACCCATTTACAGGTAGAATTTGCGATGCAATATCAATATGCCCCGATAATTGGAAGCGCTTATCTAACCACTGTGCAATAGCTTGCCTGAGTTCAAGCGTGCCCGCTGTTGTTGGGTAGCTTGATAGGCCATGTAAATGCTCTATGACGGCTTCAGTGATAAAACCGGGCGTTGGATGTTTAGGTTCGCCAATTGATAACGCAATATGGGCTAGCTCCTTTGGCGGAGTGCATCCTGCTTTTAATTCAGCAAGCTTTTCAAACGGATAAGGGTGCAGTTGAGCTAAGTCAGGGTTCATAACAGATTAAATGATTGGAAAATCGAACTAGTATAGCGGGTTATAAACAATAATCGAAAACTGAATAACACAGAGTCGTTGGCTGCTATTTTCGGTTGGACCATTGAGGCATGATAAAACAGGCGTATATGTTAACTAAAACAATCCCAGAAAATTATTTGGCTGTCACCGCTGTACTGTTTTCTTCTGCAATGTGGGGACTGATTTGGTATCCCATGCGCATATTAGATCAAGCAGGTATGTCTGCGGTCTGGGCGTCGCTGGTCATGTATCTAGCTGCAGGTAGTGTGGCATTACCCTTTATGATCAAAAAGCGGTTTTTTAGCAATATCACAGCTGATTTAATCTGGATCTCGCTTGCTGCTGGTGTGACCAATGTTGCTTTTTTAACCGCCCTGATTGAAGGCGAAGTGATGCGAGTGATGTTGCTGTTCTATTTATCACCTATTTGGTCGGTGTTATTAGGTCGCTGGTGGTTGGGTGAACGGTTATCACCAATGGCTATTGTGATGTTTTGCCTTGCTATTGTAGGTTCGCTCATTATGTTATGGGATCCATCAATAGGCTGGCCATGGCCAAGTGGATTAGGTGATTGGTTAGCCATAATTGGTAGTGTCGCATTCTCTATCAATAATGTGTTGGCGCGTAAATTGGGTGATGTCTCAATGATAATGAAAGTAGGTAGCATCTGGTGGGGTGTAGTCTTGGTGTCGGCTGTTATCTTATTGATACAAAATGCAGCTATGCCAGTGGTGACACCCTCTGTATGGTTAGGTGCAATAGGGATAGGCTTGTTTGGCATGATCGCGATGAATATTGCTGTTTTGTATGGTCTAGCCAGAATGCCCGTGTATCGAGCAGCTGTAATCATGCTGTTTGAATTGGTTGTGGCAGCACTCTCGGCATGGTGGCTAACAGAGGAGGTGATGTCAGTGCAAGAATGGATTGGTGGCGTTTTAATACTGGGTGCTGGATACGGCGTCACAAAATTTGAAATCGCTGTTAATGAATAGCCACAGTGCTATCATTTCGTATTAAACAAGATGGCATTATGACTAATTTTGGAGGAGTAAATAAGTGATTAAATCTATTGCCCACGCTAGTTTCCTTGTTGACGATGTTCAACGATCATTAGCTTTTTATTGTGGCGTATTACAAATTAAACAAAACATGTCTCGCCCCAACTTTCCATTTGATGGCGCATGGTTAGATCTTGGTGACAGTGGCCAACAACTGCATTTAATGCAATTGCCTAACCCTGATTCTAAAGAAGGCAGACCGGATCATGGTGGTAAAGACAAACATGTGGCATTGGTTGTTGATAATTTAGATGAATTAGCCAAACGTTTAGATGCGGCCAATATAACCTATTCGAGAAGTAAATCTGGACGAGCTGCCTTTTTTTGTCGCGATCCTGATGGCAATGCTTTGGAATTTTCTGAAAATTTCAGCCCAAAAATCTAGCTATTTCAGTCCTTAAAATAACAATTCAATGAGTTACAGAGTTACTCACAATTTCTGTGGATAACTCTGTGGTTAAAATTGGGGAAAGTCCCTAAGTCATTATTCTTTAACAGACACTCTCAAATTGGTTAAAAAATAACCACTACATAAAAATGTAATTAAATCAATAACATAGTGTCAGTTGATGAAAGATCAATGACTTAGAGATGCTTATTGCGAACAAAGTTTAACAGTCAAAATTAATAGTGCATAACTTTGCATTGTCAATAAATTAGATCAGAAAAATGTCATTAGAACAATGCATGACTTAGCTCTGATATTAGAGCAATTATTTAGTCGGTAAAAATAGGAATACACAGCCATATTTTTATCAGAAAGTAAAAATTCAATGACTTACACACTTACTCACATTTTCTGTGGATAAGTCTGTGGTTAAAATAGGGGAAAGTTCCTAAGTCATTATTCTGTAATGAACATCGTCAAATTGATTAAAAAATAACCAGACCATTAAAATGTAAATAAAACAACATGTTAGTCTTTGGCAGGCAGGTTGTAATGCTCGTTTATGGGCTAATCAATAGTCAAAATGATTTGGATCAATTTGGTGCATAACTTTTGATTATTAACAAAATCAAGTGACAATTAACCTTCTCTAGCTAGTGGTAATTGCTGATTGTCATAGTCTTCGTCTTCTAGGCCTGTTGGCGCTTGACGTTGTAATTCTAAGTCTTTGAAATTGAATAGGGCAGTGTCAGCAAGTTGTGATGGCGAAATATTTTGTAGACTTCGAAAGATATTTTCCAGACGGCCGGGATGTTGTTTTTCCCACCCTTGAAGCATTTCTTTGATAACTTGGCGTTGCAGGTTTTGTTGAGAACCACATAAGTTACACGGAATGATCGGAAATTGTTGATGTTCAGCGTAGCGAATAATATCTGCTTCTTTGCTGTAACAAAGCGGGCGGATTAAGATATTGGTTTTATCATCACTCAATAGTTTGGGTGGCATAGCTTTAATTTTGCTGCCATAAAACATATTTAAAAATGCGGTTTCGATAATGTCATCACGGTGATGACCTAAAGCAATTTTAGTAATGCCATTTTGCCTTGCATAACCATAGAGTGAACCGCGACGTAAACGCGAGCAAATGCCACAGGTGGTTTTACCTTCTGGCACTACTTCTTTGACGATACTGTAGGTATCTTTTTCAATAATATGAAAAGGTACGCCAATTGAGCTTAAGTAGTTAGGTAATACATCTTCAGGAAAACCGGGTTGTTTTTGGTCAAGATTGACAGCAATTAAATCAAACTGAATAGGCGCGTGCTTTTGCAAGTTCAGCAAAATATCAAGCATGGTATAACTGTCTTTTCCACCAGATAGACAGACCATGACGTTGTCGCCATCCTGAATCATATTATAGTCAGCAATAGCCTGACCTACCTGACGACGAAGACGTTTACGCAGTTTATTAAACTCGGTTATTTGTTTTGCAGGTGTAGCTGTATCGGACATTTAAATAAGACCTGAAAAAGGTTGAACAGTGACCCGTGTATTTGGCTCAATACCATCGCAGTCTTCGTCTAATAAAATAAAACAATTGGCAATACTCATTGACCGTAAAATTCCCGATCCTTGTTCACCGGTGGTTTTTACTTCTAGTTCGCCATTGTCATTGTTAAATAAAATACCGCGTTGAAATTCAAAGCGACCAGCACGTTTTTTAATTGCACTGATGCAATTAACCCGAACTAGGTGTGATATCAGTTCCGTTTGTCCTGATAACGCTGCCAATGCTGGTTTTACAAATTGATAAAACGTCACCATTACCGAAACGGGATTGCCAGGAAGACCGAACAACAAGGCATCATTAACTTGTCCAAATGCCAGCGGTCTACCCGGTTTCATGGCTATTTTCCAGAAGTTAACGTGACCGAGTTCATCTAGCATTTCTTTAACATAATCGGCATCACCCACTGACACGCCACCAGACGTAATGACTACATCAGCTTGCTCAGAAGCCAAGGTTAAAGCATCACGTAAAGCTTGTTTTTGATCTGCAACAACGCCCATATCGATAATATCGACATCACATTTTTTTAACATGCCATAGAGGGTATAGCGATTGCTGTCATAAATTTGTCCGGGTTCTAATGGCTCGCCAATCGAACGTAGTTCATCACCTGTCGAGAAAAAAGCAACGCGAAGTCGTCGTTTAACAGTAACTTCAGCAATGCCTAATGATGCAATCAAACCAAGATCAGCGGCTGTGATGCGATGGCCTTGAGCGAACACGGTTTGCCCCGTTGTTAAGTCTTCGCCAGCAAAGCGTACATTTTGTCCCTTTTTATGTTGTCCATGAAGCGTAATCATGGACTCATTGATTTCAACATGTTCTTGCATGACCACCGTGTCACACTGCTTAGGCATCATTGCCCCTGTCATGATTCGTACACATTCGCCACGTTGAACGTCACCGTGATAAGGATGACCGGCAAAGGCAATGCCCACTTGTTTGAGATTTACTGGGCTATCGGATAAATCATCGCCATAAATAGCATACCCATCCATTGCCGAATTATTATAGGCTGGCACCTGAATTGGTGAGGTGATTTCACTATGTAATACGCGATCCAGCCCATCACGCAATGCACATTTATGCCATGATGTAACAGGCCTAATCAACTGCGCAATTCGTTGTCTTGCTTGATCAACACTTAAAGCGCCGATTTCTTGGGGATCGGCACAACTAGCTTGAGGTGTGAATTTGACCATATTATTTAGTCCAGCTTTGAGAAAAATGTTGAATAAAATCAGCAATTTTATCAATGTTATTTAAATCAAGTTGCGCTATCGTGACATCATCAATTGTTTTGTCGCTAGCAATCGCAATAATATTACTATCATCAAGGTAGAGTAGCGGCTTACCTAAACTAGGTCTGTGCAATTCAATTTTTGCAATAGTTTCATGTTTGAAACCTTCAACCAATATCAAATCAAGCAGATTTGTATTCAATCTCGGAATCAGTTCAGCCAGACTTGGTTGTTTAAGTTCAGGCGGTTGTGTTTCCATTAATGCCATTAATCGACTGGATGAGACTAATACCTGTTGCGCGCCAGCTCGACGTATTTCATAACTGTCTTTTCCCGGCACATCGATATCAAAATTATGATGAGCATGTTTAATCACTGCTACCTCTAAGCCTCGTGCCCGTAATTCGGGAATAAGTTGGCGTAATAAGGTCGTTTTACCAGTGCCACTAAATGCAGCAAAACCGATCATGGGAACAGGTGAGAAGACCTTGTTTGCAGGTGTTGATAAATCTTCAGGGCGATTGAAGTTAACAAATGTATCAGGTTGATCTGAAAAATTGACTAAAGCCAATTTATGGCGTGCTAACCAAAGATCGATTTTGCGATCACCATTTGCCAAAAAGTCGGCTAAATCATGTTTGAGTGAGGTTGGAATCAAGCAAAATACAGGTTGTAAACGTTCACCATCATGGGCAACAGCAATATCAGCGCGCTCTAATAATACTGTTTCCATCATTCGTTGCCGCAGTTGCAAAGAGATTTTTGGTGAATCACAGGGGGCTGTCAGAATATAGTCGCTGTTAACGGTTTGCATGGCACTTAACATACCTGCCAGTGGGCCACAAAAACCAGTGATACTATCTTCAATGACGGGATAGCCAAAGCCTTTATAAGTGTCGATATTACGATTAGCATTAATCACGAGCTGATCAACTTGGGGTGCGAGGGCTTTTATCGCATAACTAATTAAGGGTTTATGATTGAATAGGATTAAGCCTTTATCATTGCCACCCATACGTTGCGCGCGACCGCCGGCTAATATGACACCAGTAATGGATAGTAAAGATGATGTATTCATTTGTATTCGCTGTTATTCTGACGTGGAGATAGGATTAAAAAGGTTGATTTGTATGATTAAATCTCGATTATTGGCCGTTATTATACTGTTAAATACACAAGCCGTATGGTCTGATGAGTTACAGATTGTGGTTGTTGGCTTATTTGCAGATCATGCTGTGGTCGAAATCAATCAAAAACAACGCATTTTGAGCGTAGGTAAGACGAGTCCTGAAGGCGTTAAGCTTATTTCTGCCACCAGTCAGAAAGCAGTATTAGAGCTTAAAGGCAAGCAGTTTGACTATGTTTTGGGATCGCATATTGGTACTCATTACACACCACCTGTAGCGCAACCTATCGTTAATTTATGGCCAACGAATGGTATGTATATTACGCCTGGAAGCATCAACGGATTCTCTGTTAATTTTATTGTCGATACAGGTGCATCAACCATAGCGTTAAATGCTGATACTGCAAGACGCTTAGGCATTGACTATTTAAAAGCACCACAGATAGCAGTGAAAACAGCGTCAAAAATTGAGATTGCCTATCAAGTAAAATTAGATCAAGTGCAAGTTGGTACTATCACGCTTTATAACGTTGATGCGATGGTGATCGATGGTTCTGAGCCTAGTGTCGCATTATTGGGCATGAGCTTTTTGGGGCAACTTGATATGCAACGTACAGATAACAAATTGCAATTGAAAAAGAAATTTTAAGCGTATATTGCAGATATAAAAAAGCCCCTGTTAGCAAAACTAATAGGGGCTTTTTTTAAGATAAGGTTTATTAGAAACCGTTAGTAATCAATGCATATGCCGAGTGGTTATGAATTGATTCAAAGTTTTCTGATTCAACCGTGTAAGCGCTAATGCGTTTGTCATCATTAAGACGAGCGGCAATATCACGGACGATATCTTCAACAAATTTAGGATTATCATAAGCACGTTCAGTGACATATTTCTCATCTGGACGTTTTAATAAACCAAAAATTTCACATGATGCTTCTTGTTCAACCATATCAATAATGTCTTCTATCCAAATGAATTTATCGGCACGGACAGTGACTGTTACATGTGAACGTTGGTTATGTGCACCGTAGTCAGAAATGTTTTTAGAACATGGGCAAAGACTGGTTACAGGCACAACCACTTTAACCATAACGTCAGTTTTATCACCGGTAATTTCACCGATAAAGCTGACTTGATAATCCATCAAGCTTTTAACTTTACTGATAGGTGCTTCTTTATTGACAAAATAAGGAAACGACATTTCAATGTAGCCAGATTCAGCTTGCAGACGCTCAGTCATTTCACCCAGCATTTCGCGGAATGATTTAACCGTGATCTCACGTTCATGTTTGTTCAAAATTTCAACAAAGCGTGACATGTGAGTACCTTTGAACTGATGAGGCAAATTCACATACATATTAAAATGAGCGATGGTATGTTGCTCACCACTGGTGCGATCGCTTACTTTTACAGGGTGTTGGATATCTTTGATACCGACTTTGTCGATTGCAATATGACGTTTATCAGCAATATTCTGAACATCTTCAATTTCATCACAGCAATCTGGTTTGATATCTGTTGTCATTTTTTATTAGTCCTCGCTATAACGAACACATGCACGATCCGTTTCCCAAAGGGTAACGCCTGATACTGTTGCGATATCGTTATTTAGGGTTATACTCAATTTTTGATAAAAATATTGAGCAATATTTTCTGCTGTCGGGTTAATGACATCGAATGGTGGTATATCGTTCAGATAACGATGATCCAATGTTTTTGCCAATTCTCGGGTAGCAGTTTTAATGGTTTTAAAGTCCATACCCATGCCATGATCATTAAGTGCAGTGGCAGTGACTTCAACTTCCAATTTCCAATTGTGACCATGCATACGGCTACAATCCCCTGGATAGTCCCTTAGGGTATGTGCAGAAGCAAAATCAGCTAAAATTTTTAAGGTATAGGTTGCGCTCATAGTTGACTATTATACTCAGGTATTGCTGTGGTTAACAAATATTATGCCGGAAAATGCTGTTTAACGGTATTAACAATACCGCTTGCATCAAGGCCGCAGTCTGCTAATTGTTGTTTATGTTCACCGTGGTCAATGAAGTGATCGGGTAAGCCCATAATTGATATCGCTGTTTGACTGCCTATCGACAGCAGATATTCTGCAACGGCTGAACCCGCGCCACCCAAGCGTGCATTTTCTTCTATAGTGATAATCAAATCGTGCGATTTGGCGATATGTTTGATTAAATTCTGATCAAGCGGTTTTATAAATCGCATGTTTACAACCGTCGCATTAAGCTGCTGAGCGGCATCTAATGCCGGTTGTACCATGCTGCCAAAAGCTAAAATCGCAATTTTTTGACCCTGACGTTTTAGTTGTGCTTTACCAATTTCGAGTACAGTTAATTCAGGTTCTATCTGGATGCCAATACCTGCACCTCTAGGATAGCGAACAGCAGCGGGACCAGTATGGTAGTAGCCTGTAGTTAACATTTGACGACATTCATTCTCATCTGCCGGTGCCATCACAATCAAATTGGGGATACAGCGCAAATAACTTAGATCAAAACTTCCGGCATGGGTTGCCCCATCAGCACCGACTAATCCACCACGATCGATTGCAAATAACACGGGTAGATTTTGTAATGCAACATCATGAATTAATTGATCATAGGCGCGTTGTAAAAAAGTGGAATAAATGGCAACAACGGGCTTTTTACCTTCACACGCCATACCGGCAGCTAGTGTTACCGAATGTTGTTCTGCGATGCCAACATCAAAATAGCGATCGGGAAACTGTTCTGAGAATGCATTAAGACCTGAACCATCACACATGGCTGGGGTTATACCGATCAGATCCTTAGACTCCTTGGCCATATCACATAACCATTGACCAAAGACGTGGGTATAAGTCGGGCCAGACGGTTTACTGTTGGCAGGGCTGACACCATGAAATTTGCCCGGTTGCAGTTCAGCCGGTTCATAACCTTTGCCTTTTTTGGTGACGATATGAAGAAATTGAGGCCCTTTACGCTCGCGAAGGTTGGTTAGGGTTGCAATTAAGGTATCAAGATCATGACCATCAATTGGCCCGATATAATTGAAACCCATTTCTTCGAATAATGTACCGGGGATCATCATGCCTTTAACATGTTCTTCTGCTCTACGAGCAAATTCCCAGGCAGAAGGTAATTTTTCTAATACCTTTTTACTGCCTTCACGGGCTGAAGCATAAAAACTACCAGATAATAATTTAGCCAGATAATTCGACATACCACCGACATTTTTAGATATCGACATTTCATTATCATTGAGGATAACTAATAAGTTAGCTTCTAAGTCACCAGCATGTGCCAATGCTTCATACGCTTGTCCGGCAGTTAAGGCGCCATCACCAATGATTGCGATCGAATGACGAGGGTCATTGTTGTGCTGAGAGGCAATTGCCATACCTAAAGCGGCACTAATTGATGTACTGGAATGCCCAACACCAAAGGCGTCATAATCACTTTCACTACGTTTAGGAAAACCAGATAAGCCACCTGCCTGACGCATGGTGTGCATTTGATTACGACGACCGGTAAGAATTTTATGAACATAGCTTTGATGGCCGACATCCCATACCAGACGGTCATTAGGCGTATCAAATACATAATGTAAGGCTAATGTCAGCTCAATCACACCGAGATTAGATGAAATATGCCCGCCCGTTTGTTGGACACTATTTACAATCAGAGATCTGATTTCTTCAGCTAATTTAGGTAGCTGTTTCTTATCCAATTGCCGTAAATCGTCAGGACTATTAATGTCGGCAAGGGTGGCATTATCCATATCATTTTTCATAATGTTAGTGGCTACGTTTCACAACAAATTGCGCTAAGGCGGCAAGAATGTGTGTGTCAAAGGCTAAGTCATCAAGCTCGGCAAGTGCGCTATCTATTAAATCAATTGCTTTTTGTTGTGCCACATCAAGTCCTAATAATGCAGGGTAGGTCGGTTTATTTAAACTCATATCTGCGCCTTGGGTTTTGCCCAATGTGTCAGTATCTGCAATCACATCCAGCACATCATCTTGTACTTGAAATGCTAAGCCGATGGCTTGCGCGTAATTATCTAATTTAGTCAAAGTAGATTGATCGGTATGTTTTGATGCTAAGGCACCTAGTCGTACACTTGCACGAATTAACGCCCCTGTTTTTAATTCATGCATTTTTTGTAATGCATCTAAACTCAGTTGCTGACCGACAGATTCTAAATCAATCGCTTGCCCGCCTGCCATACCAAAAACACCAGACTGTACCGCCAAGGTTTTAACCATGTTACTTTGTTGAAGCGGAGATAACTGGTCAGAACACAATACATCAAACGCTAAAGATTGTAATGCATCGCCAACTAATAAAGCGGTTGCTTCGTTATAGGCTTTATGACAGCTTGGGCGACCGCGGCGTAAATCATCATCGTCCATGATCGGCATATCATCATGTACTAAAGAATAAGCATGGATCATTTCAACGGCAGAAGCGGGGGGATCAAGTAAGCTTAAATCAGCGTTTAACGCTTCACCAGTGGCATAAACTAATAATGCACGTAAACGTTTGCCACCACCTAAGGTTGAATAGCGCATCGCTTCAAGTAATTGAGCTGATGTTTTATTCGGAGTGTGGTCACTTTCAGGAATGTGTTTGGAAAGTACGTTTTCAATACGTTGCTGGCGCTGTTGCATCCAGACTGTAAGGCTAAAACCTGCTATCACGATTCAGACATATTTGGGTCAAAATCCACCAAGTTTGATTGGCCGGATTGCTGTATTAACATTTGAACTTTCTGTTGTGCTGATTGCAAGGCTTCTTGACAATCACGCGTCAGCAAAACGCCACTTTCATAGAGTTTAAGTGATTCTTCAAGGCTAATATCACCTTGTTCAAGACGCTCTACTAACGATTCCAGCTCTGCGACAGCTGCTTCATAATCGAGTTTTTTCTTTTTTGCTACCATGACGGTCTCTAACCAAAAATCGAGTTAGTACCTATTATAGGTTAATCGTCGTATTATTGCCTGCTGGATTGTTTGTGACATAAGCTTTAGGCTGTTAGCGTTTTATTAGCGATTTTAAAATCAATTATGCAAAGAATTATTCGAGGTTTACACAATTTACCATCGCGGCCAACTGGCTGTGTTGCCACTATTGGTAACTTTGATGGGATCCACCTTGGACATCAGGCTGTGTTAAGCCAATTGGCGATGAAAGGCGATACGCTTGGATTGCCAGCGGTAGTTATTACATTTGAACCTCAACCGAATGAGTTCTTTGCGCCAGATAACGCGCCAGCACGATTATGTCGTTTTCGTGAAAAAGTCGAAGCACTGCGTTGTTATTCAATTCAACAGCTCTGTGTTCTACGTTTTGATAAAAAACTGGCCAATATGACCGCTGATACGTTTATTAAGCGTTTGTTAGTTCAAGGTTTAAATGTGCGTTATTTAGTGGTGGGTGACGATTTTAAGTTTGGTAAGGACCGACAAGGTGACTTTGCGTTATTACAACAAGCTGGCAAACAACATGGTTTTCAAGTGGTTAATATGCATACCTTTGCCATTGAACAAAAACGTGTTAGCAGTACGCGTATTCGTAAAGCTCTGGCAGCGGGTGATTTAATTATGGCAGAAAAATTACTCGGTCGTCCGTTTCGGATGAGTGGTCGTGTTGCGCATGGCGATAAACGTGGTCGCACCTTGGGCTTTCCGACTGCGAACATTCATTTACATCGACACAAAGTACCTTTGAACGGAGTTTATGCAGTTCAACTGTTTGGTATCGAAGGCGAACCGATTCAGGGTGTGGCTAACATTGGACTAAGACCAACCGTGGGTGCTGAAAAAGCATTACTAGAAGTGCATTTGTTCGATTTTAATCGGGATATTTATGGCGAACATGTACAAGTACATTTCTTACATAAATTACGAGATGAGCAAAAGTTTGATGGATTGGATAGTTTGATCAAACAAATCCAATCAGATTGTCAGCAAGCAAAGCACTATTTTGCTAAAAGTTAAGGTTAATCAAATCATTGGCGACAATGCCATGTTGGCAATTGTTCAATATCAATAATATGGTGTGATTGTAGCCATTGTCGGGCGTCATCAGCATCGTGTTCAAACCATGCTTTAGCACTGCCCAGTCTGAAGGTGTAACCCCAGCGATCCATATCAATCATCATCCGTTCTCTACCGACGTTGGGTAGAATGTCAGCAAGTAGTATTTGTAAATAGCAGACACCATTTTCTTCGTCATAATCACCTTCGGCATCGGTATCGAGTTTGGCGCGACGTTGTGGATCCATACAAATATAGTGACAGGCTTCATGCAAAGCTGAATGCACAGGGGTGTCATGGCGTAATAACAGTTTATTACGAATTAAGCCGGCTTCACGTTCGCCAAAGAAACTGCCTGAGATGGTTTGATTATCAGCCACATGCTCAATTTCAATGCCGTAAGGTTTGAGTAATTTAGCAAGTTGTATTTGGCGCTCGGCATTGCAATTTAAGACATTGGTTGAATCAGACACGCCTTGCATCACCGACAATGTGGTTAATCACCATACCCGCTAAGGTAAGACCAAAGATAGAAGGCATATAGCTAACGGTGCCATTAACAGCCCGAGGGCGACCACGGCCGACGGCTTCTGGTGGTAATGGTGGTAGTGGTGATTCAAGTGAATACACAGTTTGAATACCTCGACCAACACCACGTCTACGTAAATGACCGCGTAATTGTTTAGCCAATTTACAGATTGACGTATCTAATAAATCCCCGGTTCTGACTTGGGTCGGATCAAGTTTGCCACCGGCACCCATGCTGGAGAACGTTGCTTGTTTATTTCGCCAAGCTGTTTCAATTAAGGTGGTTTTGCTACTCATACTATCAATGGCATCAATCACTGCATCATAAGGATGAGCAAGTAAGTCTGGAATGGTGTCAGGTGTAAGAAACGCTTTGATAATAGTAATGTGGCACTCAGGATTGATATCACCAATGCGTTCTGCCATGACCTCTGCTTTTGACATACCAACAGTTGAGTTTAATGCGACTAATTGGCGATTAGTATTCGAGCTTGAAACTACATCATGATCGACTAATGTCATTTGACCAACGCCCATTCTTGCTAGTGCTTCAGCGGTAAATGAGCCAACACCACCGATACCCGCCAGAAAGATATGACTGTTTTGCAGGCGCGCAATGCCTTGGTCACCTATTAAGATATGAGTACGTTCAAACAGCGGATTAATTTTAGTCATAACTCTGTGTCAAGCAGTTGATTTAAACTGCGTATTTTAGCTTATTAGTTAATCTAAAGACATGATTCTATTGAATCATGAGTCAGTTTGACGCTGTAAATTTGAATTGCTTGATTGCGAGGCGTAGATCTGACACCGAGACTGTTTGTTTACCAAAGTGGAGATTGATGTAAAGCTCGGTAATATGATCAATCTGCTGACTAAGGTGAGGATAATGTTGTTTTAATGCCGTAGCAAAATCAAGCGGGCCTTGTTGTTTGGGTCTGACACAGCCAGCACGTGCCGCTTTTTTACAAAAAGTAGAATAGAGTTGTGATACCGGATCATAGTGTGGGCGATGGTAAAACAAATAAAAACTAATCATTAATGACATTAATACAAAGCCCATTGCCAGCCATAAAGCCATAGTTTGCCAATCAGGTTTAGTCATACCGATCTTTTGTAGAAATTCTTTTTGCAGTTCAGGCCCATAAGCCAAAATCCATTGATTCCATGCATTATCAAACGCATCCCAATTATTGCGAATGGCTTGCCAGAGATCGATAAGTTGTCGACTATTTGCCATTAATAACGGAGTATTAAATCCTTCTGGCATGATCGTGCTGATACCGTGGTCAATACGCTGTGGTGATACTGCTGCGGTTGGATCGATGCGGATCCAGCCTTGGTCTTGCAACCATACTTCAACCCAGGCATGGGCATCGCGTTGACGAACGACTAAAAAGCCATCAACAGGATTTATTTCTCCACCGAGATAACCGGTAACAATACGTGCTGGCACATCGGCAGCACGCATCAACACTGTAAAACTGGCAGCATAATGTTCACAAAAGCCACGTCGACTTTCAAATAAAAAGCGGTCAATGCTGTCCCCCGTTAATACGGGTGGGGTGAGCGTGTAATAAAAGTCATTTTGATTGAAATAAGCTAAGGCTTTGTTAATAAGTTCAGCCGGTTGCGAGCTTTGTTGCAGCCAGGTCTGAGCAAGTTGTCTGGTTCTTGGGTGTAACTTGTCTGGCAGTTGCAGTGCATTATTAATAGCGTCATCTTGTTTAGGGTTTAAGTTAAATTGGGTATAAGACCTTAAACGAATTTTTTGGCGTTGATTGATTGGTTTGATGCTACGTAACTGACCATCATAGGTGTAGTGGCTGGCAGGTGTTAGCGGCAGTTCGCCAGGGAAATCAAGTGCAAATAACCAGCGTTTATTATGAGGTTCAAGTGTTATGGTGTAGGAGTATTCGTCTCCACTAGTAGTGAAATCGGGGCGGCTCGACATTAAATAGCGCTTATTCAACTCTGTCCATGTGGTGCCATCTGTTTGCCATAACACAGGGCCTCGCCAGTATAGCTGTGATTGAGCAGGAATTTGGTCGTTAAATTTAACGCGAAAGGCAATTTCATCCGATAAAATCAGTTGGCTAATTTTGCCCAAAGTCATGCTGTCATCTATGCCCGATTTGCCAGAATGAGCATCTTGCGGTAAGCCCCAGAGAGGCCCTGCGATACGAGGGAATAAAACAAATAGCAACAGCATTAAAGGGATGGCTTGTAATAACATCGAACTAGCCAGTTTGATTAGCCCTTTATTGGATAAAGACTTTTTGCTGTCATTTAAGCTAATCAAGCTGGCGGTCATAATGATCACAACAATAAACATCAGTAGTGCTGTTGGAATAGTTTGTGAATAAAAGAAGTTGGTCACGACCAAAAAATAGCCAAGAAAACAGCTGATGTAATAATCACGGTGATGTCGAATTTCGACTACTTTTAAGCTAAGCATTACCGTGAGCAAGGCGACACCTGCATCACGACCAATGAAGTTACCATAACTGATAAACAGCAATACGAATGCGATGCCGGCGATGGCAAGATGAATTAGTTTGAACGCTGAAAGTTGCTTTGTTGGCAAAGGCCATAAATGCCGAATTGCCATTATCCGCCAAAAAATCATGGCAATGAAAATGATGGCAACCCAAATAGGTTGATAGATAAAATGAGGTAACGCACCGAGACTTAGTCCCGCCATTAACCACAATAAAGACGTATTGGATGGTTGAGGCTTATTCATTATCAAATAATGCCAAAGCAGATAGACAATGATGACGATGGCCATCACCATAGCCATAACTAACCAAGGTATTGGGTAAGCTTAGACCATAATCAATTCCTGCTTCATCGGCTTGCAAAATCCATTTGCATAGTTGTGATAATCGGGCTTCATGATCGGCAAGTTGTGAAACTGCATCCCAAGATAACATCAACTGACTGCCTTGGTAGCCTGTAAATTGTTTAATTCGTAATACATCATCGCGAGCTAATGCCTTCCAGGCAATGGAACCAAGTGGATCGCCAGAGCGATAGGTATTTAAACCTGAAAAATCATCATTACCTTTTTGCGTTGGATCTGTTATCTGATCACCAGAATCTTTTGATAGAGGCAAGGCTAATGCCCCCAAAGGTTGTGGATAAACCAGCGCTTTGGTATCGCTAGTGAAGTAACTCCATGTGTTAAACAAGCCCAGAGGAAACTGACTTGCAATACGGATTTGTCCTAATGATTGATAACCACGTCGTAGGCTTGGAACAGGACAATGTACTGTGATTGTTGCACCCGCTTTTAACTGTGCAATGGTGACATTATGAGCGAAACCACCTAAGCGCTTGAACAGATTCCATGAGCGTGATTTAGACGGTTTACTGCTGAGTTCTATCTGATAGCTGGTGCGACGACAACGATTTTCAAACAGTAGATTAAAGTTGATGGCTTGGCCTGCAAATACGGGGTTAGCATAGCCATTTATCAATTCGATTTTTGCGACATTGCGATAACTGTGATGCATGGCAACCCAGCCCATACTCGCGAGTAAAAAACACAGGATGTGACCAAGACTATTACTGTAGTTGATCGCACCTAATAAAATCAGGATTAGAAAACCAGCATAAATAAAGCCAAATCGTGTTGGAATAATAAATACCCGACGGCGACGAACAGCATTTAGTCGTTGATAAAGTTGGCTAAGATACTGCGTCATGATAGTTATGGAATGGCAATAGCATTAATCAGATCAGTAATGAAGTCACCATTAGCATTGTCTACCCGAAGATGGAGGCGATGAGCGATCACATTGGGTAAAACGGCTTGCACATCTTCTGGTAATACCTGCTGATGGTGTGCAATTAATGCCCATGCTTGCGCTGCTCGTAATAAGGCAATGCCTGCCCGTGGTGATAAGCCATAGACAAACTGACCCGAATCACGGGTGTAGGCTAAGATCGTTTGAATATAATCAATCAAGGCGGATGAAACATGTACTTTGCTGACGGCATCTTGTAAGACCTTTAATTGATCTGAATTGATGGCGGCGGTTAGATCATGCACTAATTGCCGACGGTCTTGCCCTAATAATAATTCACGTTCTGCTTGTGCGTCAGGATAGCCCAATTCAATTCGCATTAAGAAGCGATCAAGTTGGGATTCTGGCAGTGGAAACGTACCAATTTGATTGGACGGGTTTTGGGTGGCGATGATGAAAAAGGGCTCGGGTAAATCGTAGGTTTGGTTTTCTATAGTGATTTGATGTTCTTCCATTGCCTCTAATAAGGCACTTTGAGTGCGTGGTGTGGCACGATTAACCTCATCAGCTAAGATCAATTGGGTAAATATTGGACCTTTATGAAGGCTGAATTCGTGGGTGTCACGATTAAAAATGGCTACACCTAAAATATCAGCCGGCAGCATGTCACTGGTGAATTGGATACGTTGAAAACTCAAACCAAGTGTTTTGGCCAAGGTATGAGCCAAGGTTGTTTTACCAACACCGGGCAGATCTTCAATTAATAAATGGCCACCTGCCAATAAACAGCTCAAAGCAAGTTTCACAGGGGTCTTTTTCCCAACAATAACAGCATTGATCGCGTTTAAAATATGTTCGATGTCGTTGTGCGGCATGCAGCTTTCCTTTAAGAATGATCATTCCATTAGGTTAAATATTGAATATTCTTTTACAGTTTTCAGTTGTGATTCTAGCAATGTCGTTGACTTTTTGCTGACGCAGATCGGCAACAATATTGGCTATGACAGCAATAGACTCTGGTGAGTTGCGTTGGCCTTGTTTGCCTTGTAACGGCATATCAGGCGCATCGGTTTCTAGGGTGATACTGGAAAGGGGTAATTGTTTAATTAAATTATGTAGTCGTGTTGCTCGTTGATAACTATACGCACCACCAATACCAAATAACATGTCTTGTTTTATGTAATTTTGTGCCTGTTGTGCGCTGCCACTAAATGCATGAACAACGCCACCTTTTACTGGGTACTGTTTTAATAAGGCGATCATTTGGTCATGCGCTTTTCGCACATGTAAAATCACGGGCAGGTCTGCCTGTTGCGCCAGTTGTAATTGCTTTATCAGTAATTCAATTTGTGCGTTTTTATCATGATCTTTACTATAAAAATCGAGTCCAATTTCACCTATAGCAACAACTGAATGTTGAGTTAATAAATGTTCTAATGTGGCAAGATCATCAGCATGATGTTCAAGCATAAACATGGGGTGTAATCCTAAAGCAGGATGTAGCATGTCATTGTGGTCACAGAGTTCCAACAGTCTGTGCCATCGTTTGGCTGTTACGCCAGGAATAACAATATTGCTAATTCCTAATTGTTGACAGCGTTTTAAGATCTGCCAACGATCCAGATCAAATTGTTCGAAATCAAGGTGGCAATGGCTATCAATTAAGTGCATTATTAAATGCTAATATAGTCGTTGTGTAATGGGGTCATAATGAAAACAATTAATCGCCAAGCTGCGGCAGCTCATGAAGTGTTGATGATGAATTTGGCTATCTTCCATTTATTATTACCTGTTGCAGCATTGAGTAGTGGCTATATGACCATTGTGCTAACCATATCATTAATCGGTTCTTTATTAATCATGTTTTACATCAATTATCGTTCACGAACAGGCCATCAAGATGATTTTGTTGCGTTGAATTGGAAGCTGGCGTGGAAACGTTGTCGTTTGTTGTTAATTAGTTATGCGATTGCAGCATTGATCATGTTATTAGGACTAGTGTTAGCGCTTATTCAGCCAGATCACGGAATGTATAGCATTATCTTGGTGGTGTTTAGTCGTATCGCAGCGGTGCCAATCGTATTGATGGTGTTAGCGTTATTTGTAATGGCAACTACGGATTTATCTCAAGCGCGTCAGGGTGTAATGGCAAAACCGTAATCTGTCTTATTGCTGCTTGACCTTCACCACGTGGATCACTTGCTGCTGATAATTGTTGGGTAGTTTTATCAAAAATAATGACCTGCATATTGCCGTACTGACGATCCAATGGTTTTATGTCGTGACCATAACGTTTAAGTTGGTTTAATTCATTATCAGAAAATCCGCTTGATTCAACTTGAATAGAATTTGGTGAGTATTGATGGTGGAAGCGAGGAGATCTAACAATTTCCTGTGCTGATTTATCCTCAATAAAATCCAGGATACCCAGCAAAACCATTGTAATGATCCGGCTACCACCCGGTGTACCAAGGATCATCAATTGATTGTCATTTTCGACAAATGTTGGGGTCATACTGGACAAAGGTCGTTTGTTGGCTTCAATGGCATTAGCGGAACTACCAAGTAAACCATAAACATTTTCAGTCCCAGTTTTGGCAGAAAAATCATCCATTTCATCATTGAGCAACACACCGGTTCCGGCAGGTACAAAGCCTGAACCAAATGGATAATTAATACTCAACGTTGCTGAAACACGATTACCATATTGGTCGATGACCGAAAAATGGGTGGTATCTTCACCTTTATTTTGATCAAGCGGCTGTGTAAATGAGCTAAGGTCACTGGCATGTTCCAAATCAATTGAAGAAGCCAGTTGTTGACTATAATTTTTTGAAATCAGCTTTTGGGTAGGGACGGCGATAAAGTCAGAATCACCCATATAACGGCTACGATCATAATAGGCACGACGCATCACTTCGCTAATTAGATGTTTGCGTTGAACAGGATCGGCTTGTGTAAAGGGCAGTACTTCAAGCTGATTAAGCATAGACAGTAATGCGATGCCTCCTGATGATGGCAATGCTGACGATGTAATGGTGTAACCTTGAAAACTACCTTTAATAGGTTGGCGGAGTTTGATTGTGTAATTAGCAAGATCATCCAGCGTCCAAATTCCGCCGTGTTTTTGCACGTCAGCCACTAATTTGGCAGCAATATCACCTTGATAAAAACCATCACGCCCAGATTGAGCCAGTTGACGTAAGGTGTTTGCCAAATCAGTTTGAATAAGCAGTCTATTAACGTCAGGTACGTGATTGTTATCTAAAAATATAGTCGCACTAGCAGGTGAATCGATGAGTGCATTTAATCGGAACTGAGCGAGTTTGCGATAGTGTTCGCCAATTTTAAAGCCTGTTTCAGCATAATGAATGGCGGGTGCCAAACTTGTTTTTAGGGGTAGTTTGCCAAAATTATTGGCTAGATAATCAAGTGCAGCAGGAACCCCAGGGATCGCCGCAGCCAGAGGACCATTAAGTGATTTGGCTTTATCAAATTGTCCGTGCTGATTGAGATACATATCTTGATCGGCTTGTGATGGTGCAGTTTCGCGACCATCGACCATAACTTCAAAACCATCGTGTGCACGATGTAATAACCAAAATCCGCCACCGCCTAAGCCAGATCCTGTTGGTTCAACCACAGCTAATGCTGCACTGATGGCAACGGCGGCATCAAAAGCATTACCACCCTGGTTTAATATGTCAAAACCAGCTTGTGTTGCGAGTGGATGTGCTGTTGCTATGGCAGCTTGATGTTGTTGTGCATAACTAGTCTGGCTGATTAAGCTTGCCGTTATTAACAACAATGTCCAAATCAATTTCAACATCGTAAAGGCTTATTTATGGCGTTTTTTAAGTGAGGCTTGGCGCATGTTTTCCCTAATTTGTTGTTTTTTGGCACGATGCGTCGCAATGGTAATGGCGGTGTCAGCGCCAATGTGAGCTTCACCGCGTTGTTGTGCTAGTAACATTTGCTTTTCACGCTCTTTAAAACGTGCTTTTTGCTCATCGCTAGATTTGTTATAACAATGTGGACAACTGACGCCGTGCTCATAATGTTCGCTCAGTTTATCTTGTTCAGTGATGGGCATACGACAAGCATTACACTGATCGTAGTTACCTTTTTCCAGACTATGGTTGACGGTGACACGTTCGTCAAACACAAAACATTCACCTTGCCACAATGTTTCTTGTTCTGGCACCTCCTCAAGGTACTTTAAAATACCACCTTCGAGATGATAGACCTCTTCAAACCCCTGCTGTTTTAAGTAGGCTGTTGATTTTTCACAGCGAATACCGCCCGTGCAAAACATAGCTACTTTTTTATTTTTGTTCGGATCGAGATGTTGTTTTACATAGTGAGGAAACTCACGAAAACTTTCTGTTTGAGGGTTTATTGCATTTTTGAATGTACCGACTTGTACTTCATAATCATTGCGGGTATCGACTAGAATTACATCAGGATCACTAATTAAAGCATTCCAATCTTTGGGTTTGACATAGGTGCCTACAACCCGTTTGGGATCAATGCCTTCAACCCCCATGGTGACGATTTCTTTTTTTAATTTCACGCGAGTACGCAGGAAAGGCATGTCATCTGTATAGGACTCTTTGTAGCTCAGTTCAGCTAGTCTTGCATCGTTTCGCAGATACATTAACAAAGCATCAATACTTTCACGACAACCCGCAACGGTGCCATTGATACCTTCCTGGGCAAGCAATAATGTGCCTCGCACATGATTATCCAGCATAAAATCAAGTAATGGCTGCTTTATGTCTTGGAAGTTATCCAAGCTGACAAATTTATATAAAGCACATACAACAAACTTAGCCATGGTCGGTCCTGAACATAAAAAATAATGGATAGTATTTTACGTTGAATTGAACTGCTTGTCCTAACGTATTGGTAACTAACTATCTGGACAATATAATAAATCTGTTAACTGAGTTATGTTTAACTTACTTTTATAATGGTACAGTGAACACTGACGTATTTTCATTAGTGGAGATTCTTATGATCGACGCTGACATATCAATATACGAAAATAAGCAGTGGCAACGTGATCATGCCTTATGGTCGCAAGAGGTTCGGTTCTGGCAACATGAAACTGAACGCTTGGTCGCCATGTTATACCTGATTGAACGTGCTATACCTGATCATGCTTCTTTATTGGACCAGCATATATCGATGGTTGATAAGCATGAGCAGCGAATTATCAGTTATGAGTGCTGCGGTATTGATCGATATTGCCTAGAGACGTCGCCTGATTATAAAACGCTTAAGCAACAACTTTGTTGTCATGACGAACTGTCAAAAGTGCATGAGCAAATGCGGCTCGAACATCAAAAAATCAAGGAACTTTACAGTACTGAAATGAAAAGGTTTAGAACCTTATTATTAAAATTACTGGAGGAATCTGAGTCATTATTTAATGACTGAATTAGCTACCCCAGTGTCGAACACGACCCGTGTCGAGATGGACAAAATCCGATTTGGAATAATAGCCAACACCTCCTGCATCAAGGTTTAGTGCCGCTTTTCGTAAATCAGATAAATGTCTTCCTGGTAAACGGATATCTATAGCTTTACCTTGCATGTGCAAGCTTTTCTTAGCAACACCTGAACTTTGTTGATTGAGCATGGCATTGGTTTTGGGTGAGCGGTATCCAGAAATAACATGGAAAGGTTGTTTGCCATTCATTTTGTGATGAAGAATATTGAGTAAATCAATTAAATCTTTATCAATTGGCGCCATATCACCAGTGCGATGATCACGCAAAACACGATTAATGGCATGTAATTCACTGGCTTGATAGTCACCTTCAGCCCAATAGGTTGAACTGAGACTTTCACCTGTGTGTAAATTGATTAACGATAATTTTCGTTCAGGTTGCTTAAATGCGGTGGCAAATGCATTTGGCATGATGAGGCCGGTAGTTAAACCTAGACTCATTTTAAGAAATTGACGGCGGGTATTGTGTCGTTGCGTATGTTGTTGCAGTTGTTCACGTTCGAATTGCATACATTTTACCCGTTAAATTTAGTGTTAATCTTATGAATTATATATAGAATTTAATTGCTATTACAACATATTAGCTATCTGTTTGTCGCGATGATAGACATCAGAAGAGAAGGAGAGTTCACCTTCTATCACTGATGCTGTGATATAGACCACATAAATTTTTAATGGTTGGGCTAATTTCTGTCCACGATTTTGATTGCTTGCAATCGTATCTAAAACAGTTTGATCTGAATCAGAATTATCTAAGCTAAAGTTTGCCAGAGCAATAGGATCTTGTACCCGAATACAGCCAGAGCTAAATGAACGATTAACTTCACTGAATAATTCTTTATGAGGAGTATCGTGTAAATAGATATCCCATTTGTTCGGAAACATAAATTTTAACCTGCCCAATGCGTTATGTTCACCAGGATCTTGTCGTAAGGTATAGGGAAAATGTCGGCTGCTAAGTGATTGCCAATCTATAGCGTAGGGATCATGTTCAATTCGTTGACCATTTTCAGTTGAAAACATACGAATGTCGTGTTGATAGAAATAGTTGAGATCCTTTTTCTGTTTTGGCAATAAATCCAAACGCGCTAACTTTGTAGGTACATTCCAATAGGGATTAAAGACTAATCGATCAATATCACTACTAAAACTGGGTGTTTGACGTGTGGTTTGACCAACTATGACTGGCATTTCCAGCTTTTCTTGGCCTTGTTTTACTGCTGTCAGTGAATAATTTGCCAAATTAACCAAGACATAACGTTCTCCTAAATTTTTTGGTAACCAGCGATGGCGCTCGAGCGCTACTTTTATTTGGTTGAGACGATCTGTGGCGGATACATTCATTTGTTGCCGCGTTTCAGAGCCAATAATGCCGTCAACTTTCAAGTTATATTTTTTTTGAAAACGTTTAACGGCTTGTTGCAGTAATGGGGCATAAACATCGGTGGATAATGACTGAGATAATGTCAAATGTTCATCTTCAAATGCTAAACGTTGCTGAATTAAAGCAACATTTGGATGAGTGTCACCAGGTTTTAATAATGGCATATCGGGAATGTCAGACCAACCACCCCGATCAACATAACGTTGATAATCTGTCAGAGCCTGGCTTAATAAACGATATTGTTCTGAATCAGGGACTACTTTATTCAGTTCTGACTTAAGGTGAGGTTGTAGTATGGCCTGTTGTAAAAATTCAAGATTATTAAATTTGGGTTGTTCTATAAACCAACTAGGATCGGCTGATTTAGCATGTAATGTTCCATTTTGAAGATGATCAATAAGTTTTAACAGACCATCTGATAGCACTAAATCAAAGAGTTGGGCTGTCTCTGTGTTTGTTGAGGGATTTAACTTTTGCAGTTCAGTCCAATGGTAATCATCTCGTCTCAAACCATGTTGTGTTGCGGCCGCGATAAAATCAAGCGCGTCATGGGCATGAGAGCTAAGTTGATTTTTATCAAGCCAGAGATAATGTTGATCGCGATAAAGTGCTTTTAATATAGGTAAATTCAATTCAAGGTGTGAGCTGGGTGTGATCTGATCAAGCCAGTGATTGTTATCAGCAAACGTTGGCAAGCTGATCGTAACTATCAGTAACAATGCCAAAACTATTATCCTGCTCTGTTTCACAGACTACACTCAGTAACTAAGTTAACTGTTATCTTCACACTTTGAACTGGCTATGGTCAAGCAGCATTTAGTCGAGATTTAACTAATAACCATAAAAAGAATGGGCCGCCTAATAAGGTAGTAATGACACCAACAGGAATTTCAGCGGGTGCAATAATAGTGCGAGCTAGCGTGTCACAGACAATTAAGAAGCTGCCTCCGAATAATAATGTTGCTGGCGTTAACCAGCGATGATCACTGCCGATAAGTAATCGGCAGATATGCGGTACCATCATTCCAATAAAACCAATAGGCCCACATAATGCAACGATAGCGCCGACACATAAGGAAGTGACAAAAAATAATAGGTAACGAACTTGTTTAACAGCGACGCCGCGACTCAGTGCAATATCATCACCTGCCATTAATAGGTTCAGCTCACGTCTTAACCACAGAATGGTGACAATGCATACACTAACAAAGGGGATTAATTGCACAATATCGCGATAGCCGACAACATTGATGCTGCCCATTAGCCAACGTATGATTCTGAAAGAGTCGGAGATATTGCTGAGATATTGAATAAATAAAATCAGGCTTGAGAAAAAGAAGTTGATGGCAACACCGCTTAATAATAAGGTTTCTGGTGAAAAACCACTACGAAAACGACTGATTGCAAATACAATTGAAATCGCAACTAATGCGCCACTAAATGCAGCCAAACTACTACCATCAATACCCAATACACTGAAGCTTAAACCTAAAAAAACATAGCTTGCCGCCCCAAGTGAGGCACCACTGGCAACACCTAAAGTGAATGGTGTCGCCAGAGGGTTATGAAACATGGCTTGAAACACCATGCCACAGACGGCCAGCCCTGCACCTACTATAAATGCAAGCAATACGCGCGGTAATCGGATTTGCGTCAAAATTTGAGTGTAGAGTTCACTGTTATCGAAATGAATTTGTCCGATATAGGGACTGACACCAAGAGTGAAAAGCGATATTATAGTAATCGTTATTAAGACGGATTTTGCGGTCATTTGAATTCACTCGTCAAAGCCACTTTTGCCCCTGTCTGTGGATGAGTTGCAAACACAAATTGTTGATCATAAAGCTGATGTAATTGTTGTGTATTGATAAACTCGGTTGAATTGCCATACCATAAGGTTTTACCCTGTTTCAGCGCTAGAATATGTTGGCTATGCTGACAGGCATGATTAAGATCATGACTGACTTCGATCACACTGATATTGTGCTGTTGATTCAGCTCTCGTATTAAATTATGTACTTCAACCTGGTGATGGGGATCGAGAAAACTGGTGGGTTCATCCAATAACAATAGTGGTGTTTGTTGACACAACGCAGCGGCAATCATAACTCGCTGTATTTCGCCACCGCTCAAGGTGTGTATCTGCCTTTCAAGAAAGGGTGTGGAAGCCGTGATCTCAACGGCACGATCAAAAGCCTGCTGATCATTTTGAGACCAATCCGACAATGCCGAGTGATAGGGATAACGCCCCATTTTGATAAACTCATTCACGTTAAAAAACAGAGCATGACCGTGAGCCTGAGGCACATAACTAATATGTTGTGCTAATGCTTTTTGCTTGAGTTGAGATAGTGGTGTTTGATTGAGTTTTATCGAACCTGAACTAAGTGGGACTATCGACATAATCGTTTTTAATAAGGTGCTTTTACCAGCACCATTAGGTCCGATCACACACAGATAATCACCTTTTGTCATAGCAAAACTAATATCAGAAAGCAGTGTTTTATTGGCAGTAGTAACGACCAAGTTATCAATTGCGAAAAACGCTGTCATGGCCTTAGCTCAGTCCAATCAATTTCGGGATGAATAATCTGGGCAAACTGATCTAATAACAACATAATTCGTGGGCCAGGAATGGTAGCGTAACTTTGTTCGATAATATGGACGCGCTTATGTTGCACAGCATTAACATGACCTAGACTCTGCCATTGTTGTTTGACCTTGGTCAGATCAGAATTATGATCATCGGCTTCTGGAAAAATATCAATAATAACCTCTGGATTAAGTGTTAATACACCCTCGAGTGTTATTGAAGGTACTTTAGGTGTGCTCTTAGAATACACATTTTGACCACCGGCTAAATTAATCAGATCGTTATAAAAGTCGTGTTGACCTGAAATATAGATTGTTTTGACCTGTTGTTCAGCCAGACTATGGCCAATAGTGACCATAACCTTAGGGCGATTTAAGCCTTTAATTTTGCCGTTGATAAAGGCTATTTTTTGATCCATTTCAGTCACAATTTTCTGGGCTTGTTTTAAATGATCTGTTTGTTGTCCGATCTTGATAAGTGTATTTTTAATCGTTGCCAAGGTTTCATTACGCACGGTCAGTGTTTTAATATTAAGTTGTTTGAGTTGTTCGACTGCACGGGTTTGATTTTCCAGCAAAATCACTAAATCAGGTTGCAGTGCCAGAATAGCCTCAAGGTTTGGATCGAGAAAACCACCGACTTTGGGTAGCGTCTCAACCTTACTTGGATAATCACAATAATCAGATACTGCGATGACCCGATCGCCAACGCCCAAAGCAAATAAACTTTCAGTAATGCTTGGGGCGATAGAAATAATGCGCTGTGGTGATGTTGGCTCGACAGTTGCTATCGGCGTTTCATCTTTTGCCTGTATTACGATAAAAATAAAAATCGCAATGAATAATAATAGCGGCCAAAAATGGCGCATTTTTAGCCCCTAAATAATCGAAATTGACATTATAATGCCTAATTAGCTTCAACAACGAGAAATCGATGAAACAACTACAACACGTGTTCGATAGTGCCGACCTTTTGTATAACTTGGCTGAAATTGATCAAGCCCTAGTGCAATTATCAGAGCAGTTAAGTGCAGAGTATTCACAGTTAAATCCGTTATTACTTTGTGTAATGACCGGTTCAGTGATAACAGCAGGGCATTTATTGCCAAAATTGGTTTTTCCACTTGAATTGGACTATATCCATGTCACACGTTATGGCGATAAAACCGTTGGCGGTGACTTAAACTGGTTGCATCGTCCTGTAAGCGATTTAGCTAATCGTCATGTTATTTTAATTGAAGACATTTATGATGAAGGTGTGACCTTGCATACCTTGCGAGATTATTGTGAAAAAGCAGGCGCTGCCAGCGTTAAATGTGTTTGTCTGATTGATAAAAATCATACTAATAAAGTGGGAAAACTGCCTGAGTTTATAGGGCTAACTGTGCCTGATCGCTATGTGTTTGGATTTGGTATGGATTACAAAGGCTATTGGCGAAATGCACCTGGTATCTATGCTGTAAAGGAGTGTTAATATGACTGCGCTAGCAATTATCGGTGGTACGGGTTTGAGTGAGCTGGATGATCTCGTTATTCACGGATATAAACAGGTCGATACCCCATTTGGCAAAACGTCATCGGATATTTTGATCGGGGACTTGGCGGGGCAATCTGTTTTGTTTTTACCACGACATGGTCAAAATCACACCATTGCGCCACACAAAATTAATTATCGTGCGAATATATGGGCCTTACATAGTTTGGGTGTCACATCGATTATTGCTGTTGCTGCTGTAGGTGGCATTCGTGACGATATGGCACCTGGTGTAATAGCTGTACCAGATCAAATTATTGACTACACCTATGGTCGTGAGCACAGTTTTTTTAGTGACGATTTTTGCTCAGATAATCATATTGATTTTACCTATCCTTATGATCAGCACTTACGTCAGCAATTACTTGCTGCTGGTAAGCAACGCAACATAAGTATGATTGATGGTGGTACCTATGGTGCAACGCAAGGTCCACGATTAGAGACGGCTGCTGAAATCAAAAGAATGGCACAAGATGGTTGTGCAATGGTCGGTATGACCGGTATGCCTGAAGCAGGTTTAGCGAGAGAGTTAAACATGGCTTATGCCACCTGTGCGGTAATGGCTAACTGGGCAGCGGGTTTAAGCGATGGCATTATTACTATGGCAGCGATTGAACACACCCTTAATTTAGCAATGAAACAGGCCAAACAGATCGTTAGTCAGCTTATTCTGACACAGTAGGTGCGGCTTCTGTTGGCAATGAGAATGATTCCAGTTGATCAATGCCAACTTGCGCAGCTTCTGGTGTTGCGACTGGCGTTAATTCCAGCAAGGCTCCGAATTTGGGATGATCAAATAGATAGATTTTTTTAGAACGGATACGCTGAGATTGATCAAGGTGAGGATTGCGAGGGGCATCAATATCAACACCTTCAGGTGTGACATCGGACCAACTGTTCAGGCTCGTTGGGTTTTCCATCATCCATAAGTCTAATTTGGCGTGAAGATAGGTTGCTTTATAAAGTTGTATCGAACCTGAAATAAAACCATCATTTGATTTAACTTCAATGGATTGTGATCGCCCTCTGCTTAACATGGGTTGTTGCCATGCTTGATAATAATGCACGCGGTATCCTGCTGAGCGATTCAAATTCCCCACGACATTGGTCAATGAGTGTGTTTGTGCCGGTTGGATATAGGCATTTGCCATTGTGGGGTTTAAGTCTGCTTCAACAATTTTAGTGAATGGCCATTGTTCATCGCTATAGGTATTAAGTTGTTCAAACACAACTAATTCAACTTGATACCATTGTTCGGCACGTGCTTGTGTGGCTATAAATAAAGCGAATAGTGTGAAGATAATCTGTGTGAAATGATATGATTTCATGCTAGGTCTGAATTCAAAATAGTATGACTATTGTGCTGTTTCATGTTGAAAAAGTCCAAGATTTATCTTGAACATTTATTTTTACTGTTATTATTTGGTTTGTCATTTTATCTATATTATCTGGAGAGCAAAAATGGAAGGTTTCTCAGCGTTTGTACTTTTTTTCCTTGTCCTTGCAATTGTCATTGTTGTTATGGGCGTTAAGTCGGTGCAACAGGGTCGAGAATTCACCGTTGAACGATTTGGTCGTTATACACGTACTTTACGTCCTGGCCTCAATTTGATCGTACCTGTAGTCGACAGCATAGGCGCCAAGATCAACATGATGGAACAGGTGTTAGATGTGCCCTCACAAGAGATTATTACTAAAGATAATGCGATGGTACAAGTGGATGGCGTCGTGTTTTTTCAAGTGATTGATGCGGCCAAAGCAGCCTATGAAGTCAATAATCTTCATAATGCGATTCTAAATTTAGTCATGACTAATATTCGTACGGTTATGGGATCGATGGATTTAGATGAATTATTATCAAAACGTGATGAAATCAATGCGCGTTTGCTTCATGTTGTTGATGATGCCACCACACCTTGGGGTGTAAAAGTGACCCGTATTGAAATTAAAGATATTGCACCACCTGCTGATTTGGTTGAAGCAATGGGGCGTCAAATGAAGGCTGAGCGGGTTAAACGTGCCAATATTCTTGAAGCAGAAGGGTTGAGACAGTCTGAAATTTTACGAGCAGAAGGTGAAAAACAAGCTGCGGTATTAGAAGCAGAAGGTCGACGTGAGGCAGCATTTAAAGATGCTGAAGCGCGCGAACGGTTAGCACAGGCCGAAGCTGTAGCAACTACCATGGTGTCTGAAGCGATTGCAAAAGGTGATATTCAGGCAATTAATTATTTTGTCGCTCAAAAATATGTTGAGGCACTGAAAGATATGGCGAGTGCTAACAATCATAAAGTTGTGTTTATGCCACTGGAAGCCAGTGCGGTGATTGGTTCCTTAGGCGGTCTTGCAGAATTAGCAAAAGATACCTTTAAGAAGGAAGCATCATAATGGATGCGTTAATACCGTTTGTACCTGACTTCTGGCATTGGTGGATAGTTGCCGTTGTGTTAGTCATTATTGAAATTTTAGCACCGACCTTTTTTGCGATGTGGATGGCGATTGCCGCATTTTTTACTGGGGTAGCGTTATATTTAATGCCTGATATGACTTGGGAGTATCAGGTGTTGATGTTTGCGATATTGTCGGTGATAAGTATTGTGCTATGGCGTAATTATTATTCAAAAAATCCGATAGCGACTGATGAACCTTTACTTAATCGCCGTGGTGAACAATATGTTGGCCGTGTTATTACCTTGAAAACGCCTATTGTTGATGGCCAAGGCAAAATTCAAATTGATGATTCAACATGGAAAATAGAAGGTGAAGACTGTCCTGAAGGCACCAAAGTTAGAATTACCAGTGTTGACAATGTGATTTTTACGGTTGAGATACAGCATTAATTTATGGCTGAATTTTTCAACACAGGCTTGAGCCAGCAAGAATTTTTAGATCAATATTGGCAGAAAAAACCACTTGTTATTCATAACGCATTTAAGCAGTTTAAATCGCCCATTTCACCAGAGGAACTAGCTGGATTAGCCTGTGAACCTGATATTGAATCTCGCTTGATCCAAGAGTTTGGTCGTCAAGGTTCATGGCAAGTCCGGCATGGGCCATTTTCAGAGCAGGATTTTGAGACCTTACCTGCTACACACTGGACTTTGTTGGTTCAGGATGTCGATAAACATGTTCCCGATACGCAAGCCATTCTTGATCCATTTCGATTTATACCTGATTGGCGTCGAGATGACTTGATGATTAGCTACGCACCTGAGCATGGCACTGTAGGTCCTCATACTGATGGTTATGATGTGTTTTTATTGCAAGCTATGGGAACACGACGCTGGCAAATAAGCGATCAACCCTTACTTCAGCCAGATTTGTTAAAGGGATTAGATGTACAAATCTTAGCTGAATTTGAGCCGGATCATACGTGGGATTTGCAAGCAGGCGATATCTTGTATTTGCCGCCACATTTTGCTCATCATGGTGTGGCGTTAAATGACTGTATGACTTTTTCGGTAGGTTTTAGAGCGCCAAGTCAAACCGATATGCTGGATGCTGTCATTAACAGCTTGTTAGAGCATAATTTGGCTACGGGTCGCTATCATGATCCTGATTTGCTGGTGGCAGCGCATCAATCAGAGATCGATGCAGCAGCTATAGCACGTTTAAAACAGTTATTACATCAAACGATAGAACAAGCCGAACCGGTGTTAGCACAAGCCTTGGGTAACTATGTCAGTGAAACAAAATCAAGCCTAGCGGTTTTGGCGGAACAAGCCATAAGCGATATCCCAAGCATTGCTGAAATTAGCTGGGAATTTGAGCAGGGGCATACTTTAAAACGTAATTTATATTACCGCTTTGCCTGGACTGAATATGACGATTATGCGCAGTTATTTTTAGCTGGTGTCAGCTATCGTGTTGATAAAAAAGAGGCTCGATTTTTACCGATGCTGACTGAAAATCCAGTCATCACTAACAATGACTGGCAACACATTATAACTAGCTCATCATTAGCTGAACTTTTATGCCAACTTATCGCTGAAGGAGGGTGGTACTGGCAAGTCAGTTAAATGCTGTGTTATTTGCGTCGTGTCCGTTTGAATGTTGTTTTATGACATTTAGGGCAAGGTGGAATACGACTGGTTTTGTTAAAATGGATCAGAGTGTCACATTCCAGGCAGGCCAGGGTACCGATACTAGTAATTTCGCCAGTGTGATATTCCTGTGCTCGTCTTGCCTGTTGTGCCAATTGATTCAATTCTAATCGTGTTTTATCTGCGACTTTAGCAAATAGTTCCAAGGCGCGATCTTCGATTAATTCCATATCAAAACGAAACCAACTCGACAGTTGTTCACCTGAATGTTCAAGATGTTCAGCGGCATCATGCAAATCACGCAATAAATAATTGCCGAGTTTTTCCGCTTCTTCTTGGGTGAGCTCTTTTAGATCGATTGCCTGTTGTTTGGCTTTTTCAATATTGTTCTGGAGCGCTGGTAGCGCTTGATGCTCAGCTTTACTGAGAAATTCATCAACGCGTTGCATCATATTGTCATATGCTGCAATCAATTTTTGCTCTAAATTTTGTTCATTCATACTGATTACTCCTTTATACCTGAACCATATTACTGTAAGTTAGCACACTATTATTGTTTGGAGGTAGTGATGTTATCTACACGAAGTATATTTGGTTTAGGTTTTGTCTTTTGTAGTGTGATGTTAGCCATAGCGGGATATTTCCAGATGGTTGAACAGTTAGAGCCATGCCCATTATGTATTTTGCAACGGGTATCGACCTTGTTTGTTGGTGTGGTATTGCTCATTGCTATTTTGCATAATCCCAAACAACTTGGAATGCGCATTTATGGCAGTATTGCGGGATTGTTTGCATTGATAGGCGCTGGCATTTCTGCTCGCCATGTCTGGCTACAAAGTTTGCCTGAAGATCAGGTACCGAGTTGTGGTCCGGGTTTAAACTTCATGTTAGAAAATTTTGCATTGAACGACACGATTAATATGGTGTTACGTGGTTCTGGTGAATGTGCAGAAGTAGTGTGGACCTTTATCGGAATTAGTATTCCAGGGTGGACTTTATTAGCATTTGTCGTGTTATTTGTGGCAACAATGAGTCAGGTCTTTAGAAGAACAAATTAGTATTGTTGATCTAGCAATACTAATTTTTAAGCACTTCAGTATGTGACTATGCATAATGCCGTATTTGTCATCGATAGGCGTTAAGTTATATAAATTTGCATTTGAGTTATGCTTAAACTAACAGTGATAGTCGCGAGCTAATCAAACATAAACGCATTAGCATTAGTAGCGACACTTAGATGGTCTAGACTAATACCAAAGGTGGTGCGAGACGATGTTTCTTGATGCCTATGGTGTATTAGCAATTTAGATCTGGACGAAATTACCTTGGGAAAAGCTTTTGTCATGACGTTTGAGGTAATGACAATATGATTAGCTCAACAAATACTAACGTGCACGATAAGTGATGCGACCTTTACTTAAATCGTAAGGTGTAAGTTGAACTGTTACTTTGTCACCCGTTAGGATGCGGATATAATTTTTACGCATTTTGCCAGAAATATGGGCAGTAACCACGTGACCATTTTCTAACTCTACACGAAATGTAGTATTGGGCATGGTATCAATTACTGTGCCTTCAAATTCAATATGTTCTTCTTTTGCCATAAATCTCTATCTGTTTAAACGAAGTTAATCAGCTATTTTGCAGTAAAAACACTTATTTTTCAAAGTTTTTCATGTTTAAGTGGTTGCCAATGCTGATCTATGTATCCTTCCAGAGCGGAAAAAGACTGTTTGTAGCGCATTTTTTGACATTCCTCAATCCAATATCCCAGATAAAGCCATGATAAATTTTGAGATTTTGCGATGCTCAGTTGTTGTAAAATGGCGAAGGTACCTAGACTTTGCTTTGATAGATTGGGATCAAAAAAAGTATAAAAAGCAGACAGTCCATCGTGAACATGATCAGTGACTGCAACAGCAACTAACTTTTCATGCTCACGAAATTCAATAAAACTGGTTTCACACCAGTGGCTGAGCAAAAAGTTACGATAATTATCTTGTGTTGGATCGTCCATACCACCGCCAAGGTGGCGTGTTGCCAAATAGTCGCAATACAGTTGATAGTGTTCTTCAGAAAACCCTGCGGGAGTAAGTGTAATGGTAAGGTGCTGATTTCGTTTTAAGCATCGTTGCTGGCTACGGTTTGCTTGAAATTGATTAACATTAATACGAACAGGCACACAACGCTGACACATTGGACAATGCGGCCGATATGACATATCGCCACTGCGGCGAAAACCATGTTGGATCAACTGGCTATAAAGCTGATTTGTCATTCTAACTTGAGGATCAGGATAAATATTTTGTGCCATTTGATCTGCTAAATATGAGCAGACGTGCGGACTGGCATCCTGATAAAACGTTAATGTCGTGTTCATGATATCAATGGTAAATCATCATCTAATTGCCATGATGTAGTAGCTAATGGCTGCTCACAATATGTATCTAAATAGGTGATAAACTCTGTCCGCTTAATGTTTCTCGCTCCCATGCTGGCAAGGTGCTCAGAATAAATCTGGCAATCAATCAGAGGAAACTGCCAGCGTTGCAATTGTTGGCAAAGCGCCACCAGTGCAATTTTAGAACTATCTCGCATAATACTAAACATCGATTCGCCAAAAAATACCCGACCAATAGCGATACCATATAAGCCACCAACAAGGTGATCGTTATGCCAGACTTCTACACTATGAGCATTACCTTGTTGATGTAATTGTGTATAGGCCGCGATCATAGCGGGATTGATCCATGTACCACTATCAGTGACTTCTGTTTGATAGTGTCGTGGTACAGCGCAGGATCGTATTACTTGATTAAATGCCTTGTCTATAGTGACTGACATTGCCGATTTTTGTAGTGTTTTTCTTAAACTTTTTGAAATTTTTACTTGATCAGTAAAAAGCACCATTCTTGGATCAGGTGCCCACCACAAAATGGGATCATTGTCATTGAACCAAGGAAAAATACCATGGCGATAGGCGTTAACAAGGCGATGAGTTGATAAATCACCACCTACCGCCAACAGACCATCTTCTAATGCCTCTTCTATCGGTGGGAATGGACTATCGCAGTCATGTTCCAGCCACGCTAGAGCCATGGTTAGTCTTGTAGTTGGCTGTTAAGTTCTTTGGCCCAATGTATTGCATCTAGATAGCATCTAGCTAGAATTTCAACAGGAATTGCTGATGCATCCAGTTTTACCCAATCACCTTTTTCATAATTGAGTACATCACAAAGTGCATTACCTGCTGGACCAGATTGATTTAATAGTGCAGATTTTAACTCTTCCGATAAAGGTAATTTTTCAACAAGACTTGAGATTGGATGATCCATTAAAGCATCTAGGGTTGAAAACAGACCAGCAGCAAAAAACAACTCAGCCGGACCTTTGTAGTATTTTGCAAGTAATTCACACATGCGCGCGCGCGTCATTGCAACAATTCGAAGTTCGACCGGTTTATCATCAACACCAGATAAGCTAAGTAAACTTGCCCAGGTTTTAATTTTGTTGTGACCTAGCATAACAATAGCTTGTTTGGTGCTGCTGACTTCTCGAGGTAGCCCAAAAAACGCAGAATTAATTAAACGTAATAATTTATAGCTCAATGATACATCTTGATTGATGGTTGCAGCCAGATCGTCAGGGCTGATCTCTGGATCTTGCAAGTTCATGAGTAATTCCATCAAGGTTTGTAATGAAGGCGAGATTTTTTGCTTATCTTTAGCTGAGGGCAAGGTATAAAATTGTCCTTGGAGTAAATCAAGCACATTGTTTTTAGATAAAGTGTAATCATCTAAACTGTTTACATTAGTTGCACATAAAATCTTATGATTTTTACGCCAATAGGGTAAATGCTCGGTTAACGATTCAGCGGTTTGTTGTTGAATATCGATTAATAAGGTTTGGGAGGGTGAGTCACTATCACTTGTTTCAGCATGACGAGCGAAGGCAAATCGTTCTGTATCAAGTTTGTTTTCTGAAGATTTGCCAGTAATATCAAGGGTAAATTTAAGTGTCGATTCTCTTGTTTGATTGAGTGCTTCACGCCATGATTCTGGCATCGATAACAGTGCTTGCTGGCGATCACTAATTGCGGGAAGAATATCAGGAAGCTTTTCTAAAAAAGCAGGAACAGGTAAATCATCATTCAATGGTTCACCGTGTTTATTTAAGAACGTTAAATGGTAACTATCTACATCTAGCCGATTAGTTTCAAATAAAGGCTGGCGGTGAATAAGTCCAGAAAATGTCTTTAATAATTCAAATGGTTCTTGTTCTTGTGCCATAGTGACTGCTCTTTATTGTTATATGTTTATAGTGATGCACGCCCTGCAAATGCACGAGATAGTGTACCACTGTCTAGATATTCAAGCTCTCCACCAAGGGGAATGCCATGTGCAAGCCGAGTCACCGGGATATTTCTGGCTTGTGCAAGTTGGCCTATGTAGTGGGCAGTTGCTTCACCTTCAACGGTTGGGTTAGTCGCTAATATCACTTCTTCAATGATATTTTGATCAAATAAAGCAATCAACTGAGGCATGCCCAAGGCATCAGGTCCAATGCCATCAAGGGGTGACAAATGACCTGATAATACAAAAAAGTGGCCGTTATAGTGTGTGGCCTGTTCAATTGCAAGAACATCGCTAGGCATTTCAACAATGCAAAGTTGTTGCCGTTGACGTTGCGGATCGGCACAGCGGCTACAGAGTTCAGTTTCACTTAATATCCGGCATTGCTTGCAATGATGGATATGACCTAATGCATCCGTTAACGCTAGAGCCAGTTGCTCTGCACCATCGCGATTGCGTTCGAGCAAATGAAATGTCATACGTTGAGCAGATTTAGGCCCTACACCCGGCAAACAGCGCAGTGCTTCCATTAAATGATCAATTTTAGGTCCTAATCCTGCCATAACACTATCGCACTATATTTAAACATTAAAAAGGAAGCTTCATGCCTGCAGGCATCATTCCAGCCATACGCTGTTGTGATGTTTGTTCAACTTGGCGAACAGCATCATTAATGGCTGCTGCAATTAAGTCTTCAAGCATTTCTTTATCATCTTCAAATAAAGCATCTTCAATTTCGACACGTTTAACATCATGTTTGCCTGTCATAGTGATTTTAACCATGCCAGCACCAGACTGACCGACTACTTCCATCGTTGCGAGCTCTTTCTGGGCTTTTTCGATATTAGCCTGCATTTGTTGAGCCTGTTTCATTAGGTTGCCCATTCCGCCTTTCATCTGTGACCTCGTAATTTAATCTAATGGTTTTATTGTACTTTCAATAACATGTGCGTTAAATGCCTGTTTAATGGCATCAACAGCCGGATCTGAATGTATTGAATTTACAGCGTGTTGTTGACTACTTTTAGCATGCTCGGCGCGTGCTGTTGCTAATGTTGTCGTAGTAGTAGCTTGCTCTGTTGATTGTTGAAGCGTTACTTTAATCGTTTGATTCAGATGTTTCGACAATACATTTTCTAATCGTTCTCGTGCTTTATCTGTTGCAAGATGAGCCAGTTCTGGCGTCACATGCAAGGTAACATGATTATCTTCAAATTTGACAAAAGCACTGTTGTCGGCAAGTTGACGAGAAAATGCGGTTAACTTTAACTGACTTATGGTGTGCAACCAATTATCGGCAGTCAATTGCGATGAACGTTCCGAAGCCGTTCTACTGGTGTCGATTTCATGTGTACTATCTGAAGTGGGTGTTTCGACTACTATTTGCTTTGATTCCGTTAAATACTGAGGGCTAGCAGGCTCAGCAGCATTAACAGCATCTATGTTAATGGGCGCTTTGGGTTGAATATTAGTTTTCTTTTGAGCTTCAGGTCTTACTGGTGATGATGTGACAGAGGACGTTGTTATTGATGTCTCACCGATTTTGGGTTGAAAGCTCAACATACGCAACAGCGTCATTTCAAATCCACTTTTAGGATCAGCGGCAAAGGCTAAGTCACGCTTGCCATTGAGTGCAATCTGATAAAACAGTTGTATCAATTCAGGCGAGCTACGTTGGCCAAATTCAGCTAATTTGTCGTAGTTGAGTTCTTCAGCAAACGCTACATTAGGCACCAGTTGGATGGTGTTGATGCGCTGTAACAAGCTTAGAAGATCATTGAGGGCTTTATTAAAATCACGTCCTTGAATGGATAACTCATTAGCCTGTTCAAGCAGTGTTTTACCATCTTGTTCAAGTAAAGCCTCAATCAAAGTATAAAGCTGATCCTGATTAATACTGCCTAACATCTGATCGATCTGTGCCGCAGTGACATTACCTGCACCAAATGAGATAGCTTGATCTAATAAACTAAGCGCATCTCGCATACTACCATCAGCAGCACGAGCAATATTGATAAGGGCATTTTGTTCAAATGAGATAGCTTCGTTTTGCAAAATGAAGGCTAAATGTTGTGAAATTTGCTGAAGATCAAGACGACGTAAATTAAATTGCAAACACCGGGATAAAATAGTGACGGGTAATTTTTGAGGATCAGTGGTTGCGAACAAGAATTTGACGTGTGGAGGCGGCTCTTCAAGCGTTTTAAGCAAGGCATTAAAACTACTAGTCGATAACATGTGAACTTCGTCAATTAAGTAGACTTTATAGCGACCGCGACTTGGTGCATATTGCACATTATCTAAAAGCTCACGGGTATCATCCACTTTTGTGCGCGAAGCAGCATCAACTTCAATCAGATCAACAAAACGACCTGAATCAACTTCGATACAGCTTTGACATTCACCACAAGGGGTCGAGCTAACACCTTGTTCACAGTTCAAAGATTTAGCAAAGATGCGTGCAAGTGTTGTTTTACCCACACCACGCGTACCTGAAAATAAGAACGCATGATGAAGACGGTTTTGATCTAAACCGTTGATAAGTGCACGTAGGACATGTTGTTGTCCAACAACGTCAGAAAAAGCTTTAGGTCGCCATTTTCGGGCCAGAGCCAAATAACTCATGTGATTGCGTGATACCTATCAAATGATGTTGGGCGATGACCCACACCAGCCAAATCTCGGCGCACGAGTCCGAAGGTTCCGCTGCTCCCTTCCGGGCCTGACGGGCTGACCAACATATCGTCGCGAGGAGACCAGTGCAGGTCACCATAGAACCGGTAATTCTAAGCGATTTCATGATTTATTGCCATTATTAATGACAGTATCTACCTAATCAACTCGAAGATGCTTGCTACTTTTACCATTGGTGGTGAGCATGGTGGCGATGAAAGTTCAATAGACCCTAAGATCTAAAGGATAAAAAGTTTTTTTTGATGCAACGGTATATTATTATCCCGAAGAATAATTTCGGAATAATTTTTATGAATGAAAATTCAAACACCATTAGTCGGGAAGTAATGTCTCTTTCCATTCGAATTGGAATACTGTTTTTACTGTCAGAGTGGCTTGTCATGCTGGTATTAATTTTGATGCCTGGGGTGAATTCATTAAATGTATTTACGGTTGCTGCAATTGATGGTGTTGCGCTGACATTATTGGTCACTCCTTTGCTTTATGTATTCATTGTTAGGCCTTATGTTCGTGTTATACATGACAAAGAGAGTGAGCTAAAAGACGCGGTGGATCGGGCTGAACAAGCTAATATTGCAAAATCTGAATTTTTGGCAAATATGTCTCATGAAATACGCACACCGATGAACGGTGTAATGGGCATGACGGGTCTGTTGCTTGATACTGATTTAAATGAAGAACAAACAGAATTTGCCGAAACGGTCTATAAAAGTGCAGATAGCCTCCTTGTGATCATCAATGATATTTTGGATTTTTCAAAAATAGAAGCAGGGAAACTTGAACTTGAAATTACTAATTTCAATCTCGTAGAAACAATTGAAGAAGTATCAGAACTGCTCTCATTTCGAGCACACGAAAAACAACTGGAATTCATCAGCATAATTGAACCAGATGTTGCTCATCATCTACAGGGTGATTCTGGAAGGTTAAGACAAATACTTATTAACCTGGTTGGTAATGCTATCAAGTTCACAGAAAAAGGTGATGTAGTTATACATGTGAAAAAAATTGCTATGACCGAGGAGCTGGTTAGGCTTCATATAGAAGTACGTGACACTGGCATTGGTATTTCACCGAGTCAAGCCGAAAAGTTATTTAGTGCCTTTACGCAAGCAGATTCATCAACTACCCGTAAGTATGGCGGTACAGGCTTAGGACTTTCAATTTCAAAAAAACTGGTAGAGTTGATGGGCGGTACTATTAGTGTTGATAGTCAGGAGGGCAAAGGATCGACCTTCTGGTTTGATATTGATTTTTCACTTTCAAATGCAACTTCATCTTCAGATTCTGATGTTGCACTCGATGGACATACCATTTTGATCGTTGACGATAACGCAACTAATGTTCGATATCTTGAAGTTTTGATGAAGCATTGGGGATGTAAACCTCTTATAGCCTATGATGGATCATCTGCCTATTCCTTACTTTCATCTGAATTACAAAAGGGTCATAAAATTGATGCAGCTATTGTTGATATGCAGATGCCAGAAATGGACGGTTTGCAACTAGGCGAAACAATCAAAGCCGATCCGCTGATGTCAGATATCCCGATGATTATGTTATCTTCCGTCAACTTATCGCATGACTCAGCAGTAAAAACGATTTTTTCAGATTATTTGACCAAGCCAATTAAATCCAAGCAACTCCATCGTTGTCTAGCGGCTGTGCTAAAACCTTCTGATGAAAACATTGCCATGCCAAGTGCCAGTCAGTCTGCCATGCATACAGTGCTTACGCCACAGAATATCCTGGGTCGTATTTTGGTGGTTGAAGATAATATGACCAATCAGAAACTTATTCTAAGTCTTCTCAGTAAATTGGGGCATAGCGCTCAAGCAGTTGCAAATGGTGTTGAAGCTATACAAATACTTCAATCAGTTCCCTTCGATCTTGTATTAATGGATTGTCAAATGCCTGAAATGGATGGATTTGAGGCGACGCGAAGAATTCGAGCTCAAAATTCCCCCGTTCTTAATCCAAATATTCCAATTATCGCTTTAACAGCATCTGTTTTGCGACAAGATCAAGAGCAAGCCTTTGAAGCTGGCATGGATGATTTTCTAGCCAAACCAATTGACAGGAATAAACTTGCACAAACATTGACACAATGGCTTGAAAAATCCACCGCTACTTCTGAGGAAACGATGCCTTCTGAGTCAGTAGGATCTGTAGATGATGCATCCTCTTTTTCTTTGGATGGGTTTGAACTTTCCAATCTTTTGAAGATGTTTGAAAATGACATGGCACTATTAGGCGACCTGCTTTACGCGCTTCAAGAAAACTTGCTTCAGCTTCGAACCGAATTAGAACCTGCGATTAACTCGCATGAGTTAACGACGGTGCAAGCACTCATACACCAGATAAAAGGGGCTAGCGGTAATTTAGGCGCGATGCGCCTTCATATGCTTGCTGTTCAATTTGAGCATGAGGTTAAAGAGGGACAACTCAGACCAGAGAGCTGTGATGCCATGTTATCGGAGATAGATAAAACTATAAGTGTTATTAATAATGCTTTTGATTTTAGCGATCGCATTACTACATAACCTAATGGATCCTGGATAAGAAACAGCGCTCAGCAGTCTGATTACATTAGGGAAATATAGTCTTGCGCTATCGCTTATCCAAGATTCAGGTTACATAAGTCAGTTTGTCGGGTTAAACCCCGACTCACAATGTATAGCACGATTCTAAGGTACGACTGTCTAGTTTTCAGCCAAGTGCTCTATCCAGAATTCACGCTATTTATTTTTTGTGATCTAACATATTGTTTTGTGTATATATGGCGGAGAGCGAGGGATTCGAACCCTCGATAGGGATTAACCTATACACACTTTCCAGGCGTGCGCCTTCGGCCGCTCGGCCAGCTCTCCTAATTTGGGTTGTGAAGGTTACATTAGTTGGACGATTCTGACAAACTAGTTGCTTCAACGGCTTCAACGGCTTCAACGGCTTCAACGGCTTCAACGGCTTCAACGG
>JACUUH010000049.1 GCA_014859375.1 Gammaproteobacteria bacterium
AATGGTGGAGGGGGGAGGATTCGAACCTCCGAAGGTGGAACCGTCAGATTTACAGTCTGATCCCTTTGGCCGCTCGGGAACCCCTCCACTAAAACAGCGCATTTTCCGCATATCTGAACATAATGTCAACACTAATGTTGATTAAATGGAAACGAATGTTATTAATGGCGCTCAGACTCGAGAATTTCACAAGAATCACTGCGCTTGTTATCGTTGCATAGTATACTAATCTGCGCTAATTCTTGCATGTGTGATTCTATGTAAGTGGCACCCAATCTATAATTATTGTAACTATTCGGAGTATCAACTCATGGAGCAGTACCGCGGTACTACCATAGTATCTTATCGTCGAAACGGTCAAGTTGTGATCGGAGGTGATGGCCAGGTCAGTCTTGGTAACACTATTATGAAAGGCAATGCACGCAAAGTTCGTCGACTTTATCGTGACAAGGTCTTGGCTGGTTTTGCAGGAGGCACTGCCGATGCATTTACTCTGTTTGAACGCTTTGAGGCCAAATTGGAAAAACATCAAGGTAATTTAACTCGTAGTGCTTTGGAGTTAGCAAAAGATTGGCGTACAGATCGTATTATGCGTCGTCTTGAAGCCTTGTTAGCTGTAGCAGATAATGAATCATCATTTATCATTACGGGTAATGGTGATGTCATCGAACCTGAAAATGGTCTTATGGCGATTGGTTCTGGCGGACCATTTGCTCAGTCTGCTGCCACAGCATTGATTGAAAACACTAACTTGAGCGCACGTGATATTGTCGAAAAAAGTCTTAATATTGCTGCCGGGATTTGTATTTATACTAATACCAATCTCACTATTGAAACATTAGAAAGTAACTGACTAACACCACTATGCAAGCATTAACACCTAAACAAATAGTTCACGAATTAGATAAACATATCATTGGTCAAAGTGCTGCCAAGAAAGCAGTGGCAATTGCCTTGCGTAATCGTTGGCGCCGCAAACAACTGTCGGCTGAACTACAGCATGAGATCACACCTAAAAACATTTTAATGATCGGTCCAACCGGTGTTGGTAAAACTGAAATTGCTAGACGTTTGGCCAGTCTGGCAAATGCACCGTTCATCAAGGTTGAAGCGACTAAATTTACTGAAGTCGGTTATGTCGGCCGCGATGTTGAATCGATCATTCGTGATCTTGCTGAAACCGCAATGAAACGTTTGCGCGAACAGGCCTTTGTTTCTGTCAAAGCCCGGGCTGAAGATGCTGCTGAAGAACGTATTTTAGATGCCTTATTACGGCCAGCACGCGATGAAAGCCTGGATGATGAATCAAATACACGCCAACGTTTCCGCAAAATGTTACGAGAAGGCAAGCTTGATGATCGTGACATTGAACTAGAGCTGAATGCACCTAGCGTCGGTATTGAAATAATGTCACCGCCTGGCATGGAAGAAATGACAAATCAACTTCAAGATATGTTCCAGAATTTGGGCTCATCAAAAAAAGCGACACGCAAATTACCGATCGCCAAAGCGATGCGTGCGCTTGCTGAAGAAGAAGCGGCCAAACTAATCAATGAAGATGAACTTAAAAGTCAGGTCATTGATTCTGTTGAGCAAGACGGTATCGTATTTTTAGATGAGATTGATAAAATCACCCATCGTAGCGGTACTGAAGGTGGTGGTAGTGATGTGTCGCGCGCAGGTGTTCAGCGCGATTTATTACCTTTGGTTGAAGGCAGTACTGTTTCAACTAAATATGGCATGATCAAAACAGATCATATTTTATTTATTGCATCAGGTGCTTTCCACTTAAGCAAACCTTCGGATTTGATACCTGAATTACAAGGCCGCTTGCCAATTCGTGTTGAACTTGATGCCTTAGGTGCTGATGAATTTGTTCGAATTTTAACCGAACCAGATTCATCATTAACCGAGCAATATAGGGCATTATTAGGCACCGAAGGTGTAACCTTAAACTTCAGCGAACAAGGATTGCGTCGTATTGCTGAACTCGCTGAACAAGTTAACGAGCAAACAGAAAATATCGGTGCGCGACGTTTGCATACCATGCTAGAGAAACTACTTGAAGCGATCTCATATGATGCTGATGAAAATAATAGTGCCATCACTATTGATGCTGATTATGTTAATCAACAACTGTCGAGCTTGGTTCAAGACGAAGATCTTTCACGTTATATCCTTTAATTATAGGTCAACAGCTAAATGGCAAACACAAATTACCCTTCAGAAATTGTTCTGCACAAACACTCAAAACAACTTGAATTAGCCTATGGTGGCGATCGTTATATGCTGTCTGCAGAATATCTTCGTGTGTATTCGCCATCGGCCGAAGTCAGAGGTCATGGCCACGGTCAAGAAGTGTTGCAAACCAATAAAGAACAGGTTGCTATCACTCAGATTGAACCAATAGGTAATTATGCAATCAAAATCTACTTTGATGATGGCCATGACAGCGGCTTATTTTCATGGGATTATCTCTATGAACTGGCAACACAACAAGATCAACATTGGCAAGATTATTTAAATCGTCTCGAAGCTGCTGGTTATCAACGTCACTAAAAAGGCAAAACACTGTGGAAGATAAAAAAACGACCCACTTTGGCTACAAAGAAGTACCTGTAGAAGAAAAAGTAAAACATGTTGCTGGGGTATTTCACTCTGTTGCCAATAAATATGACCTGATGAACGACCTGATGTCGATGGGTATTCATCGCTTATGGAAGCGTTTTACTATTCACACCAGTGGTGTTCGTCGCGGTGCCAAAGTACTTGATATTGCAGGTGGCACTGGCGATTTATCATTACAGTTTTCCAAATTAGTCGGTAGTACCGGTAAAGTCGTTTTGGCGGATATCAATGCCAGTATGCTTAATGTTGGACGTGATCGCCTTACTGATGATGGTATCGTCGGCAATATTAACTATGTACAAGCCAACGCAGAATGCCTGCCCTTTCCTGATAACACATTTGACTGTATTACAATTGCATTTGGTCTACGTAATGTAACCGATAAAGATGCTGCACTGCGTTCGATGTATCGCGTTTTGAAACCAGGTGGTCAGGTCTTGGTATTAGAGTTTTCCAAACCTGCCGACTGGCTAGCACCGATATATGACACTTATTCATTCAAGTTATTGCCTAAACTTGGCAAACTATTTTCCAATGATGAAGACAGTTATCGTTATTTAGCTGAATCAATTCGTATGCATCCGGATCAGGAAACCATGAAACAAATGATGGTTGATGCCGGTTTTGAACGCTGCGATTTTAATAACATGAGTGCTGGCATTGTTGCCTTGCATAGTGGTTATAAGTTTTAAATTACAATGAGTTCACTTCTTAAACCGATTGAATTTGCACTCAATGCAACACTTGCGGTCGATCCTGAATCACAACATAAACTTGAACGCTATGATCACCGTCTTATCGTTATTGATATCACCGATCTTGCTAATAAAATCTGTGTTGGTATTGATAAACAATACATTCGTTTATCGGCAAACAGCAAACACGATCCTGATTTAACTATTTCAGCAAAGGCACTGACCTTGCTCAAGTTAAGCCGTGATCCTGATAGTTTATTTTCTAGCGAGATCACCATCCATGGCGATGTTCAATTCGCTAAACAGCTACAGGATTTTCTACAAGGTTTCGACTTTGATTGGGAAGCACAACTAGCTAGGGTCACGGGCGATACATTGTCTTACCCAATTGCACATGGCATTAGAACATTAACAGGCTGGTTATCTGACACACATCAATCACTACAACTTTCACTCGCAGAATATCTACGTGAAGAAAGCCGACTGTTACCTGATAAATCTGAAATAAATGACTATTTATCTGATATAGATAAATTACGTGCAGACAGCGACCGAATTGAAGCGCGAATTCAGCGACTACGAGACCAACGTTCATGAAATTAAGACAGATAGTTAGGCTTATCCAAATCAATCATGTCTTAGCTAAACACCGCTTGGATGACTTCATTCAAGCAACTCATCTATTGCGTCCACTTCGTTATCTCAGCATGTTATCGCCCTATCGCTGGCGTCATAAAAGTGATAAGCCGCGTTCAGAAAGATTACGTCTTGCACTGCAAGATTTAGGGCCTATCTTTGTTAAATTTGGTCAAATCTTATCAACTCGTCGTGATTTATTGCCAGATGATATCGCTGACTCACTGGCTAAACTACAAGACCAGGTTGAACCTTTTTCTAACGAACAAGCTTTAGCCATTATCGAACAAGCCTATGGCAAAGCGAGTTTAGAAAACATATTCAGCCATATTGATCAATCACCTTTGGCATCAGCCTCTATTGCACAAGTGCATGCAGCTCGGTTAATCGATGGCTCCGACGTTGTATTAAAATTAGTCAGACCCAATATCGAAAAAACCATCCGTAGTGATGTCGATCTGTTACACACACTGGCCAGTTTGGCTGAACGCTATTGGGCAGAAGGAAAACGCCTTCGTCCAAGAGAAGTGGTTGCTGAATTAGAAAAGAATTTATTTGATGAACTTGACATGATGCGGGAAGCGTCATCAGCGTCACAACTTCAGCGTAACTTTAGTGATGGCACCCTACTTTATGTCCCTAAAATCAATTGGCAATTAACTAAAACCAATATTCTGGTACAAGAACGGATCTACGGCATACCTATCGGCGATATCGCCCAATTAAAAGCACATAACGTGAATCTTGAACGACTGGCTGAAATGGGTGTTGAAATTTTCTTCACCCAGGCATTTAAACATGGTTTTTTTCATGCTGATATGCACCCAGGTAATATTATGGTGGATGTATCTGATCCCGAGAAACCACGCTACCTTGCTATCGACTTTGGCATCATGGGCACTCTATCGCCTACTGATAAAGACTATCTCGCTGATAATTTTCTTGCGTTCTTTAATCATGATTATCGTCGTGTTGCCGAATTACATATTGAGTCTGGCTGGGTACCATCAGATACGCGTATTGATGAATTTGAAGCGGCAATTCGTAGTGTCTGCGAACCTATTTTTGCCAGACCATTACAAGAAATCTCATTTGGACAATTACTATTACGCTTATTCCAAACTGCGCGACGCTTTAACATGGAAGTGCAACCGCAATTGGTGTTGCTACAAAAAACCTTGCTCAATATTGAGGGTTTAGGTCGCCAGTTATATCCAGAACTGGATTTATGGAAAACGGCCAAACCTATTTTAGAACAGTGGATGCAGGAAAAGATGAGTTGGCAGGCTGCGCTTAAAAATATCAAAAATGAAGCCCCGATGTGGGCTGAGACCTTACCGAAATTGCCACGGCTATTACACGACTTTGTTCAGAAATCTCAACATCAGACATCATCGCAACGTTCAAATAGCGAGTTTAAACAATTAAAACACGAAATTCGTAATGCAGGTTTTCGTTGTGCCGGTGCCGTCAGTGGTGCGGCGTTTATTATTGGCGCAGCAGTTATCATAGGGCTAGATGGTTATGCCCCAAAAATGTTTGCAGGTATCCCCATTCTCAGCTGGGTATTAGGTCTTTGGGGAGCAATGTTGCTTTATACCAGCCTTAGTGACAAAAATTAACAAACAGGTTGTAACGTGTATAAATTAATCGCAGCTGTAGTAGGCTATTATTTCTTTGGCATTTTTGGCGCATTTATCGGTTATTTAATCGGTAGCAGTCTTGATCGCGCGCGCGATTATGGCATTGGTGGTATCAACCCTTTAACGTCCGGTCAACGTCAGAAAGTTTTTCTCGACACACTTTTTATATTAATGGGTAAATTAGCCAAAGCAGATGGCCATATTTCCCAAGATGAAATCGACCATGTTGAAGCCTTTATCAAAAAAACCGGCTTAACAGCTGAACACCGTAAAGAAGCTATCAGCCAATTTAAGAAAGGCTCTGTTGCTGATTTTGATATCACTGATACGCTCAATGAGTTTATGCATAGCTGTGGTCATACTTCAAATTTGAAACAGGTACTGTTGATGTACCTAACTGTTATCGCTTTAGCTGATGGCAAGTTAGACCAGTCTGAGCGTTCATTACTGGAGAAAATTGCATTGCGTTTAGGCTATAGCCGCTCTCAATTTAACCGTATCCTTGATATGGTGCTCAACCAAGCGCAGTTTGCTTCTGGCAAATCACAATCATCAACCACGGTTTTAGCCGATGCCTACAAAGCACTTGGCGTTACAGAAAATAATAGCGATCAAGAAATCAAACGCGCCTATCGTAAACTAATGAGCCAATATCATCCCGACAAATTAATCGGCCAAGGCCTACCTGAAGATATGATTGCAGTGGCAACAGAACAAGCACAAGAAATTCAAGGTGCTTATGATGTGATTAAGAAATCTCGTAGATTAAAATGACCTGGCCTCTGTTGTGAATTGGAGAACCGTCAGCCAGGGCAAATTGTGTGATATCAAAACAACCCTGAAATATTGCCGATATCATCAATATCAATTCGCTCGCTAGCAGGTTGCTTCGGCAACCCCGGCATCGTCATAATATCACCACATAAGGCCACCACAAATTCGGCACCACGCGATAAACGTACATCACGTACAGTAATGGTATGTCCAGATACAGCGCCTCTTAAAGCTGGATCGCCACTAAATGAATACGGCGTTTTTGCCATGCATACCGGTACATGAGCATGGGTTTCACTATAAAGTTTTAATTTGTCATGGACTTTTTTATCAGCCACCACCTCTGCTGCACCGTACAACTTAGTCGCTATAGTGGTAATCTTATCCCACAATGATTGGTCATCGTCATAAAGAAAGTGACAAGGCTGATTATCTTGCTCAAGCATGGTCACAACAGCCCGCGCTAATTCTTCAGCCCCAGCACCACCATGTGCCCAATGTTTAGCTAATACTGTCCGAGCGCCCAATGCTTCAACGGTTGTTTTAACAAGCTCAATCTCAGCATCGGTATCGTGATCAAAATGATTGATTGCAACAATACAGTTCAGACCAAATTGATCCTGTAAATTAGATAGATGACGTTTAAGATTTTCCATGCCTTGTTTTAAAGCAGCCAAATCCGGCTTTGTTAAGTCTGCAACCTCGATACCACCATGATATTTAAGCGCCCTGACTGTAGCGACAATCACCGCCAAATCTGGTTTTATTCCCGCTTTTCGGCATTTGATATTAATGAATTTTTCAGCACCTAGATCAGCACCAAAACCAGCTTCAGTCACGACATAGTCACTTAACTTTAATGCCATTTTTGTTGCTATAACCGAGTTACAACCATGTGCAATATTGGCAAATGGGCCACCATGAACAAAGGCAGGATTATTTTCTAATGTTTGTACAAGATTAGGTTTAATTGCCTCTTTCAGCAAGGTTGCCATTGCACCCTGCGCTTTTAAGTCTTTAGCAAACCGTGCTGTACCATCTTTTGAATATCCAACTAGAATATTGCCTAAACGTTGTTTTAGTTCTTTGATTGAGTTTGATAGGCAAAATATCGCCATCACTTCTGATGCAACTACAATATCGAAGCCATCTTGTCGTGGAAATCCATTAGCTGTTCCACCTAAACCGACGGTGATATCTCTCAGCGCTCTGTCATTCATATCGAGCACTCGGCCCCACGTGATACGACGGACATCCAACTCAAGAGCATTACCATGATGAATGTGATTATCAATCATCGCCGCCAGCAGATTATGAGCTGCAGCAATAGCATGCAAATCACCAGTAAAGTGAAGATTGATATCTTCCATCGGTACAACCTGTGCATAACCACCACCAGCCGCCCCACCTTTCATACCAAAACATGGGCCCATTGATGGTTCACGCACGCACACTATCGATTTTTTATTGATTCGATTTAAGGCATCACTCAAGCCAATGGTTGTGGTTGTTTTACCTTCACCAGCTGGACTTGGACTGATTGCGGTAACTAAAATAAGTTTGCCATCTGGTCTGTCCGACAAATCATTGATCACATCCAATGAAACTTTAGCCTTGTAACGGCCATAGTTATCAATTTTGTCCAAGTCCAGGCCTAATCGCTGAGCAATGGTTGTTATTTGCTCCATTTTGGCCTGTTGTGCGATTTCGATGTCTGACATATTTTTTCCGAAAATGTTTTTTGAGGATTATACGCAAGTTTACTAACTTGCTCTTATAGGAGTCTTATTCACCCCAACGCGGTGCAATAGTATGTTCAATTTGTGCCTGATCTAAAATTCTGGCTACCACAAAGTCGACAATGTCAGACAGGTGTGTTGGCTTAAAATAAAACCCCGGATTTGGAGGCAAAATGCACACGCCAATACGCGCCAATTTAAGCATATTTTCAAGGTGAATCGCTGAAAAAGGTGCCTCTCTTGGCACCAGAATCAGCTTGCGATTCTCTTTGATCATGACATCCGCAGCTCGATTAATCAGGTTATCACTACTTCCACATGCAATCGACGATAAGGTACCCATAGTGCAAGGACACACAATCATAGTTTTAACATGATGAGAACCACTTGCTAAGGGTGATGTCCATTGTTGTTCGCCATAGACCTGAAGTTGTTCCGGTTTGCAAGCAAACTCGCTGACCAATTGTTGATGAATATCGCTAGCACGAGAAGGTAATTTCCAGTCTAATTCATCAGCTAACACAATCCGACCAGCGGCTGAGATCATCAAATGTACAGTCAAACCACTATTCAACACTACTTCTAATAAGCGCTTACTATAAGGCGCACCCGAAGCACCAGTAATCGCGACCGCAATCTGCTTAGAATCGATCATTTAGTATCCAATGCTGTTAATAAGCGTTGATGAATGCCGCCAAAACCACCATTACTCATAATGAGTATTTCATCACCGCTTTGCGCTTCGTCAACAACACTAGCAATGATGTCATCAATCGACTTTTTAACCGTTGCTTTGTCACCCAATTGGTGTTGTATCTCTGACAAAGATAAAGATAAGCCTTTATCTTCAAATAGGATAACGCGATCAGCTGCTTGCAAAGATGCCGCTAAGGTTTGCTGATGTACGCCCATTTTCATCGTATTTGATCGCGGCTCTAAAATTGCGATTAACTTACGATCACCTATATTAGCGCGTAGACCAGCGATGGTTGTTGCTATCGCTGTTGGGTGATGAGCAAAATCATCATAGATTTTGATGCCATTAACCTCACCACGTAATTCCATTCGACGTTTTATACCTTTGAATCGACTTAATGCCTCTGCAGCTTGTTGATAGGTCACACCAACATGATGGGCGGCAGCGATTGCTGCCAATGCATTTTGAACATTATGCATGCCGAGCATTGTCCACTCGACATCAGCTACATATTCTCCCTGATATTCGATAATAAACTGACTACCATCAGCAGCAACATTCACTGCCTGCAATCCACCTTGTTCAATCCCGATGGTTTGACGTGGTGTCCACAGCCCTAATGCTAAGGTTTGCTCAATGGCTTGCTCATCTTTGGGTGAAATAATTAAACCTTCAGAAGGAATCGTGCGTACAAGGTGATGAAACTGTTTTTGAATCGCGGCAAGATCATCAAAAATATCAGCATGATCAAATTCAAGATTATTTATTACTAAGGTGCGTGGATGATAATGAACAAATTTTGAGCGTTTATCAAAAAATGCGGTGTCATATTCATCCGCTTCAATTACAAAGAAAGGTGTGTCGCCTAATCGTGCTGTTTCACCAAAATTTGCTGGCACACCACCAATTAAAAAACCTGGAGCCATACCCGCATCATCTAAAATCCATGCCAGTAAGCTACTGGTCGTGGTTTTACCATGTGTGCCTGATACCGCTAAAACCCACTTATCTGTTAACACGTAGTCGGCTAACCACTGTGGGCCAGAAATATACGGCAGACCTTTATTGAGCACATATTCAACAGCAGGATTACCCCGCGACATGGCATTCCCCATGACAACCAGATCAGGAGCAGGATCAAGATGTTCTGGCAAATAACCTTGCTGTAGTTCGATGCCTGCAGCAGCTAATTGCTCACTCATTGGAGGATAAACATTGGCATCAGATCCAGATACCGTCATGCCTAGTTCACGAGCCATTAACGCAACGCCGCCCATAAATGTGCCACAAATGCCGAGAATATGAATATGCACTAAGCAACTCCTGAAGTAGCCAGAGCAACTAGCACTAACGTTATTATGGTGTAGGCAACGGTTAAAACAGCGGCTGTACCCGGTTTAATATCGAGCGACTTTCTTAGAATATGTGCGGTCACCATTAAACTCCAGAACATCAACGCTATCATTAACAGCATGACATAACTTGTCGTTTGCTGTTTTATGTCAATTTGACTAAATAGCAGCATAATTGGAATAGCAACAATGCCAATACAGCATCCAGCACCGGCTAACGCTGTTAAAGATTGCTGATAACGATTCAACATGCCACGGAAATTAAGCATTAACCATAGTGCAACAACCATCGTCAAGGTATCAGCCAGACTACTGGCTATACTTATTCTGATCGGACTATCAATTAATCCGATTCCTGTCCCAATAATAAAATAAGCGAATAATGTCAGTCGAAGTAACCACTGCGATGCTGGCAGATCAGCAGGGCTTGCTTTAAACAGACAAAGATCAATATAGGAGCGGATAAGTTTCATGGCACCCATAATACCGTGTAAACATGTAACAATAAATAATTTTCAGGCAATAAAAAACCCGATAACGGCTAGCGCTACCGGGTTTAAATTTTTTCCAATCAGTTTGGATCTTAATCGTCTAAAGCAAGACCCCAAGGAGCATTACCCACCTCAATTTCTTTAACTGATTTTTGTAATGCAGTATCAACAACAGAAACCGTGTTACTCACACCATTCGCAGTGTAGAGTGTTGAACCATCTCGACTTAATTCAGCTCCCCAAACTCGCTTACCGACATCTACAGTCGCTTTTAACTCAAGGGTATCAGCATCCATGATCGCGACTTTTGCAGCACGGCCCGTGGTTAAATAAAGGGTTTTATTATCAGGGCTTAACCGAATTGCCATTGGTTTTGACTTATCAATATCAATAACTGATTTTTTAGTTATTTTTAACGTTTTCATGTCAATAATCGCGATTTCATTACCGACTTCACTACTCACATAAGCACGACTGCCATCGGTATTAAATGCTAAACCACGAGGACGTGCTGCAACTAAAATATTTGCAACTACTTTGTGGGCGTTGGTATCAATAACATGAACCATATTGGTTGATTCACTGGTCACTAAAACCATGCTGCCATCTGGCGAAACAGCAACGCCTTCCGGTTCTAAGCCCACTTTAATTTCTTCGATAATTTCACCCGTTTCAGGATTAATGACTGTCGCTTTGGCATCATCTTCATTTGATAAATACAAATTGCCATTTGGATGTACATCAAATGTTTCAGGATCATCGCCTGCGTTTAACTTGCCTAACAGTTTTAAACTGGCAACATCAACAACAGCAATCGCATTTTCTGCACTTATTGCAACATACAGCGTTTTTTGATCTGGCGACAAACCAATACCACGAGGACGATCACCAATCTCAAGTGTTGTTTCAACTTCGCCTGTACGCGAATCAATAACACTGACCGAGTTACTTTTCTCGTTACTTACAAACAAGCGGTAAGTGGGTTCTGCCCATGCTGAGGCACTCGCCAAAAGCAATGTAGATAACAATAATTGTTTTAATTTCATAATTGAACCATCCTTAAAATTTTTCTTATTAGTTTTATTATTTACAGCTTTGTAAACCAAGACTGTCTAGACCACCTTTAACTCCGCGTAGCGGTGCTTCAGCGACGATTTCATCATTTTCAACCAGTAGTAGCAGTTGACGTAATTGCCCAGTATCACGGAAGGTAGCACCATCACCTTTTTGACCGTCAAATGCAATATCATTTCTCAAATAAGAAAGCATTGCAGCAGCATCCGTTGTTTGAATTCGTGCAACGGTATCAGACAATAACTTAACTGCGACCCAGCCTGCCCAAGCATTGTCATCCATGGCGACACCATGGGCTTTAGTAAATCGAATATTCAGTTGGCTGGCAGCAAACTTTTCAAAACTCTTGTGCCAGCCTTGAGCGACTGCTTTCGAGTTAGCATGTTTAACATGCCATTGAGCTAAAGCATCTTGCTTCATTTTGTTGCTCGCAGCGATACTAAGCAAATTAGGTAAGCATGCAGCGCGAAGATTATCATCATCAGCCACTATATTAATAACCGGTACATGTGCAAACTGTGGCAACTGAGCCAGTTCCATTATCTGTGCTGCATTTGTTGCCATTAACACTGCTGTGACTGATTGTAATGATTCCAAATCTGCCAAACTAATCGGCTCCAAGGTGTATTTCTGTCCTAAAAATTCGCCTTGAAGATTAGCTTCATTCAGACCTTGCTGCAAGCCTAGCCAAACAGTTCCTTCAGTCGGTCCAACATAGTGCAGTCGGACTTCAACGGTCTCAGCTCTAACAGCATGTGACAGTAGACCTGCAAATAGCATCGACAATAATATGATAGCGCGCATGTATATTCTCCATTGATTTTTTCACACCACAATACAGTGTTTTATCATTAATAAAAACAGGAAAAAATCCTCAAAATAGTGACTATCTAATTGCTAATAAGTTCACTGAACTTTTATATTCTCTCTGTAATCAATGTATTAGCATTTTCTTAGTCATTAATACTGTTGGTAATATCTAAAAGTTATAAATTGACTCAAGAAATCGCTAGCTACGTCGATACAGCGTGTGACACACAAAAAAGGTATCTTAGGTTGCAATGACTAATAAAGCACAAGAATTAGAAGTAAGAACTATCATGCAAGGGCTCGAGGAGTTTGCCACGTTTATGAGTTACCAGGGTAATAGCTCTGGCTTACGTATACTTAGCGTTGAATCTGTACAACAAGCTCAACGTTATAATAGTCAACCACATAATGCCGATATTATTCCTCTGACCAATCGACAACAGAAATCGAATCAATACCAGACTGTTCATCGTTCACTCGCATTTCGAGATCGCCAGACACATTAAAATAAAAAAAAGCCCAGTATAACTGGGCTTTTTTATGCTAATTAACCTCAGTTCTGGATAAGAATTGTCAGCTACCCTATAACGAACAATGACTTACCAACAAATAGCTAGTAAAACCACT
>JACUUH010000050.1 GCA_014859375.1 Gammaproteobacteria bacterium
AAATATAAAAATCCCCTTTAAAATCAATAACTATTATCCCGAACTCAGGTTATTATAAATAACGTACTATTATATGATAACGGCAATATATGTCGATAACACTATTAATTTAAGCCAAGATATTGCCGCAAGAGCGCGATAAATTTGAGGATAACGCATGACTATTTTAAAAAATTTAACTATCCGTAATTTATTTAGAATTTCGATGCTATTTTTTGGTCTCTTGGGTGTAGCATTTATTGCTGTTTCATGGATGCTGTTTAATCAAATAGAGTCGACATCAGCGAAACAACAATTGCAAATAGCTGCGATGCTTGAGTTAGATAATGTGCGCTTTCAGGTTGTTCAAGTTCAACAGTTTTACACCGATGTCGCAGCAACACATAATACAGCCGGTTTTGAAGAGGCTAAACAACATTTTGAAGCTGCCAACAGTGGAATCACCAGACTAAAAGCATTGCGTCCGGATTTAGTCGAACAAATATCACAAGCCGAAATTGATCTTGCCAAAATGGATACAGGTGGACGGGATATGGCGTGGGCTTATATTCAGGGTGGCATCGACGCAGGTAATGCTATGATGGCTGATCCGATAAATGGACTAGATATTCGCGCAGCCAAATTAGCTGAAGAAATTGATCGTTTAGCTAACGATATTAAATCAGAATTTGAATTGGCGAATGATATTGTGACATCTACACAACAAAAAGCGCGATATATTGGCATTGCATTTAGCCTTGCATTTGTGTTGATTGTAATAGGATTATTAATGCTAACGGCTAAAAAGATCCTGCCTAATTTAACTGAAATGACTAATGCGCTGAAAGATATGAATCAAGGTAGCGGTGATTTAACTAAAAGACTACCGCAACATGGTTCTGATGAAATAGCTGATATTGCTCAGCAATTTAATACCTTTTTGCAGGTTCTCCAAGCGTTATTCAAACAGGTTGCTGTCTCTTCATCTAATGTAATAACAACATCAGATTTAATGCAAGGATTGGCCAGCAAAGGCAGTGCTAGTATGAACAATCAAATGAATGATATTGAGCAAGTTGCATCAGCGATGCATGAAATGACAGCGTCGATACAAGAAGTAGCTCAAAATGCAAGCCGGGCTTCAACAACGGTTGAACAGGCAGGCACCCATGCACTTGAAGGACAACACGTGGTTAACGATGTCATTAATGACATCACACAATTAGCTTCGGAAATTGAACAAGGTGCGCAAGTTATCAATACACTTCAAGAAAATAGTGGCACTGTGGGCACGGTGTTAGATGTTATTCGTAGTGTTGCCGAACAAACTAATTTATTGGCCCTTAATGCTGCTATTGAAGCCGCCCGTGCTGGTGAACATGGCCGTGGCTTTGCGGTCGTAGCAGACGAGGTGCGCACATTAGCAAGTCGCACCCAAAGCTCTACCCAAGAAATTCAGAAAATTATTGAGTTATTGCAATCTGGTGCGCGTGATGCGGTATCAGTGATGACAACGAGTCAAAGTAAAGCCATTGATAGTGTTGATTTAGCTGCAAAAGCAGGCAAATCGCTGGAAACGATTACCCAGGTAATGTCCACTGCTATGGATATGAATATTCAAATTGCTCATGCGGTCAAAGAGCAAAGTGATGTGTCGGAACAAATAAATAATAATATTTTAAAAATCAGCAATGACTCGACGGTTACATCAAAAGATATAAACAATATAAATAGTAATTGCGCTTCGCTTCAAGCTATCTCAAGCGAATTGAATCAGTCTGTTGCTCAATTTAAGATTTAAGAGACAGAGCTTTATATAGCGTCAATAATGGTTAAATAACCTTGGATGAGGGGTGATAGCAGATTTTATTGTGGTAGGTGTTTCTGGTACCATTGCCAATGCGCACGTTAGATCTGTGATTTGACTGAACTGATCGGTGTAGACGCGTTAAGTTGTAGTTTTATGCTATGGCAGTAAATAAATTAAAGGTTTCAGGAGAACCCAATGAAAGTTGCAGAAAATGCAGTAGTAGTAATCGACTACACACTTAAAGACAATAGCGGTGAAGTGATTGATAGTTCTGAAGGCGTGGGTCCTTTAGCGTATCTTCACGGTTTTGGTAACATCATCAATGGCTTGGAAGATGCATTATTAGGCAAAGAAGCGGGCGATCAAATTCAGGCAACTATCGCGCCTGAACATGCGTATGGCGAGCGTCAAGAAGATATGCAACAAGATGTACCAAAAGAATTATTTGGCGGTGTTGATAATATTGAAGTCGGTATGCAATTCCAGTCAGAAACAGACGAAGGTCCTGTTATGGTTACCGTTATTGCTATCACTGATGAAATGGTAACGGTTGATGGTAACCATCCTTTAGCAGGTGTTGAACTAAACTTTGATGTAACTATTCGTGAAGTGCGTGAAGCAAGCGACGAAGAATTAGAACATGGTCATGTACATGGCGCAGGTGGTCATCACCACTAACATCATATTTAAGGTATAGTAATACCTAACTGTACTTTCAACGTTGAAAGGCGGGCTCTTGAGCTCGCCTTTTTGCGTTGTTAAACGATGAGATGCAACTGTGACAGATTTAAACTCGCTTACTAAGCAATTTGCTATTGAAGGTCAATTAAGCTTTAGTGAAACTGATAACGGTTTCACTATGATCGAGATTAGTAACGAATTTGCTTCGGCTAAAATTTCGACGTATGGCGGTCAAATAGTTTCGTTTAAGCTTCATGATCAAGCTCAAGACTTACTCTATTTAAGTGAACAAGCCGTTTATAAAGATGGCCAAGCTATTCGTGGTGGTACCCCTATCTGCTGGCCCTGGTTTGGTGATGATACATCTGGTCTGGGTTTACCATCTCATGGTTTTGCACGTAATCAGCTGTGGCAAGTTGTTGAAACCAAAGAATTAACCGATGGCAGTACTTCTGTGACATTACTGTTATCCGACACCAATGCAAGTCGTTCAGTTTGGCCTTATCAATTTGATCTATATGTTGAGTTAGTGATTGGCAAAAAGCTCAGATTAAATTCAACCACCAGGAATAATGGCAACAAGCCATTTAGTTTTACTCAAGCTTTGCATACGTATTTTAATATTAGTGATATTGAAAACGTCGATGTTACTGGGCTTTCAGGCAAATATTATCTTGATAAACTGGATGAATTTAAACTTAAAATGCAAGAAGGCAATATTGTAATCGATAAGGAAGTTGATCGTATTTATCAAGCTGCGCCTTCTATGGTGCACTTAATCGACTCTGGTTTTAAACGTAAAGTCGCAATTTCATCTTCGGGTGGACACACTACAGTAGTATGGAATCCGTGGGCCGATAAGGTAAAACAGATCAAAGATTTATCTGAAAACAGTTATCGTAAGTTTATTTGCGTTGAGACAGTTAATGCCGTTGACGATAATGTTGTGCTCAATCCAAACGAACAACATACGCTCAGTGCTGTTTATAGTATTGAATCGTTACTAAACTGATTGCGAACGCAGTTTTTCCCGATTGATATACAACCACTGAATTGCAATGATAGGGATGGCAGACTGGATTTTGCCATCCAGTAAAAGTTGATATACCTGATCAAATTTCATGGTTGTGACTGAAATATCTTCATCTTCGTGATCTAAACCGTGGAGACCTCCGACATCAGTGCTATCAACTCTGCCATAAAAAAGTGACAATAATTCTGATGTACCGCCAGGTGAGGTGAAGAAATCATTGATTTTGATAAGCTCTAAGATCGCACATCCCGCTTCTTCAACAGATTCACGATAGGCAACTTGTTCAGCGGTTTCACCCGCTTCAATCGCGCCAGCAACTATTTCCAATAACCACGCTTGTTTTTGTTGTGGCAATTGCAGTGCGCCAATGCGAAATTGTTCGATAATAACTACTTCGTCTCGAATCGGATCATATAGCAGTACTGCGACGCAATTACCTCGGTGAAATAGTTCGCGAGTAATCGTTTGACTCCAACCACCCTTGTACAAAGTGTGTTTTAGTTTGACTTGTTTGACTTTGAAAAATCCGTCATAAACTACTGTTTCATCAACAATTGTAAACTGCTTTTTGTGACTATTGTTCATGGAATAAAGCCAGATTTAGTAGTGGGTTGCAATGGTTCAAACGCATCTGCTATCGCTATTCCTTTAAGCTGACGAAGTACGGCAGTGAACACGGCACCACCTTTTTCACTATGTTCAAGCATAACGGGTAGATAGTTAAGCGCTGGAGCGCACCATAAAACCGTTTCACGTCCCTTAGGATCATCTCGATGACGTGATAGTTTTATGGTGTCAATTTTGCCTAAAGGAGTAGTAATAACTTCATGTCCTTTTAGTTCAATATCATAGGTTTTGAGTTTGCCACCATCGGCAATCTGATAGCTAAATGTTGATTTTTCTTCGGTAAGATCTGCCATCAGGCTTATCTGATAGACCAGTTTATCGAGGGTATTTTGTTTTAGCTTGAGCGACCAAGGATGCTGTTTATCATCAATGTGCAGTGTGTTTTGCTGCCAATCAAAATCAAGTTGCATGAATTTTTCTTTTTTGCCACCACTACGTTTATAAAGGTATTTTAGTGGACGAATGGTATTATCCTGACTTTTCCAGAGTGATGTTTCTGTCACTAAATCTGGTTTAAACAGTGAAAATACACCTTTCGCCTCGGTTTCAGAACTAAATAGTCGCGTTCCATCAGCATTGGTTTTTAGCGTGCGTTTAAGTTCGCCTGCCTGTAATCCATTAAGTTTAACCAAATAATTAGCAGAAAAATCAGGGATTTCACTAGCCCACAGTCCTTGCGACCAAAACAATTGGGCTAGTCCAAGTAAGAATACGATCCCGATTGATTTTGCCATAATGAATTACGTAAAAATTTTGTTAGCTAGCACTAATTTACGAATTGCTGCTGGATATAACGTATGTTCTTGTTCAAGTACACGTGCAGCTAGACTGTCAGCTGTATCATTTTCTAAGACAGGCACACGTGCTTGTAGGACAACTGGGCCATCATCAAGTTCAGGCGTCACAATATGAACACTGGCACCATGTTCTTTTTCACCAGCATCAATCGCACGTTGATGGGTGTGTAGCCCCTTAAATTTGGGCAATAATGACGGATGGATATTGACAAGTTTACCTGCAAAATGCTCAACAAACGCTGTCGTTAAAATACGCATAAACCCTGCAAGAATAACTAAATCAGGTGCATGGGTATCAATTTCGTTGGCCATTGCCTGATCAAATAATTCACGGCTTTCAAATTGCGTATGGTCAATAACTGCTGTGTTAATACCTGCATTTTGGGCATAAATTAAACCCGCTGCATCAGGTCGATTACTAATGACTGCTGAAATAGTCACTGGAAGTGAACCGTCCTTAATCGCTTCTACAATCGAGATCATGTTACTACCACGACCTGAGATAAGAATAACGATATTGGGTGTTTTTGTTGTCTTGACCATTATGCGTTAACGATTACGGTTGGAGTGTCTTGTGCTGATGCTGCAATATAACCAATTTGGTATGCATCTTCGCCCAGTTCAGCAAGTAGTGATAAAGTTTGTTCAGCATCGTGTTGTGCAACGCACACCACCATACCGATACCGTTGTTGAAAGTACGATACATTTCGGTATCGACGACATTACCTTGCTGTTGTAGCCAGTCAAAGATCGCGGGACGCTGCCAACTTTTAGCATCAATTATCGCGTTAACATGGTCAGGTAATACACGAGGAATATTCTCTAATAAACCACCACCGGTGATATGAGATAGCGCATGAATATTAATTTTTTCATGCAGTTGCAATAATGATTTAACATATATTCTTGTGGGGGCTAAAAGATGTTCGCCCAAGGTGCTGCCGGCAAATGGCGTGGTTAACGTATCATCACTACGTTCTAAAATTTTACGAATTAATGAATAACCATTTGAATGTGGCCCAGACGATGCCAAACCAATTAATACATCGCCTGCTTGTACTTGGCTACCGTCAATGACATTGTCTTTTTCAACAACACCTACACAGAAACCAGCAAGATCGTAATCACCATCTTCATACATGCTAGGCATTTCAGCTGTTTCACCGCCAACTAAGGCGGCGCCAGCTAAACTACAGCCATCAGCGATTCCAGAAATAACAGATTCAGCGACATCTATATCGAGTTTACTAGTTGCGTAATAATCCAGAAAAAACAGCGGTTCCGCGCCTAAAACAATGATGTCATTGACGCACATTGCGACTAAGTCGATACCAATTGTGTTGTGAATACCAGATTCAATCGCTAAACGTAATTTTGTACCGACACCATCGGTGCCAGAAACTAAAACAGGTTTTTTATAACGATCTAGCGGTAATTCAAACATGCTGCCGAAGCCACCAAGTCCAGCCATAACCCCAGGACGGCGTGTTTTAGTTGCCAAAGGTTTGATGCGATCTACAAGGGCATTACCTGCCTCGATATCTACACCTGCATCGCGATAACTTAAAGATGTGGTCGTGGAGTCGACAGTGTTTGTCATGGATTATTCCTGAAGTTAAAAAACGGCATTCACGCCAATAAAAACAGCGTGATAGAATACCACAATGCATAGATTATTTTTTGTTCTAATTACCGTAATCTCAACTAACGCTTTTTGTGGTGAAGTTGCTGATTTATATCGATCCCATTTTGCTGTTAGTGATCAGAGCGAACAACAACGTCAATTGGTCGCACCTGAAATTTTACGACAGACAATTCTCAAAGTGGTTGGTGACCGTTCAGCACTCGATCTTGCGGATTTATCAGCGATACTCACCAAGACTGACAGCTTGATTCAGCAATATCAATATCGCAGAGTCAATAAAATTAGCGATGATTTGACCAAGCCGGATCAATTGGAATTGTTACTGACGTTTGACCCGTCAGGTTTAAATCGATTGCTTGCTGATAATCTATTACCGGTTTGGGGCAAAAATCGTCCTGATGTTTTGGTGTGGATGGCGATAAAAGATCAGCAACATGAAGCTATTTTGGCTGATGATCAAGACAATTTAGCTGTCAAACAGGCATTAGATAGCGCAGTCGAAATGCGTGGTTTACCTATTTTGTTACCAGTGATGGATTTAAATGATCAACGTTTGGTGTCTTTTCCTGAATTATGGGCAGGTCAATCTGATGCAATAATCGAAGCATCACAACGTTATGCTGCCCAAGTTATTTTAATGGCGAGCATGACGATTTCAGCCGATAAACAAGTTCGGATTTCATGGCAATCTCACATCAATGGCGAGACAGAGAATTGGCAATCGCGTGGCGATGTAGATTATGCGATCCGCAGTGGTATTGATGAATTAACCGACCGTCTTGCTCGACGTTTTAGTCAAGTTGTCGCGACAAGTGCAACAGGACAAGAATATGAATTACATATTAAAAATGTACGCGACTATGCTGACTATGCACGCGTAACGCATTATTTGAATGAGTTGCAATATGTGTCTGATGTTGAAATCAAGAATCTAGCACGAGATGAGCTTGTATTATCAGTTTCAATCGAAGGCGATTTAGCGGTATTTGATCGTACATTAGCGATAGGCCAGTTACTACGTAAAGATACGGCGGCTGATGTCACACATACAATGCAGTATCGATTTACACCTTGAGAACAAGCGACCTCCCCAACGCAATTTCAATCCTACGAATCGTACTGGTTATTCCAGTCGTTATTGCGTTGCTCAATAATAATTTTTCAACGGCATTAGTATTATTTGCGATAGCGGGTTTTTCCGATGCATTAGATGGCTTTTTAGCCAAACAATTTCATTGGGAATCACGCTTAGGCTCTATTTTGGATCCATTAGCAGACAAACTGCTACTTGTTGCCAGTTTTGCTTGTTTAGCTTGGTTGGATCTGGTGCCAATGTGGTTATTATGGTTGGTTCTGGCACGCGATATCATTATTGTCGTTGGTGGTATGGCTTATCATTATTTAATAGGTCAATTCACACTATTGCCATTATGGAGTAGTAAAATTAATACTACCTTACAAATTGCCTTAGTGTTATTGGTGATAATAGAACAACAATGGTTTAGTCAATTAGCGCTTATTACATCAGTTACAAAATGGTTGGTGGTAGCAAGTGTGATTAACAGTGGAACAGAATATATCGTCGTTTGGGGATTACGTGCATGGCAGCAATACAAGAATCGACAATGAGTGATAGTTATAAACTATTTCTAATCATTGCTTTGATGGCTTCAGGCTGGTTGTTTTATCAACTATCACCAGTACTTACACCCTTTTTTATATCTGCATTATTAGCCTATCTTGGTGATCCCGTTGTTGATAAGTTAGAAACATATAAATTATCTCGCACTATGTCAGTCACCATTGTGTTTGCGGTGTTATTACTAGCAGGATTACTGTTTTTATTAGTATTTATCCCAATGCTATCAGCTCAAATTTCAGCACTATTTGAACGCTTGCCTGATTATTTTAATGTGTTACAAACAACATTGATCCCGTGGTTAAGCTCACATGGTTTTCCTGCTGATGTGTTTGACTTACAAACCTTAAAACAAGCGCTGATCAATTACTGGAGTCAAGTCAGCAAAGTTGCCGGTGGTTTAGTAAGCTATATGACACAATCAGGCATGGCTATTTTGCAATGGTTTGCCAATTTAGTCTTAGTGCCAGTTTTAACTTTTTATTTGTTGCGTGATTGGGATGATCTGGTTGCACGATTTAGAGAATTATTGCCACGACGTCATGCTGATAAAATTATTGTTCTATCGCTAGAATGTGATGAAATGTTAGCTGCCTTTATTCGCGGTCAACTGATGGTTATGTTTGCTTTGGCAACAATTTATACCATCGGCTTGTCACTTATTGGGCTTGAACTTGCCTTATTATTAGGTTTTATTGCCGGTGTGGTCAGTTTTGTACCTTATTTAGGATTGATAGTTGGGATCACACTTGCCGGTGCTGCTGCTTTTTTACAATTTCATGAATGGTTACCGATAGTTTGGGTTGTCCTTGTATTTGGTGTGGCCCAAGCAATAGAAAGTATGCTATTAACCCCACGCTTTGTGGGTGAACGAATAGGCCTACATCCGGTTGCTGTTATCTTTGCAGTATTAGCTGGGGCTCAATTGTTTGGTTTTACTGGTGTGTTGTTAGCCTTACCCGTGGCAGCCGTGGTCATGGTAATCTTGCGTCATGCTCATCAACGTTATCTTGCAAGCCAACTCTATTCATAAAAGAACATCACCATGCAAACATTGGCAACGCAACTGCCGTTAAGGTTGAATCCACAAGAAGTTTATCGACTCGAAAACTTTCACTTCAGTCAAATTGAAGTGAAACAAGCCGTAACAGAATTTTGCCAGCTCGATAGCATCATCTATCTGTATTTATGGGGAGAGCAGTCATCTGGTAAGTCACATTTATTAATGGCTGCAGTTGAATATGCTCAACACAATGGTAAACGCGCTTTATATCTACCATTGGCTGAATTAGTCCCATCTACCTCACCGGCAGTGCTTGAATCGCTGGAACAATTAGATTTGCTGTGTATAGATGAACTAGAAGCTGTTGAAGGTAATACGGAATGGGAAGAGGGCATATTTCATTGTTTTAATCGACTGCAACAATCGGGGTGTCACCTGTTGATTGGCTCCACACACAATCCTGCAAGCAGTAACATCAAACTAGCTGATTTACGCTCACGTTTGGCAACAGGCTTAATCTATCAGTTAGATAGTTTGGATGATACCGCCAAGCAACAAGCCTTGATTGTGCAAGCGCAAGCACGTGGTTTAGAGTTATCTGAAGATGTGGCCAACTATTTATTACGTCACCACAGTCGCGATATCAGAGAATTGATCAATCTATTACAGATCCTTGATAAAGCATCAATGGCAGCCAAACGTCGATTAACCATCCCGTTTATACGCCAAGTATTAACACATGGCTAAAAAAGAAATAACGCTGATTTTGCCGGGACTTGCGCCCATTCTTGAACAAGAAATTAATTCAAGCATCATTCCGCCACAGCTCAGGACAGTTATCAGCAAAGCCCGTTTTACGCAACATTCAGACAATTTAATACGCTTAGTAACACAGCTTTTTAGTTCAGATCAATTACGTGGTCGTGATTTACCTCTGGCGAGTTTACGAGCGGATAACAGCCTGGTTTTATGTGCCGATCCCTGTTATCTGCATGCGGATCGCGATCAACTATTACTGTTTTCTGGTGATCTTACAATTAGTGATGATGATGCCGATCACATCATTAACATCATTCAACCGCTATTAGTTGATTATGATGCGACCTTGGTTAAACAGTCAAATGAACAATGGCTGCTACAACTTAAGACTATGCCTGATCTGGAATTTACCGCCTTGGCCGAGGTGTCGGGCAAAGCAGTGCAAACCGCATTACCAACAGGTCAGCAATACCAACGCCAAGCGTGGATTCGGCTTTGGAACGAAATTCAAATGAGTTTATTTGAATTGCCCGTTAATATAAGGCGCCAACAGCAAGGGCTGTTGCCGATTAATAGCTTATGGTTTTGGGGCAAGGGCGACCTCCGCTTACGTTGTTACTATTGGCAGACAGTCATGGGGCAACATCACTTGTTAAAACAACTCGCTGATAAATCTGACACTGATTATTCATCTGACATAGATATCACTGCCATTAACCAACAATCAGGCCGTTATCTTATGGTATTTGAGCCTTTGGATTTAGATGGTGACTGGCAGACACAACTTGCTGAACTATCAGCAAGTTTGCAACAGCTATGGCAACAGCTTAAATGGCGAAAAATAGATCGTCTAACGATTGAAATTCCCAACTATGGACAATTTGAACTGACCCCATTTTCATGTTGGAAGCTGTGGTGACGGTCGTTAGTCAGCGCGATACGACTGGCTGGCAACAATTGCCAGAAACCTGGCCTGAATGCTTACGTAAGGTCTTGGCTGCTCGCAATATTAAAACTGAAAAAGACATCAGTTTTGCATTGTCTGAATTGCCCAGTCCCGCGTTATTAATGGGCATGGATCGCGCTGTCGAGTTGCTATATCAGGCGCTACAACAACAGTGGCATATCATGATTGTGGCTGACTTTGATGCCGATGGTGCAACCAGTTGCGCCTTGGCAATCAGAGGTCTTAACGCAATGGGTGCCAATCGGGTTGACTACATTGTGCCTAATCGTTTTGTACATGGTTATGGTTTAACCCCAGAACTATTAGCTGATATTGATCTAGATAACCAACCTGATTTACTGATCACAGTTGATAATGGTATTGCGAGTATTGCCGGGGTCAAACAAGCACATCAACGTGGCATTAAAGTGTTAGTTACCGATCATCATTTACCGGGCGATAGTCTGCCTGAAGCCGAAGCAATCGTTAATCCCAATCAGCATGGCGATAGCTTTCCGAGTAAAAACTTAGCTGGTGTTGGCGTATTTTTCTATGTCCTGATGGGTTTACGTCAGCATTTAAGACAACAAGATTGGTTTACACAAAAGGCTCTTGATGAACCCAAACTTGTCGACTTACTTGATTTGGTTGCATTAGGTACCGTTGCCGATGTTGTTTGTCTCGATCAACTTAACCGCACCTTTGTTAACTTAGGCATGGCACGCATTCGTCGTAATTTGGGTTGTGGTGGTATTACAGCTCTAGCGCGTGTTGCAGGCAAAGATCTTAGCCAATTATCGACATCTGATCTTGGTTTTGCTATTGGGCCAAGACTGAATGCCGCAGGCCGTATGGAAGATATGGGCTTGGGCATTAATACCTTATTAACCGATGATCCCGCACAGGCATTAATGGCGGCTCAAGAGTTGGACAACATTAATTTAGAACGGCGTGCTGTTGAAAAAGAAATGCAAGATCATGCTGTGCAAATGTTAGATAACATGAACTTTGCCCATGATGACTTACCTTTAGGTTATTGTTTGTTTGATCAGAGCTGGCACCAAGGTGTGATCGGGCTATTAGCATCACGTATTAAAGAACGACACCATCGGCCAGTGATTGCATTTGCACCAGGTGAACAGGGTGAGATTAAAGGCTCAGCCCGTTCGATTGCCGGTGTGCATATTCGTGATCTATTGGCTTTAATTGCCAGCCAGAACCCAACATTATTAACACGCTTTGGCGGTCACAGCATGGCGGCAGGTTTAACGATAAAACAGGATGATTTAGCTGAATTTGAACGATGTTTTTTAGCGGTGTTGAAGTCACACGTTGGCCCAGAGTTATTACAACAAACCATCACATCAGATGGTGAACTTAAATCAGATGAAATAAACGTCAACATTGCAGCATTATTGGCCACCGCTGCACCTTGGGGCCAAGGTTTCCCTGAGCCACAATTTCATGGCAGATTTATCATTAACGATATTCGAGCAGTAGGCCAGCAAGGTGACCATTTAAGATTAGGTGTTCGGCTAGACCAATATACAAATGTCACCGCAATGGCCTTTGGGCAACAACAACCAGATTGGTTAAAGCAGGGTGGCGAAGCCTTACTTGTTTATCGACTGTCAGTGAATGAATTTCGCGATCAACGTTGCGTACAACTTATCGTATCTCATCTGTTAGCAGTGAATTAGGTATAGTGTTAACAATATCTAAGACTTAGCCCATTCACTTAAAAAATCAGAACTGCTCCAAGTCTTAGCTAATCCGACTTGTGGCACAAGCTCAATCCCCAAGTTGTTGGCATAGTGCCCACTCGGGAATGTTGGAATAATCGGTTCTGTCACCGCCTTTGGTGAACACATGCGGCTGGATCAGGCGTAACGCTTCACATACGGTTGAATCGTTTTCAATCTCAAATGGGATCACATAATCAACATGACGAATGCTGGCAACAAGTTGGCAACGCGTGTTGAGATCCATAAACGCCTTGCCTTTTTTATTTTGTAGAAAACTATCACCATTTACACTTACAACTAAGGTGTCACCATAGTGTTTTGATTCAATGATACATGAGGTATGCCTCGGGTGAAGCGGATCAAATCCACCAGAAGTACAGACAATTTTGCCCAACGATGCGCGTATATCGTGAAATTCTTCAACAGAGATAATGTGAGCATAGTTATTCATCGTATGTCGATTAGC
>JACUUH010000051.1 GCA_014859375.1 Gammaproteobacteria bacterium
AACCGAACGCTTGGATTGTCGAGTTGAAACTCGACCTACGATGGTGATGATGTGTATTCGGTTTAACGATGAATGTTAACTCGCGGTTAATCCTGATATAAGTGCTTGTTTTAAGTGATCTTGTTGAGCGTCACTTAAGGGTTCATTTTGTGATGATGTGATAAAAAATACGTCTTCTACTTGATCGCCTAGTGTCGTTAATTTGGCATTGACGACTTGTATGTCACATTGCAGAAAGACTTGAGCGATAGATGATAGTAACCCTGGTCTGTCATGTGTATTTAATTCCATTACGGTATGACTTTGTTGTGTGTTGCTTCGGAAATTGATTGTAGGTTTGGTTTCAAATAACGTCATCGTTCTTGGTGTGATGCCCGAGAAAGTGGTGCTGATTTTGTCCAAATTTTCCAGGCTATGACTAAGTGTCATAATGATTTCGGTTGGATTGTCGGTAGAGCCATTAACGATATAGGTGTTGAGTGTGTTGCCATCATGAGTTGCATTAATTTTAGCATCAAGCACATCCAGATCGAGTCGTCCCAGACAGGCTGTAACGGCAGCGAAAATACGGGGTCTATCTTGGGTAAAGAAAAATAGTTCCAGGGTATTATGACTAAGCGGTCGTGATGTCAGTAAGGTTTTTTTATCAGGGTTTTGAAGGCGATATTGAGTTTGCCAGACGATGTCTTCGACAGTATGACGTGAGAAATAATGATAGTCGTAGGGGTGCCAAAGTGCCTCAATTTGATCTTTTGACCATGATGAATTAACTAATACAGTTAATGCCTGTTGACGACTTTTAGCTGCTTTTTCCTGCGAGTTCTTTGCCAGTTGCTCACTTTGTTCCAGCCATTGTTTAGTATTTTGATATAGCTGTTTTAATAATGAATCGCGCCAGCCATTCCATAAATTATTATTGGTTGCTCTAATATCAGCAACGGTAAGTAGGTAGAGGTAATTTAAGCGATTAATTGTTTGAACTGTTTTGACAAATAGTTTTATAACATCTGGATCATGTATATCCGATTTTTGAGCTACCAATGACATTGAGAGATGATTTCTCACTAAAAATGTGACAATGTCAGTGTCAAAAGAACTGAGAGAGTGGCGTTGACAAAAAGCGGTGGCATCGGCAACACCTAAAATACTGTGATCGCCACCACGTCCTTTTGCGATGTCATGAAATAAACCAGCAATATAGAGTAGTTCATGCTTGGGTAGTTGCTTAAAAATATCTGAACAAAGGGGGAATTCATCTTGGAATTCAGGGTATGAAAAACGGCGTAGATTACGTACTAAAAATAAGGTGTGTTCGTCTACCGTATAAGCGTGGAACAAATCATGTTGCATTTGCCCGACGATTTGACCAAATTCTGGTAAATAAGCACCTAATACCCCAAGTGTATTCATTCTACGAAACTCGTGCGTTATGCCTTTAGGTTGTCGAATGATTTCCATAAATAACGCCTGGTTCTTTATATCATTTCGAAAGCGTTGATCTATCAGGTGGAGATGGGCATGAATTTGTCGAATTGTATCTGCTCGAACCCCTTTTATTTCTGGATGTTGTTGCAAGATCAGAAACAGTTCGAGCATTGCATAGGGATAATAGGCAAAAATGCCATGATTGATTGTTTCTAGGTAGCCATTATGAACTTGAAAGCGACGATTAATTGGGCTTATATGACTTGGCTTGTCAGCCAAAATAATCTTTTCTTCAAATAATTGTAGTAGTAGTTCATTCATTTGGCCGATTGAACGAGCACATAGATAATAATCTTTCATGAAATGTTCGACTGCGAGTCGATTGTCACAATCAACATAACCAAGCTGTGTAGCTATGTCACGCTGGTAATTAATCATCAATTTTTCTTGTTTGCGTTTAGCAAGACTATGCAGTACAAATCGAACACGCCATAGAAAACGCTGGGCTTTGTCTAAAACATCATATTCACTGTTTGATATAAAGCCTTTATCGTTAAGCCCTTGCAGATTATTTACATTAAAGTGCTGTTGAGCAACCCAGTTAATGATGTGAATATCTCTTAAGCCACCTGGTGATTCCTTAATGTTAGGCTCGAGATTATTGGCAGTGTCGTTATATTTTTGGTGGCGTTGTAATTGTTCTTGACGTTTTGCTTGATAAAAAAGGCGGGTATCCCAGGTTTTATGATCGGTCGTTAATTTGTGTAATGCGTTATAAAGTGAGTTATCACCAGATAACAAGCGTGTTTCTAGCAAATTGGTTGCAATAGTTATGTCTTGCGCCGATTGCTGGCGACATTGTTCAATGGTACGAACACTGTGGCCAATGTCGAGACCTATATCCCAAAGTTGAGTTAAAAAGTCAGTTAAGCCCGATGGTGGTTGTTCGGATACAGAGTGATCGAGCAGGATCAGTAAATCAATATCAGAGTAGGGGTGGAGTTCGCCTCGACCATAGCCTCCGACCGCAAGTAGACTTATTTTGTCATCTTGACCGACATGTTGCTGCCAAAGTGCTTTTAATACCTGGTCAACAAAATGGGAACGGAAGTGGAGGAGATCAACAATATCAACATTTAAGTCGAATTGCTGTTGTAAATAGTATTGACCTTGTTGCAGTGCTTTACGAAAAAATGTTGGAGAACTTGCCTCATTATTCGGGTGCAGGTCTTGTGCAATATCCCAGAGAGAAGGAGGGCAGCCAGGCATAACTTAAATTACTTCATCTTCACGTAGTGTCAAAATCTCATGACCATCATCAGTCACCAATATCGTGTGCTCCCATTGAGCGGATAAAGAGCGATCCTTGGTTACAACGGTCCAGTTATCGGGCAATTGTTTAATATGACGTTTGCCGGCATTAATCATCGGCTCAATCGTAAATGTCATACCTGCTTCAAGTATCAGTCCTGTTCCTGGTGTGCCATAGTGTAAAACTTGGGGATCTTCATGAAATACCTTGCCGATACCATGACCACAATATTCACGCACAATCGAAAAGTTTTGGGCTTCGCCATGTGTCTGAATAGCATGACCAATATCGCCTAATTGAATGCCGGGTTTGACCATGCTGATACCGATCAACATTGCTTCACGCGCTGTATTGCATAAGCGTTGTGCCAAAATCGATGTTTTGCCAACATGAAACATCATGCTGGTGTCGCCATGATAGCCATCTTTGATAACCGTGATATCAATATTGATGATATCGCCATCTTTGAGCTTTTTGTTACCAGGAATACCATGACAAATAACATGATTGACCGAGGTGCAAATCGATTTAGGAAAACCATGATAATTGAGTGGGGCGGGAATAGCCTGTTGTTCATTCACGATATAGTTATGGCAAAGTTGGTCTAACTCATCGGTTGTAATGCCTGCTTTAACATGAGGGGTGATCATGGTCAAAACATCAGCGGCCAGGCGACCAGCGACCCGCATTTTTTCGATCTCATCAGCAGTTTTTATGCTTACAGCCATTGTTAACGTTATCCCAGATAGTAGTAATGATTGAGTATAGTTTGCCGTAAAATAACACTAACAACCACATCTGTCTTTTTCACACACTATTTGTATTGAAATAACCCCACACTTTAGCTGCTGGACGTTAAGATAGATAAATCAAATACATTGTTTTAACTAGCGTTTTATGGTATAAAATGCGCGCCTTTTAAGGCAGAAATCACACATGCACCGGCACGAATATCGGGGTGCTAATTGCTTATGCAGTTTAGTCGATACTTGGGGTGTGTGGAGGTTTAACCCCAATTTTTATACAAGGTAGAATTTAATAATGGCAAAAACAACTATGCGCCAAATGCTTGAAGCAGGCGTTCATTTCGGTCACCAAACACGTTACTGGAATCCAAAAATGGGTCCATTTATTTTTGGTAAACGTAACAATATTCACATCATCAACCTTGAACACAGCTTACCAATGTTTAACGATGCGTTAAACTTCGTTGGTAAATTAGCGTCTAAAAAAGGTCGTATCCTGTTCGTAGGTACTAAACGTGCGGCTCAAGATGCAATCCGTGATGATGCAACTCGTGCAGGCATGCCTTTTGTTAACCGCCGCTGGTTAGGTGGTATGTTGACTAATTATCAAACAGTGCGTCAATCAATCAAACGTCTGGATTCAATTCAAGCAATGATCGAATCAGGTAAGTTAGAAGGTTTGAAAAAGAAAGAAGTATTAAACCTGACACGTGAACAAGAAAAATTAGAAAAAAGCATCGGTGGTATCCGTAAAATGGGTGGCTTACCGGATGCATTATTTGTAATTGACGTTGATCACGAACGCATTGCAATCAAAGAAGCAAACAACTTGGGTATCCCTGTTATTGCTGTTGTTGATAGCAATAGCAACCCAGATGGTGTTGACTATGTTATTCCTGGTAATGACGATTCTATGCGCGCAATCAAGCTTTATACAGCAAGTATGGCTGATGCGATTTTAGAAGGTCGTGCATCTGTAGCGACAGGTGATGCTGAACAGTTTGTAGAAGTTACAACAGAAAGCACAGAAACTGCTGCTGAGTAATATATAGAAACAATGTGCAGGCTCGCTATCACTAGCGGGCCTGTATTGTATGTATCGCCAGCGAATGGTTGATACAGAGATACAGTTATAAAGGGTGAGTGAAATGGCAACAATTACTGCTGCACTAGTAAAAGAACTGCGTGAACGTACAGGTTCAGGCATGATGGAATGTAAAAAAGCATTGGTGGAATCTGATGGCGACATCGATGCTGCAATCGAAGCAATGCGTAAGTCTGGTTTAGCGAAAGCGGATAAAAAATCAGATCGAATCGCCGCTGAAGGCATTATCGCAATTGAAACAAGTGCTGATGGCAAGCGTGCTGTCATGATCGAAGTTAATTCAGAAACAGACTTTGTCGCAAAAGCAGAAGACTTCACTAATTTTGTTAAACAAGTGGCTAATAAGGTGCTAGAAGCACAACCAGCTTCTGTAGAAGAGTTAATGGCATTAGCATTAAATGATGCTGGCGATAGCATTGAAACAGTACGTCAGGCACTGGTCGCTAAAATTGGTGAAAACATTCAGGTTCGTCGTTTTGAATTAATGACATCTGAAGAGGGTGTGATTGGTTCATATCGTCATGGCGATCGTATCGGTACTATGGTTAAGTTGACTGGTGGTGATTTAGCTTTAGCTAAAGATTTAGCGATGCATGTTGCTGCAAGTCGTCCTCAAGCGGTGTCGGCAGCTGATCTGCCTGCAGAATTACTTGAAAAAGAGCGTGATATCGTGGCTACACAAGCGCGTGATAGCGGTAAACCAGAAGCGATCATTGAAAAAATGGTTGAAGGCCGTATGCAAAAATTCATCAATGAAATCAGCTTATTAGGCCAGTCTTTTGTTAAAGATCCTGATGTCACAATTGAAAAACTGATTAAACAAGCAAACGCAACAGTTGATGCATTTTCATTCTTTGAAGTGGGTGAAGGTATTGAGAAAGCGGCTGATAACTTTGTAGAAGAAGTTATGGCTCAAGCGAAAGGAAACTAAGCAATGAACGAAACGGGAAAAAAGCCAGCGTATAAACGCATTCTGCTTAAATTAAGTGGTGAGGCGTTGATGGGTACTGCTGAATACGGTATTCAACCCGAGGTTATTTCTCGTTTTGCTAAAGAAATCTGTGAGCTCAGTGCCCAAGGCATTGAGCTCGGGATTGTTATCGGAGGAGGCAATATCTTCCGTGGTGCTGGTTTGGCCGCGAGTGGTATGGATCGTGTTAGTGCTGATCATATGGGTATGCTAGCGACAGTTATGAATGCCCTTGCATTACAAGATGCGTTGGAACGTCACGGTGCTTTTTGTCGGGTGATGTCTGCGATACGCATCAATGAAGTGTGTGAAGATTATCTTCGTCGTCGCGCTATTAGACATCTTGAAAAAGGCCGTGTTGTTATTTTTGCCGCTGGAACTGGTAATCCTTTTTTCACGACTGATTCTGCCGCCAGTTTACGAGCAGTTGAAATCGGTGCTGATTTGATGCTTAAAGCAACACAGGTTGATGGTGTTTATAGCGCTGATCCTAAGAAAGATCCAAATGCAGTTAAATATGACGAACTTAGCTATGACGAAGTAATCAATAAACGCTTAGCTGTGATGGATACTACAGCAGTCGTGATGTGTCAGGAACAAAAAATGCCATTACGTGTATTTGATGTTCATCAAATTGGGAATTTAACAAAAATTGTTTATGGCGAAGCAATTGGAACATTAGTTAAGTAGGTTAAGTAGGAAAAAACATGATTGAAGATATTAAAAAAGACGCAGCACAACGCATGAAAAAAAGTGTTAACGCACTGGAAACATCAATGGCAAAAATTCGTGCCGGCCGCGCTCATACTAGTTTATTAGACCATGTTACCGTGCCTTATTATGGCTCTGCTGTTCCTTTGAGTCAGGTTGCAAATGTGGGTGTGGAAGATTCACGTACCCTAACTGTGACGCCATGGGAAAAACCAATGTTACCGGTTGTTGAAAAAGCAATTATGACCTCAGACTTAGGTGTTAATCCTAACAGTGCTGGCATGACGATCCGAATTCCAATTCCACCATTAACAGAAGAACGTCGTCGTGATTTGGTCAAAGTAGCTCGTAACGAAGCTGAAGGTGCTCGCGTTGCTATCCGTAATATTAGACGTGATGCCAACAGTACATTAAAAGAGTTATTAAAGGAAAAAGAAATTTCAGAAGATCAACAGCGTGGTGCTGAAGATGATATTCAGAAATTAACTGATGCGACAATCAAAGAAGTCGATCGCGTGCTGTCCGAAAAAGAAACTGATTTGATGGAAGTGTAAGGTAGGTTAAAACCACCTTATTTAACATGACTGCGGGTAATACGCACGTTCCACAACATATTGCCATCATCATGGACGGTAACGGTCGTTGGGCAAAACAACGCCATCAACCTCGATTTATGGGCCATCGTGCCGGTCTGAAAGCGGTTGAAAATATTGTTAAACAGTGTGTTGAACGTAATGTTACTGTACTCAGTTTATTTGCTTTTAGCAGTGAAAATTGGCGACGGCCTTCAAAAGAAGTGAGTTTGTTGATGGAATTGTTTGCTTTAGCATTGAAGCAGCAAGTAAAACGACTCAATGAAAATAATATCCAACTTCGTATTATTGGTGATATCACCAAGTTTAATAGTAGCTTACAAAAACAAATTACGCAGGCTACCGAATTGACTAAAGATAATACCGGATTGATCATCAATATTGCGGCAAATTATGGTGGGCGTTGGGATATCACCCAAGCTGTTCAGCAGATTGCAGTCAAAGTAAAATCAGATCAGATAGTCGCCTCAGATATTACGGAAGCCTTAATCAATAGCCACCTGAGCACGGCAGACTTGCCTGAGCCTGATTTGTATATACGCACCGGTGGTGAGCAACGTGTCAGTAACTTCCTGTTATGGCAGTTGGCTTATACCGAGTTTTATTTTACAGATACCCTGTGGCCTGATTTTGATGGACAAGCATTAGACCAGGCAATTGATTCATTCAATCATCGTGAACGTCGGTTTGGTCGCACTTCAGAGCAGTTACAGGAGAAAGAGTAACAATGCTAAAACAACGTTTATTGACGGCTATCGCCTTGATTCCATTAGTACTATTGGCGATTTTGTATGTGCCAACATCGATATTACAGTGGTTTGTTCTGCTAGTGACGGTGCTAGCTGCAATTGAGTGGTTGACGATTGTTGACGTCAGAACGGTTGTTGCGAAATGTGTGTTGGTAATACTGATTGCTATATTGGCATTGGTGTTTTATAACGCTGCAGCCTTACTGCTGGCACTTGCCATACTAGTCTGGTCGTTGGCGGGGTTATTGGTTGTGCGCTATGCACATTCTCCTCTACCAATAAGTATTAAGGCGTTATTTCACAATAAATACTTTGGCTGTCTGAATGCTATTGTAATGTTGACATTGTTCTTGTTGGCGACCATCTGGCTACATCATTCTGAAACAGGTCCCATTCTAGTGGTTTACGTATTGATTTCTGTCTGGTTGGCTGACACTGGTGGCTATTTTGCCGGAAAGCGCTGGGGAAAACATAAACTGGCCAGTGTGGTTAGTCCGAATAAAACCTGGGAAGGCGTTTATGGGGCATTGGTATTGACCTTTATATGGGCTTTAATAGCGTATTGGCTTGAATTCAATGCTGATATTCCAGCGCTACTCTGGTTTGGGCTGACCTTGGTGACTGTTTTGATTTCGGTGATCGGTGATTTATTTGAAAGTCTATTTAAGCGTGCTCACCAAGTTAAAGATAGTGGCAATTTGTTGCCGGGTCATGGTGGCATATTGGATCGTGTGGATAGTCTGCTTGCTGCAGTGCCGGTGTTTACTGCAGGCCTTTATTTTCTGGGAGCGCTATGATGCAGTTGGTGACGATACTTGGCTCAACCGGATCTATCGGCATCAGTACATTAGATGTCATCGGGCGTCATCCTGATAAATATAAAATCTACGCATTAACGGCTAATCGTTCTGTAGATAGTCTGTTTAAGCAGTGTCTGCAATGCAATCCTGAAGTAGCTGTCATGCTTGATCAGGCAGCGGCTGAGCAATTACAACAAAAAATAATAAAGGCAGGCTTGGCTATTGAAGTGATGTCTGGCGTGCAAGCTTTGGAATTAGTGGCAAGTCAGACACCGGTGGATTGTGTCGTCGCTGCAATAGTAGGTGCTGCTGGTCTAATGCCTACTTTAGCTGCTGCTAAATCGGGTAAACGTATTCTATTAGCAAACAAAGAAGCATTGGTAATGAGTGGTGCTTTATTTATGCGTGAAGTAGAAGCGAATGGTGCGACCTTATTACCTGTAGATAGTGAACATAATGCCATTTGGCAATGTTTGCCCGTAGGTCGGCACCAACAACATCATTTTGATGGCAAAGGTGTTCGCCGAATTATTCTCACTGCATCAGGCGGCCCGTTCCGGGATTTTGAGACGACACAACTTGAACATGTCACTCCTGAACAAGCGGTAGCTCACCCTAACTGGTCTATGGGCCAAAAAATATCGGTTGATTCAGCGACCATGATGAATAAAGGTCTGGAGGTGATAGAGGCGCATTGGCTATTTGGAATGCCAGCAAATCAAATCGACGTCATTTTGCATCGACAAAGTATTATTCACTCTATGGTTGATTATGATGATGGTTCAGTTTTAGCTCAAATGGGTAATCCAGACATGCGAACGCCAATTGCCAATGCCTTGGCATGGCCTGAGCGAATTGATTCAGGTGTGACGCCACTTGATTTAGTCGCTGTTGGCCGACTCGATTTTACTAAAGCAGACGTTAATCATTTTCCATGCCTGGCATTAGCTTATAAGGCATTAGAGGCAGGTGGTACTAGCACTGCAATTCTCAATGCAGCCAATGAAGTTGCTGTTGATGCCTTTTTAAATCATCAAATTGGTTTTACACACATAGCTAAAATAATCGACAGAGTGCTGACGGAACTGCCTTCAAATAATGGTGACACACTGGAACAAGTGCTAGCCGATGATCAACAAGCACGCCAGTTTGCCAAGACATTGATTAACTAATGTATTCAGCTTTTTACTTCATTGTAGCCTTAGCCATTTTAGTTGTTGTTCATGAATTTGGACACTTTTGGGTTGCACGCCGTTGTGGTGTAAAAGTGCTGACGTTTTCAGTTGGTTTTGGTCGAACTTTGTGGCAAAAAACAGGTAAAGATGGGACAAAATACATTGTTGCCATGATACCGCTCGGTGGCTATGTCAAAATGCTTGATGAGCGCGAAGGACCTGTCGATGACGCAGAACTCGCGTATAGCTTCAATCGACAACCTTTACGATCTCGAGTTGCGATAGTCGCTGCTGGGCCAATTGCTAATTTAGTGTTTGCCATTGCAGCTTATTGGTTGATCTTTGTGATGGGTATACCAGGTATAAAACCCATCATTGATTTTATCGAGCCAACAACACCAGCATTTCAAGCACAGCTTGTTGTTGGGGATGAAATTCAAGCCATAAACAACAAACCAACGCCAACTTGGCAAAGTGTATATAAAGAGCTTGCTGTTGTATCCGAACACGGTGGCACGGTCAATTTAACGATTGCTTCTGGCACTATTCAGCAACAGCGCCAGATTACTGTGCCCAAAAGAAATCTAGAACAAAAACCACAACAATCATTGCTTGAACAGCTTGGTATTACACCAGTACGTATTAAGCTATTACCGATAGTTGATAATGTAGTTGCTGGTGGCGCAGCTGATCGTGCTGGTCTAAAAAAGGGTGACTTACTGTTATCACACAATGGGCAACATATCGATGACTGGAACCGATGGGTTGATTTGATAAAATCGTCACCGGAAAAAGCACTCAATATAACGATTGAACGCAATAAGCAGCAAATAGATTTAGCACTAACGCCAGCGAAAGGCGATGATAATAGTGGCTTTATCGGTGCCCGTGTTAATGCCAGTGCAACACCTATCCCTAAAGCGTTGCAGGCTGAACTACGTCATGGGCCAATCGATGCCTTATATTATGCGTCTAAGGAAACATGGCAATTTACAACATCAACGTTAAAAAGCCTGGGTGGTATGCTTGTTGGAACAGTGTCGACTAAAAATTTAGGCGGTCCAATCAGTATCGCGCAATATGCAGGTTCATCGGCTGAACAAGGTGCGATTACATTTATCAGTTTCTTAGCAATGATAAGTATCAGCCTTGGAATATTAAATCTATTACCGATTCCGATATTAGATGGTGGACATTTAATGCTTTATTTTATTGAGGCACTAAAAGGGTCACCGTTATCAGAAAGCATGCAACAGTCAGCTCAAAAACTAGGCATCATGCTATTATTAACGTTGATGATTCTTGCTTTTTTCAATGACTTAACAAGACTGTTTGGATAATCAGAATATTGCAGGTACACTTACAGCTTCGTCCGACAATTTTTATCGAATTCATAATGAAAAAATTACTAATTACCATCGCAACACTGTTTCTTTCTAATGCAGTTTTTGCTGAAAGTTTTGTGATTAAAGACATTCGTGTTGAAGGCTTACAGAGAATTTCTGCTGGTACGGTCTTTAATTTTCTACCAGTAAAAGTCGGTGACGAAATGGACGCGACCGATGCTAAAAGTATTATTCGTTCATTATACAAATCAAAATATTTCAATGATGTCGGGGTTGAACACCAAGATGGTGTGTTGGTTATTAATGTAACCGAACGCCCTGCGATTTCCAGTATTGAATTTGTTGGTAACAAAGATCTTGATAGCAAAGAGCTGCTGAAGTCATTGCGTCAGATTGGTTTTGCCGAAGGTCAAGTCTATGAAAAAGCCATGCTTGAGCGTGTTGAACTTGAATTACAACGTCAGTATTTTAGTCGCGGAAAGTATGGTGTAACTATCGCATCAGAAGTAACACCGCTATCACGTAATCGCGTATCGATTCGGATCACAATGGCTGAAGGAATTATCGCGACCATTGGAGGCATCAATATTGTAGGTAATAATGCGTTTGATGAAGATGATTTATTAGAACAATTTCAATCTACAACAGGCGGCATGTTTTCAGTCTTTACCAATGATAATCAGTATTCTCGTCAAAAATTATCGGCAGATCTGGAAACCTTACGTTCCTATTATTTAGATCGCGGTTATGTTGATTTTGCGGTTGAATCTACACAGGTTTCGATTACTGATGATAAAAAGCATATGTTTATTACCATCAATATTTCGGAAGGTGAACGTTATAAAATTCAAGAAGTTCGCTTGGCAGGTGATTTGATTGTGCCTGAACAAGAGCTATTTGAAATGGTGACGATTAAAAAAGATTCAATATTCTCACGTAAAGCGATTACCAAAAGCACAGAATTATTAACCAATCGTTTGGGTGATGATGGCTATGCGTTTGCTAACGTTAATGCTGTCCCAACAATTGATCGTGATAACAAACAGGTTGTATTAACATTCTTTGTTGATCCAGGTCGACGCGCTTATGTCAGACGGATTAATATCTCAGGTAATAGTAAAACGCGAGATGAAGTGTTACGCCGTGAAATGCGCCAACAAGAAGCGTCTTGGATTTCTACAACAAATGTTCAACAATCACGTTCACGCATTAGTCGTTTAGGCTACTTTGAAGATGTCAACGTTGAAACTATTCCTGTTGCAGGAACAGCGGATCAGGTTGATCTGGATTTTAATGTAAGTGAGCTGGCATCAGGTAGTTTGTCTGCCGGTATTGGCTTCTCTCAAACAGATGGTCTTATTTTTAATGCCAATGTAACTCAAAGAAACTTTTTGGGTAGTGGTAAGCATATTAACTTTGGTTTTAACAATAGTAGTTCTAACACAGTCTATAGTTTTGGCTATACCAACCCGTTTGCTACTGTTGATGGTATCAGTCAAGGCTTTAATGCTTATTTTCGTCAAACAGATGCGGGCGAGGCTAATATTGCTCGTTTCAACACCGATGTATATGGTGGCGATATCAGTTTTGGTATTCCAATTTCAGAAAATAATCGTATTCGATTGGCCTTAGGTTATGAAAATACGCAACTG
>JACUUH010000012.1 GCA_014859375.1 Gammaproteobacteria bacterium
GGGGGGAAGTGTGGGAATAACAGGGAATGCATGGAAATGATCTTTTTTTCAGCCTTGATTAATAAAGCCTAGCCCATCAATAAATACTCGGATACAAATCGGTCCAAGCAGGATTGTTCTGTTCTATCAGCTCGATTTTCCAAGCTCTATTCCACTTTTTCAACTGCTTTTCTCGTGCCAAGGCCGAATTCATCTGTTGGTGGGTTTCATACCAAACCAAATTATGGACATGGTATTTCTTAGTAAAATCATCAAGCTCATTATTCTTATGTTGCCAAATACGTTTAATCAAGTCAGAGCTAAGGCCGATATATAGTGTTCCATTCTTTTTGCTTGCCAGCATATAAACACAGGGCTGTTTCATATGATCATTCCTTGATCGTTTGTTTAGGTTTTATGGATCCCCGCCTTCGCGGGGATGACGAGTAACCTCAATTGTTTGTCCTTCGTTTTGATCCTGGATCCCCGCCTTCGCGGGGATGACGAAGGTGTTTAGGGGATAACAAAAATTAAATTTTAACTAAAATCTCACCCATACCTATACCAGCCAAGTCACCCGCATAACGTTGAACGCGTGAAAATGATTCTAGTTGAGCGAACTTGCTATCTAATTTAGCAAATGATGCAAACAATAAAGGTAAGAACGCCAAGGTATGCGAACCACAATCATTAAAGTTAGCAGAAATACCACGTGACGGTGTTTGAGTGAGTAACACGGTGCCGCGTTTCATGGCATAACCTAAATGAGCACCCGTATCGCCTAATACCGCAATCGTGCCTGATACCATGCGAGCAGCACAGTAATCACCGGCATTGCCTTCAATTAGAATCATGCCGCGACGCATATGATCACCAGTACGATCACCCGAATTACCTGTGATAATAACTGTACCACCTGCCATGCCGTTTTTACGACCCGGACGTGCTCCACCAACAAAGTCACCAGCATTACCATTGATTTTGATTTGGCCAGATTTCATTTCACAGGCGGTATAAATGCCGGTATCACCTGTTATTTCAAGTTCACCACCATACATAAAGATCCCGAAATACGCTCCGACATTACCTTCAACAGTGATTTTTCCGGTCGTCATGCTATGACCAACAAAATCAAGTTTGTCGCTGCTGTTGGCAAATACAATGTTAGTAACATCGTCACCGCTAATATCAAATAGACTATCAGCTCGAACGGTTGTATTACCTGTTTGTAATTTAATCGCGGCAATATCATTTAATGATTTTTCAGCAAGCGCATCTGATGTTAATGGTGAACAATCTATACGTTGCACAGGTGCAGGTGCAGTTTTAAGTGTGAATGTTAGTGCACTCATGCCATGATCTCCTGCAAATGAAAGTGGAACGGCCCTAATTTACCGCCATAGTTACCAGCACTAATGCGACGAATACCATGTTCAGCACCCAAGTCACAGACCGCTTGAATACCGACCCGCATCGCTTTATCAATATCTTCTTTACTTAAACCGTCAATAACGATTTCCATGACTGATTCAACTTCAGGTGATAAATCACTCTTTGTTTGGCCTTTTAAGGTTGGGCAAAATGCATCATTGGTCGAGGCATTCAATGCTTTATATTTAGAACCGACTTTTGAACCTGAGCGTACAACACCACCCGGGAACGGCATGATCACGTTTGGTATTTTTCTCATTTGTTCGATTGCTGCTTCACAAGCGACCAAGGCTTGGGCTTGTGATTGTGCTAACACCAAGAAGTTACCACCGCCGACAGAACTAACTACACCGGTTTTTTCTTGAGTTAAGAATTCACCATCCATAACAGGAATACGCCAGTAACGTTTACCATCTATCATTTTAGAAATTTGGAAACCATCACCAAAAAAGCGTAGGTTTTGACCTAACGCCATTTCTGTTTCACCTTCAACACCAGCAAATAAAGCCGATGTAGGCGAAGTTAATACACACTGACCAGCACGAGTTTCAACTTGTTTGGCAAGACCTTTGCCGCCCATAGCAAAAATCAGTACAGCCACACCATGACGACCATCCGGTGTTTCTGAAGGATCAAGTTCGCGCTCGATACCAGCTTCACACCCACAAGCAATAACGGATGTCGCAAAACCGGTAAAGGCTTGTGCAGAAATCATTGCCCATTTAGTATTGTGTGCTGTGATGATGATTCGGGTACCTTTCATCGGAAACGCTTCAGCAAAGGTAGGATCAATTGTTACGCCATTAATAATCATATTCTGCCCCCTGCATGTAATGGCTGCACTGTAATACTACCTCGTCCATCATCAATAATTTCATCATCACTAATTTTGAAGTTGCCCATTTTTTGAGTGTGGTAACGGTCAAAATAGGGTTTCAATTGTTTTTCGATGCTGATGTCATAGTTTGGTTTAACTACATGGGTTGTACCCCAAGTCACTTCTATCAATTGACCATCTTTAACGACCATTTTTCCATCTTTAAATACATAGTCTGGTGTAGTGAACATTTTTTCACGATCAGGATTATCGGTGTAAACCGTAATATCGGCTGCACCGCCAACACCTAGGTGACCTCGATCAGCAAGACCAACTAATTTAGCGGCACCGGCACGGGTCATTATCGCAATTTCATACAAGCTATATTCACGATCGAGTGATGCCAAATGGCTGGCCTTTTGTGCTTCTGGATGCAATTGTGATAACACGTCATTGCGGAAGGTTTTATCCATTAACAACTTGATCAAATGTGGATAACTAGTAAACGGTGCACCATTTGGATGATCGGTTGTTAAGAATACGCGCCATGGATCATCAGCCATTAAGAAGGTTTCAAGACCAATCATCCATTGCAATGCATTTACATAACTTTGATCTTTGTATTTAAATGGCAATACACCACAGCCTGCATCACATTCGATATCCATACACACCCATTTATTTGGATGGGCATGAGGGTGTGCTGCATGTTGACGCATATTATCACCCGATGCAGTCACAGTTTGACCAAACAAAATCTGACCGACATCGACTGTGATATTTTTGTGTTTGTTGATCTGTTCAGCAATTTGAGCTGAACCTGATGAGAACTTAAAATCACCTTCAGTACCATAACTATGGAACTGGATATGTGTCAGATGCATTGGTAAACCGTCGATACCTTCTATCGTATCTAATGTTGTACCCATATTTCCCGGTACTCCCAAGTTACAACCATGGACATGCAGTGGATGCGGTACACCCAATTCTTTAACGGCTCTTGCTAATCGCAATAAGATGTCACGTGGTGTCACACCGTAATAGTTATTTTTCTCGTCTAAATCTAATTTACGTTGATTAAATTTAAAGGCATTGATACCACCTGGATTAACGACTTTGACGCCGATGGCATGACTGTGATTCATTGTCCAAGCGACGTAGTTGTTAATGGCTTCTTGATCATTATTTGCCGCCATCATCCGTAGTAAGAAATCATCACTACCCAACATGACATAACCACCTTTATCAATGATCGGTGTGTCATGCATTTCCATATGGGCTTGGCGCGCATTTACTGGCAATATTGCAGGCTCAAACCCTGCGGTATAACCCATTTCAGCATAGCGATAGCCAGCAGTTAATGTGCTTGGTGCGGCATGACCACAGCCAGAGCGCATTAACTCTGTTCTAGCAACCACATCAGCTGCGTGATCTTCTGGCAACATGGTACGAGCAATATTGACTTTACCACCACCAATATGAGTGTGCATATCAATCGCACCCGCCATAATCACTTTGCCGCGAACATCAATCTCTTGATCGATTTTGACATCGGTAGGTCGTTCAACAATACGACCATTTCTTACATAAATATCTCGGACATCTCCATCAATCCCATGAGCGGGATCGTAGATTTTGCCACCTGTAAGTTTCATTAACATAATCTTTATCCGTTTCTTATAAAGCGTTTTCGATAGCAGTTAGTACGTCATGTGTACTAGGTAAACCACTATCGCGTAATTTTCTTAAAGGTATTGAAACCACAGTATCTAAACGGAAAGTACGGCCGACATGATCAATGCCCGGTACACCGACAGGAATAAATACCTCAGGTTCTTGTTCAAATGTCATGCCTGAGCGACCAATCACAATCGTTTTAGCCAACGATTGTGGTGGTGTGCGTTGTACATTAAAACTCGACACCCAAACCAAGGTATCAACTTCATCATTAGCCAACATACGGTTGCTATCAGAAAGATAAGGATCGTAATCTGGGAAACCACGACTAAAATTGGTACGCATTGGATAACCTGATTGCCATGCCGAAACTTGATTCGCTGTCATCGCACCATCTCGACCACCCAAAGGTAAACCACTAGAACGTGTTTCTAAATTGAGATCTTTAACTAATTCACAGATCATTTGCACACTGGTTTCAGCATGATCAAAATCTAAATTACCTGCTGACCACGTCACTACTGAATATTTCGCTTGTTTTAATGTTTCAGCTAAAGCATCTAAGTCAGATACAGCAAGTCCACCAACCTGTTTTGCCTGAATCTGTTTACCTTTAATCAAGGCGCGTAAAACAGATAATACTTCTGGCAGATCAGCATCGTCACACGCTAACACTTGGGCTTTTTTTCCTTTTGGCGAAGTTGAAGCATCACCTGACGGTGTTTTACCAAGATAAATCACTTGGCGTGATTCGATATCCTGATTAAACATACTTTCTTTATTCCACACCATACGTTCATAAAAACGGGGGAAATCAGATTCAATATCTGTACCTACAACCAATAACACATCAACGCGGTTACGAACCTCGGTTAATGTTGTTGTCATCCAACCGGTATCTTGCAGTACCAACAAATTACGGAAGGTCGGGGTTGAATCCATATTATCAACTGTAGCACGACTTTTATCTGCTAACGCCATGGCTGCGCGACAACCGTTTAAGTCTGTTGCTAAACCGCCAATAACAGGTTGTTTGGCATCACGAATTAACTGTGCAGCATAAGATACAGCCTCATCTAATGGAACATCTTTACCATTAATTCTGGGAGAAAGATCGGTAATGGCTGTTTCAAAGCCTGCTTTGGTAATAGCATCACCATTTTCTAAAATCGTGACATTATTACCATCAACTTTTATCACGAGATCATCAGAAGCAATCCCACAAAATGGGCTTGGCACCTCTTGCCAAATACCTGGTTCGGTCATTTCTGTCATCTTGGTACCTTTAATCGTACTTAATGTATTTAAAACGTGGATCAGAAGGTGTACCCTCAAGTGCACTACCTTCGTGTAAAGCCGGCTGCCACTGCACGACCTGTTCAATTTTTTTAGCTAATTCAAAGTCTTTATCGGTAACGCCTTTAGCACTGTGTGTTGTTAACTTAACAACGACAAATGCATAAGACACGGTCAAATCAGGATGATGCCACGCGGCTTCGGCTAGATGTCCAACCGTATTCACTACCATTAACGTGCCTTTCCAGCCACTGGTTTTATATTTACGCCGAATCCAGCCATTCTCAAAAAACCAATACGGCAATTCATCTGCTAACTTTTGTGCTATCTCTTGTTCTGTATATGTTTTTTCTGTTTGTTCAGACATAGTGTTTAGCCTCTGATCTCAAGATATTGATTTAACTATGTTTAGCACGCATTAACAGTGAATCAATATTATTTTCTTTTAATTGTTTTTGTAAGGCATCAGCTTTATCACGACCTGAAATCGGTCCTATTTGAACCCGATGCCAGGTATCTTTATTATCAATAGTCACTGTTTGAACTTTTGATTCTAACCCTAAAAATGCCAATTTTGCTTTAAAGCCATCAGCATCAGATAATTTTTTAAAAGAGCCAACTTGCAACATATAACTGATTTTTTCAAGCTTTTCTGTTGAATTATCAGGTGATGATTTTTCAGGTGGCGAGGTAACAACTTCCGGTTGTGCCTGTTTCGGATTGGTTACAACCGTTTCCATCTCAGGTAATAAGGTATAAAAATCAAAGGTCGGCTTGATTGTTTTTTCTATTTTTTTGTCTTTTTTGTCGGATGAAACAGGTTCAACTGGCACATTATCGTTCAAATGCATTAAGAACATAATAAACGCGCCCACAACAAAACTGAGGATCATAGGCCCCCATGGTAGTGATTTTTGTTGATTATTTCGCGATGCAGCCACTTACATAGTCTCCGGTGCTGATACACCCATCACAGTTAAGCCATTAGCAATAACTTGTCTAATTGCTGAAATCAAGGTTAACCGTGCCTGACTTAAATCAACATCATCAACAATAAAGTGATGTGCATTGTAGTAAGTATGGAAATCACGAGCTAAATCCATTAAATAATGCGCCAAAATATGCGGGGTATGATTTAACGCTGCTGACTCCAATACTTCTGGATAACGTGCTAATGCTGTTAACAAGTCTGTTTCGTGTTGCTCGGTTAGGCGCGCCAGTTGCTGCTGACCGTGTTGTTGATCCCAACTAAGGCCACGCTCAGCTAATTGTCTAAACACGCTGCAGACACGCGCATGGGCATACTGAACGTAATAAACAGGGTTATCACTACTTTGTGATTTGGCTAGTTCAAGATCAAAATCCATATGTTGATCAGCGCTACGTAACACATAAAAGAAACGGGCGGCATCTTTACCAACTTCATCACGTAATTGACGTAAGGTTACAAACTCACCACTACGGGTCGACATACCGACTTTTTCAGTACCGCGATATAACACCGCAAACTGCACCAATAACACTTTTAACTTGCTGACATCTTGTTTGGTTGCTTCAATCGACGCTTTAACACGTGGAATATAACCATGATGATCAGCACCCCAAATATCAATAATGTGATCAAAGCCACGTTGGTATTTATTTAAGTGATAAGCAATATCAGATGCAAAATAAGTCGCTTGGCCATTATCACGAATAACAACACGATCTTTTTCATCACCATAATCGGTTGTTCTAAACCACCACGCACCTTTGTCTTGATATAAAACATCGGCTGCTTTTAATTGTTCGATTGCTTTATCAACAACACCTGATTCAACTAATGAACGTTCTGAAAACCATTCGTCAAACTCAGTACCAAATTCAGCCAAGTCATCGCGAATATCATTTTTAATGGCATTTAAACCTTTATCAAACACAAGTCGATAATCATCAGCTCCTAATAAAGTTTTGGCTTTATTAGTTAATGCATCAATGTGCATTTCTTTGTCGCCACCTTCTGGTTCATCTTCAGGAATACCATTAAAGATTTGTTTCGCATCGTGACGAAATTGTTCACCATAAAGGTCTTTAAGTTCATTGGCGATATCTTTGACGTAGTCGCCTTGATAACCATTACTTGGGAAAGTGAAGTGTTCACCACAGGCTGACAAATAACGTAACCAGACACTGGTTGCCAAAATATCCATCTGGCGGCCAGCATCATTGACATAATATTCACGGTGAACATCAAAACCCGCTGCCATTAATAAACTACTAACAACCGAACCATACGCAGCACCACGACCATGACCAACATGTAAGGGTCCTGTTGGATTTGCTGAAACAAATTCAACTTGAACAGATTGACCTTTACCGACCTCACTACGACCAAATTGATCACCAGCAGCTAATACATCCTTAACAATTTGCAGTACTGAATCTGCACTCATCGTAAAGTTAATAAAGCCGGGACCTGCAATGTCAACCTTGCTAATAAAATCGACTTGTCCAATTGCATCAACCAATAGTGTGGCTATTTGACGAGGATTCATTTTACTAGGACGAGCCAAAACCATGGCTATATTGCAGGCAAAATCACCATGAGACTTATCTTTAGTGCGGTCAATCTGTACTTCTGGCAGATCAATTTGTGGCAAAGCACCAGTTGAAATTAACTGTGCTAATGCCTGTTCAAGCAGTTTTATAAGCTGTGCTTTCAATGTTGGAAAACCTGAAATGGAGTTAATCGAAGCATTTTAACCGATCATAGGCCATTGATCACATCATTGATTTGATTGATTTTGATCTTGATTACTAGACCTTACTAAAGTGACCGTGAATTTACATTAAGTCGATAGGATCAATATCGATAGACCAACGTACTTTTCGAGCTAATTTTAATGCCGAAATTTGCTCTATTGTTCGATCGAGCAATTGATGAATTGGCTTTCTATGTTGGCTTGATAATAATAATTGAGCTCGATATCGTCCTGCCCTTTTTTCCATAATGGCAGGAACAGGACCAAATACCATGACTTGTGCATGTTTATTTTGATTAAAAAGCGCCAACATAGCATTAAGCAATGTCATTGCTATTTCCTGTTGTTTATCTTCGGCTCGAATAATACATAAGGAACCTGCTGGCGGCATCATTAAATCTTGCCGTTCTTGTAATAATTTTTTAGCGGTATAGCGATAACCGTGCTTGAGTAAATCCTTCCAAAATGGATGTTGCGGTTGCGATGTTTGAATAATTACTTCCCCAGCTTTTTCACCACGACCAGCACGGCCAGTTACCTGCACAATTAATTGAGCCAGGCTTTCAGTTGCTCTAAAGTCTGCACTAAACAAACCTTGATCAGCATCTAACACACCTACCAAGGTTACATCATGAAAATCGTGACCTTTAGCCAACATCTGAGTACCAACTAAAATCCTTGCTTCCCCTTTATTGATATCTTCAATTAAATCGCTAAATGCATTAATACGTTGAGTACTATCCCGATCGATGCGTAACACGGGTGTGTTTGGGAAAAATGTTTGTAAATTTTGTTCTATTTGTTCAGTACCAGCGCCATAGGTATTAAGTTCTGTGTTAGCACAATCAGGACATTGATCAATAAGACGCTGCATTGCACCACAATGATGACAACAAAGAAGATTGCGTCGTTGATGTACGATCATTTTGGCATCGCAATAGGTACATTTTGCTTGCCAACCACAGTCATGACACATTAAAACAGGTGCAAAGCCACGACGATTTATAAAGAGTAAGACTTGATTACCGGCTTTAATTTCTTTATCAATTGCATGATACAAAATACTTGATAGTGCTTTATCCGCTTTTGGCCCACCACTATCAACCAATGTTATTTTCGGTAGCTTTGCTCCGGTTGCTCGCTGACTTAAAGTTAACAGTTGATATCGTTGTTGTTGTACGTTGTAGAGACTTTCTAAAGAGGGTGTTGCACTGCCCATTATGATCGGAACTGAGGCACGTTGGGCTCTTATTAGGGCCACATTTCGAGCATGATAACGTAAACCATCTTGCTGTTTATACGAGCTATCATGTTCTTCATCAATGATAATTAAACCAAGCCGAGGTAAGGGCGTAAACACAGCCGATCGTGTTCCTATAACGATATCAGCTAAACCTTGTTGTGCTAGTAACCAGGCTTGTTTTCTTTCACCGTCTGACACAGATGAATTTAATACAACAATTGTTGCGGCAAGTCGTTGTTTAAACCGTTGTACAAACTGACTGGTTAAACCAATTTCGGGAATTAACACCAACACCTGTTGGTTATTTTCAATGCATTTTCGAGCAAGTTCAATATAAACTTCTGTTTTACCGCTACCCGTAATTCCATCAAGTAAATACGGGGAAAAAGTCTTATCTCCATTCGATACAGTTTCAACTACCCGTTGCTGTTCGAAATTGAGTTGAAATGGTTCGGAACGAGCAATTTGGTATGGTTTTTTAAACCTAACTTCTTGTTCTATTATGCTTTTCTGTTGCAAACCTAACAATGATGTTCGGCATGGTCCTAAGTGATTATATAACTCAGTTTGACTAAGACCGTGACAATACTTTTTAAGTAAATCGATTATTTGTTGCTGTTTTTTGCCTAATTTTAATTGCTGTTCTTGTTTAAATACCCAAAAAGATTCCTGTTGAATATCAGCAGGATCACCCAAACGTAATCGTTTCGGTAACACCGTTTGAAAACAATCCCCAATGGGATGATGGTAATAATCACTAATCCAAACGGTCAATTGAAATAAATCAGATGGAATGATGACTGTAACATCAATGCAACGCGTAATCTGTTTTAATTTTTGTGTGTCGCTATCTTCTGCTGTTTTTATATTTACAACAATACCGATAAGTTGGCGTGATCCAAAAGGTACTTCAACTCGCATGCCTTTTTGCCAAATTTTTATTACAGGATCAGCAATATAATCGAACGTTTGTCTTAAGGGACAAGGGACAGCAATTTCTAAAAGTGTGATCATTAATAATAATTATAAGTATTTAAAAGATAAAAGATGTTGATGATTATTGCCTGTGTGTAACTGTATAAGGTTTTTTTTCATATAATTTACATCATGTTAAAGCTGATCTTTGGTGTTGATAAGTTTATGTTGATCAGGCTGATCTCTTGTGGATAAAAGTGATAGTTATCCACAGCTAAAATTATCCACAGCTTATGATCAGTTTTATACGTCTGTTATACCTCAGTTATGATCTCATCATTGTCATTATATTTTTCAAGCGTTTTAAGTGTTTCGTAATAAACAAATGCTTTGAATGCTTGCTGTGAAATTCGTCTAATTTGGCTAATTGATGTCATGGTTTTATCCATTTTAGCTATGGATAATTGACCTTCTGCTCCTCGTCTTAATAATAATGCTTTTAGTGATTGATACTCTTTTTCAAGCTCTTCGAGTTGTTTAGCTAATACTTCTTTAGGCGTCGTTGTATCGATGCCGGTATTATCAAGCAAACTTACACTATGATTAAAAAATACGTTTAATTGTTGTTCAATATCTGGATTGAGAGAGGTTGAAATTTGCTTTTTGCCAGTATTAACCATTACCGATAATTCTGAAATAGCATCATAATATTGTGCTACTCGTAAAACACTAGGTAATTTTTCAGAAATATCTTCGGTTAAATTTTGTTTATAAAGTTCGGCTGTGTAGTCACCAATAGCAAGAGTTAAGCTTTCTATTACTCTATCTTTAGTAGTGAATTTATTTGAATAGGATTCAAAGTTTATACTATCTTTTGCCATTTCTAAGGCATAGTCAGCTACCCGTTTTAATTCCATTTTTAATGCACGTAATGCCAACGAAGGTAGCGATAAAGAATGTTTATCCAGATACATTGGCTTGGCCAGATCTTCATCTTTTGTTTTAAAATGATTTTTTAACCATGACACCAATGTATCTGCAAGTGGCCACATTAGTAAGACGCCTAACACATTAAATACTGTATGAAACAGGGCAAGTGTTGTTATTGTTGAGCCAGTATCATCCCATAACGATTGAACAAAAACGATGCCCGAAAGTAACGGCGTAATTAGAATTAAAGACACTATTGCTGTAATAACATTAAAAATAACATGGCTGGCAACAACTCGCTTTGCGACAGGATTTGTACCGAAGGATGAGAAAATGGCGGTAGTAGTACTTCCCAGGTTGCTTCCTATGGCAATTGCAGCAGCGGGTAATAAGGTCATAATGCCACCTGCCAATGCCGTCAGCGTGATTGCCAAGGTTATACTTGATGATTGCATTAATACTGTTATTAGAAAGCCAAAACCGACGTATAACAAGATATTGATTAATCCATCTTGTCTAACACTATCGAAAGATACTTGTTCACCTAATATTGAAAAGGTGTCTTTTAGTACATCGATACCCATAAATAAAATGCCAAACCCGACCAAGGCTTGACCAAGCGCTCCAATACGAGATTCTGATTGTACTAACTTTAACAGCATGCCAATACCAATCATTGGAAGCGCAAAGGCGCTAATTTTGAAATTAAATCCGATTAAAGTGACGAACCAGCCGGTTGTAGTGGTACCTATATTGCTGCCAAATATAATCCAGATTGCGCGTCGTAAACTCAATAAACCAGCATTAGTAAACCCAATAGTCGCAACCGTAACAGCACCTGATGATTGAATCAGTGATGTCAGGAAGAAACCAACACCTAAACCGCGGAGTCGGGTTTTAGTCCAATGATGTAAAAAATGATTGAGTGCATCACCTGCAGCCATTCTCAAGCCATCAGACATGAGCCACATACCTAATAAAAATAAGCCTAAACCGCCAATACCTGCACTGATCATTGCAAAAACAGACATGAACACCCTTTGTAAATTTAAAATAGATTTTTAGACTGATAATACCTGATATTTTACGAGCTGGTATCATGCTGGTTGATTGTTTTGTTAAGGTTTGATGCTAATGAAAATCGCGATAATAGTTGCAATGGATCAACGAGGTTTGATTGGAAAAAATAATGATCTTCCTTGGAAGTTATCAGCTGATTTGCAGTATTTTCGCCGAGTAACGATGGGTAAACCTATTATTATGGGTAGAAATACCCATGAATCGATTGGTCGCCCATTGCCGGGCAGAACTAATATTATTGTGACTAAAAATAAAGACTATGCCGTTGATGGTTGCATTGTTGTCAACACAATTGAAGATGCAATTAAAGCCTGTGGTGATGCTGAAGAAGCGATGATTATGGGCGGGGCTTCACTTTATCAACAGTTTTTACCTTTGGCTGATAGGATTTATCTGACCCAGGTTCATGCCAATCTGGAAGCGGGTGATACCTGGTTTCCAGACTGGCAAAAATCTGATTGGCTAGAACTGAATCGTGAAGATCATCCTGCGGATGAAAAAAACCAATACCCATTCAGTTTTATTATTTATGATCGATGTTGAGGTTATTTAGGTTGCACTAAGAATACGAAGCGCTGCTTGAGTATGTTCCGCTGCTTCATGGCCAAGATCGGTTAAATAACCACCATCTTCACTATCAACCAAGCCTTTTTGATGAAGACGTTTGACCGCAGAGATTAAACCCTCACGCGCAGTGTGATGTACCTTAATTCCTTCTTGTGTTGTTTCAAGGTTATATCGAAGCAGGATCTCAATTTCGTCTACCAATTCTTGTTTTATTGTCATATTGTCATCTCTATATTCGTTGTTATAAGCGTCTTAAATCCTACACTTTTTAATTAAAATATCTATAGCTTTTATAGATGGTCTGCTATTGTGCGACGATTTTAAAATTAATTGTCCGAGTAAACTGCTATGACAACAAATACGTCACAAATTAAACAAGCCTTATTTGAATTACATCAAAACAAATTATTTGAACTTTTTGTCATCACAATCATCGTGTTATCAGCACTTTTAACCGGTGCAAAAACCTATGATGTCGGCTCAACAGCAAACCTAATCATCAGTTGGTCTGATAACTTTATTACAGTCTTTTTTTTAGTTGAAATTTTAATCCGATTATCTTCAGAACCGAGATTGTTAGATTTCTTCAAAAAAGGTTGGAATGTGTTCGATTTTATAATCGTTGTAGCGAGTTTATTACCGTTAGAAGGTAATGATACGGTATTACTGGCTCGATTATTACGTATATTTAGGGTGTTACGCTTAATATCATTAATCCCTGAATTACGTTTATTAATTAATGCATTATTAAAAGCGATGCCCACAATGGGGTATGTTGTCTTACTGATGTTTATTATTTTTTATATCTATGCTGCCATTGGTAGTTTTATGTTCGAACATATCAACAATGAATTATGGGGTAATATTTCAATTTCGATGTTAACGTTATTTCGTGTTGCGACTTTTGAAGATTGGACGGATGTCATGTATGAGACTATGACAGTGTATCCTTTGAGCTGGATTTTTTATCTTAGTTTTATTTTTTTAACAGCCTTTGTTTTTCTCAATATGATGATTGGCGTTATTCTTGATGTTATGCAAAAAGAACAAGAGCAGTATCAGCGCGATCAAGGTGAAGGTGAAGCAGCAGAGGTTCATTGGTTAAAACAGCATGCACAACAAATGGAGTTACGATTGGAACGGATTGAGCAGTTATTAATCCAAAATGTTAATAGTGTCACAAAGCGGCATGATTTATAGTTAACTAATTTACTTCAATAACCAGAAGTTGTAATCTAACCTTCTGAATCCTAAATAATTAAGGAGTATGTTATGGAAATTCCTGGAATTGCACCATTCAGCGGTCAGCCAACACTAACAAACCCTTTATCTCAGGAAGCTGAGCTAACAGGGCGGCAAACCCAGGCACGGTCTAGCAATGAAACTCAAAATACTGTGACTGCAAATGAACAGCAATCAACAGCGCTTAGTAGTGTTAATGTGGTCAATGAATCTACCGAAACGCAGCAAACAGGGTTTAATCCCAATAATCCTGGTGGAACAATTGATATCACAGCATAAGGATAAATTGTATGGCAGCACCTCGAATTTCAGATGATCCACTTTATCGTTTATTGCGAGATGGAAAAGTGGCTGAATTTAATCAGCGCATTCAGGCTGGGGAAACTGTCGATCTAACAGGGTGTGACTTTAGGCATTTGAATTTACAAGGTCTTGTTGCTGTTGGACTTGATTTTTCCAACAGTTATTTTCGTCAAGCAGATTTACGCGGTGTCGATTTTTCAGATTGTGATAATCTAGAAGGTGCAAGTATTCATGCTGCCAAAATATCAGGCTGTTATTTCCCGAACACTATTCGAGCCGAAGAAATTTTACTGTCTCTAGAGCATGGTACTCGTATGCGATATAACACTTAGTTTAAGCATAAGTTAACCATCATTTTGTTCGCTGGAATTTTTAGGTAAAAAACGAGCACATAGTAAACCACCCTCAAATAATAACCAAACGGGCAAGGCTAATAAGGTTTGTGAAATGACATCTGGTGGTGTTAACAACATACCTACAACAAAGGCGCCAACAATAATGTATGGGCGTTTCTCCGCTAAGCTTTTAACCGACGAAATACCGGTCCAGATTAATAATAATGTTGCTATAGGCACTTCAAATGCCAATCCAAAAGCAAAAAATAATTTCAAAACGAAATCCAGATAACTGCTGATATCAGTCATCACAGCCACACCTTCGGGTGCGGCCTGAGTTAAAAAGCCAAAAATAAGTGGAAACACCACAAAGTAAGCAAACACAATACCCAAGAAGAACAATAAGGTACTTGCAAGCAATAATGGAAACACCATTTTGCGCTCATTGTCATATAAACCTGGAGCAATAAATGCCCACAACTGATAAAGCAAGACGGGAATGGCCAGCATGATGGCGACGCTTAATGTGAGCTTGAAAGGTGTTAAAAATGGCGACGCTACTTCGGTAGCAATCATTGTGCTTGACTCAGGTAAATGCCGTAATAACGGTTCTGCTAAGAAATGATATAAGTCATTAGAAAAGGGTAATAAACAGGCTGCAATAATGAGTACAGCAACGATGCCTCGCAATAAACGGTCTCGTAACTCAATCAAATGCGAAATCAATGGTTGTTGGTTATCCGTTTCCATTGTCGCCCTTACCTGATTTTTGATTGTTGCTTTCTGAGATGGCTTTATCTATATCTGTTACATCAATTGTTTTATTCAGCGCCTGTTTGAGTTCTTCAGCGCGTAATTCTTGACTAATATCATTTCGGATTGATTGTAATGATGCGTTGGCTCGACCAACCCACATTCCTGTCACACGAATCAGCTTAGGTAGGCGCTCTGGCCCAACAACAACTAAGGCAACAACGGCAATCAGTAATAATTCCCAAAAACCGATATCAAACATATTCAGTTGTTCGAGTGTGTGTCTTTTTCAGAGGCGTGTTGATTAGAAGCGGTTTGCTCGTGATTTATTGCAGCATCGTCATCGTTAACGCTATCTTCACCTTCACGTACAGATTGTTTGAAGTTTTTGATTGCACTGCCTAAGTCACCACCTAAAGAGCGTAATTTTTTGGTTCCAAATAATAAGATGACAATCACTAAAACAATCAGTAATTGCCAAATGCTAACTCCGCCTAAACCCATAATATGCTCCTAATTAAACCCAGGTATCTTACTGCCACCGAGAATATGAAAGTGTAAATGCCCAACTTCTTGGCCGCCATCGGGACCCGTATTGATAATTGTTCGAAAACCGTTATTGAGACCTTGGCTTCGAGCGATTTCGGGCAGTTTCAACGTCATATATCCCATTAAATCCTGCTGGCCATGATCAAGGTGATCAAGGCTGTCGATATGCGTTTTGGGGATAACTAATACATGGACCGATGCTTTAGGGTTGATGTCTTTGAACGCAAAGATTTTGTCATCTTCATACACTTTGGATGAGGGGATGTCGCCCGCAATGATTTTACAAAAGATACAATCAGTCATTATTTGCTCCTACTGGCTTTTTCATCGATGCCAGATAGTCCAAAGCGACGATCGAGTTCATCCAGAATTTCTTGTGGGCTAATGTTGTTATGGGCTAACAATACTAAACTGTGAAACCAAAGATCAGCGGTTTCATAGATGATTTCTTCGCGAACACCACCTTTGCCTGCAATCACTGTTTCGGTCGCTTCTTCACCTAATTTTTTGAGAATTTTATCGGTACCAGCATGATACAAACTGGCGACATAGGAGCTATCTTTATCCGCCTGTTTACGAGCTTCGAGTACTTGTGCCAGCTTGTTTAGAATGTCGCTCATTTATAGATCTCTTTAGGGTCTTTAAGTACCGATTCGGTAATTTGCCATTGACCATTTTCTAGCTTGTTATAAAAACAATGATGGCGACCAGTATGGCATGCAATACCACCCAATTGCTCAACTTCTAGCAAGATAGCATCATTATCACAGTCTAAACGAATGGATTTAACCAATTGCTGGTTGCCAGACTGTTCACCCTTATGCCACAACTTTTGGCGAGAACGAGACCAATAAACGGCATGACCGGTATCAACTGTCAGTTGTAATGATTCTTTATTCATCCATGCTAATGTGAGTACTTGCTTGCTTTTATGCTCTTGTGTGACAACAGGGATGAGACCCTGGTTATTCCATTTAACTTGATCTAACCAGTTCATTTAGAGTCTTACCTCTATGCCTTGGCTCGCCATTTGTTGCTTGGCTTCTTGCACAGTATGTTGGCCAAAGTGAAAGATACTGGCGGCAAGCACAGCATCGGCTCGACCCAGTTTTACACCATCAGTCAGATCCTGTAATTGACCAACACCACCCGATGCAATAACAGGAACAGCAACGGCATCACTTACTGCACGTGTCAGTTCAAGATCAAAGCCAGATTTAGTGCCATCACGATCCATGCTGGTCAGTAGAATTTCACCGGCGCCATAATCGACCATTTTTTTGGCCCACTCAACAGCGTCAATACCAGTGCTAGTACGACCGCCATGAGTGAATATTTCCCATTTATTGGGTTCACCATCGGCTGAGACGCGTTTTGCATCAATTGCAACAACAATACATTGCGAGCCAAATTTTTCTGCGGCTTGTTTTACAAATTCTGGGTTTTTAACTGCTGCGGAGTTGATCCCCACTTTATCTGCACCGGCATTTAACATTGTTCGAATATCATCTACGGTACGAATACCGCCACCAACCGTTAGAGGTATAAATACCTGACTGGCAACAGCCTCTACAACATGAACCATGGTGTCTCGATCATGATGTGTTGCCGTTATATCAAGAAAGGTGATCTCATCTGCACCTTGTTGATCGTAGCGTTTAGCTACCTCGATAGGATCACCCGCATCCCGAATATCAACAAACTTTACACCTTTGACAACACGACCATCATCAACATCAAGACAAGGAATAATGCGTTTGGCTAGACTCATGATAATTCCATTAAATTTTAAGCGGTGGATTAAGACGATCTGCTAAAGCTTGAGCTTCTGCCAGATCGATTGTGCCTTCATAAATGGCTCTGCCAACAATCGCGCCCATAACACCTTCACTTTCGTAGTGACAAAGTGCTTTAACATCATTTAAATCAGTGACACCACCAGATGCGATAACAGGGATAGTGATCGCTCGCGCCAGATCGCGGGTTGCTTCAAGATTAACGCCTTGCATCATGCCATCACGACTAATGTCAGTATAAATAATGGCCTCAATACCATCTTGTTCAAAATGTTTAGCGATATCTTTAACGTCATGATTTGACAATTTTGACCAACCATCGATAGCTACTTTGCCGTTTTTTGCATCTAAACCAACGATAATGTGGCCTGGAAATTCTGCACAGACATCGCCAATAAAATGTGGTGCATTAACAGCTTTAGTGCCGATGATGACGTAACGGGCACCTGCTTCCAAATAAGTTTGAATAGTATCTTCATCTCGTATGCCACCACCAATTTGAACATCAAGGTTAGGAAACGCTTTGCAGATTTGATGAACAACATCGGCATTGACTGGGTTACCGGCAAAAGCACCGTCCAGATCAACCATATGTAGACGTTTGGCACCCGCCTCAACCCACTTGGTTGCTACCGCAAGTGGATCTTCTGAGAAAACCGTATTATCTTCCATGCGTCCCTGACGCAAACGAACACAGTGACCTTCTTTTAGATCAATGGCAGGGATTAACAACATAAAGATTTCTCCATTTAATGCAAAGTTAGCTTAGGCGTGGCCATCCCACGCGATAAAGTTTTCAAGTAATTTTAAACCAGCATGCTGGCTTTTTTCTGGGTGAAACTGCACTGCAAACACATTATTCTTATGAATAGCACAGGTAAAGGTATCGGGGTAATCTGAGCTTGCTGCTATTACAGTATGCTCTTTTGGATCAACATAATAGCTATGGACAAAGTAAAAACGACTATCTTGATCAATATCTTTCCATAAAGGATGTTGTACCGTTTGATGAACTTGATTCCAACCCATGTGAGGCACTTTTAAGTGATCACCATTCTCATCGGTTGCGAGTTCAAAGTGGCGAACATTTCCGGCAAAAATATCGAGGCAATCAATACCTGAATTTTCTTCACTATGTGTTAATAATGCTTGCATACCAAGGCATATTCCAAGAAAGGGTGTGCCGTTTGCAATAACCTGACGAATGACATCATCCAGGTTTAGTCGCGCTAGCTCAGCAATGCAGTCGCGGATAGCGCCAACACCTGGGAATACAACATGGCTGGCGGCTAAAATACGAGCAGGATCAGCTGTTACTTCGACAGAAATACCATTTGATACGGTTTCTAATGCTTTCGACACAGATCGTAAATTACCCATGCCATAATCGATCACCGCTATGTGACGCATAAAATTTCCATCAGTTTTATTTCAAAATACTATTTTACGTAATAAAGTTACTAGATACGATAAAAACTAAAGCGCACCTTTGGTTGAAGGTAACTGTTCAAGCGCGCGTTGATCTAATGTAACCGCCATACGTAAAGCGCGCCCAAACGCTTTGAACATCGTTTCGGCAATATGGTGTGCATTACGACCTTTTAGTGAGTCTATGTGTAATGTAACACCAGCGTGATTCACGAAACCCTGGAAGAATTCATAAAATAAATCGACATCAAATTCGCCAATTTTATCGCGCGTAAATGTAACCGCAAACTCTAGTCCGGGACGTCCAGATAAATCCAATACAACACGGGATAATGCTTCATCTAAGGGCACATAACAATGGCCATAACGAACAACACCTTTTTTATTACCTAATGCTTGCTTGAATGCCTGGCCTAGGGTGATGCCAATATCTTCAACCGTGTGATGGGCATCAATTTGTAGATCACCTTTTGCATTGACCGAAATATCAAAAAGACCGTGACGGGCAATTTGCTCCATCATGTGATCAAGAAACGGCAGCCCTGTTTCCGCATCAAATTGACCTTTACCATCAAGGTTAATACTGACCTCAATTTGTGTTTCAAGCGTGTTTCGCGTAACCGTGGCAGTACGAGAACTCATCATATTTCCTGATTTCGTAATATAAAACCGCATAATAACTGTTTCAGAGAGCGGTTTGAAGGGGTATCATGATCTCTTATTGACAGAATTGGATATCAGATGGCTGAATTAGTTAACGTAATGCCGCTCTTTAACGATCTAGCAAAGATTGAGCACGAGCATCGCGTTGCCTGCCAAGATTGTTCTTTATTTCGGCTTTGCCTGCCGTTAGGCCTCCAAAACAGTGATCTCGCTCAACTTGATACCATTATCAAACGCAGCCAAAGTTACAAACGCGCGCATACGCTGTTCTCAACAGGCAATGAATTTAAATCCTTATATGTTGTGCGATCAGGTTCATTCAAAACCACAATTTCAGCTGTAAATGGGCGCGAACAAGTAACCGGGTTTTATTTCCCCGGCGAGTTTATTGGTTTGGATGCGATCCATCAGCAATCGTATCAATCAAATGCCAAAGCCTTGGAAACCAGCTCGGTTTGCGAATTACCGTTTGAAAATTTGCAAGATATTGGCAAGCAAATGCCACAACTGCAAATTCAACTGTTAACCCGTTTAAGTAAAGAATTATCTTCAGATAAAAACTTAATGTTATTGCTGGGCAAAAAGACTGCCGATGAAAAAATAGCAACATTCTTATTATCTTTATCAAAACGATTCCATGATCGTGGGTTTTCTGCAACAGAGTTTCAACTTACAATGTCACGCAGTGATATCGCTAATCACCTTGGTTTAGCGGTTGAAACAGTCAGTCGAGTTATGTCGCGCTTTCAGGAAGACGGTTTAATTGAAATTAATGGTAAAGCAATTTCATTGCTAAATACGACTGCAATCAATGTTATGTGTGGCTAAATAACCACAATAAAGTTAGAAACTAGCTTAAGTTTCTCTGATAACCTTGCATAAATAAAGTTTATGTCTAAAATTTACAACAGATCTCTTGATATAGATCATGGAAATAATCTGTCATCACCGTATGATCCTTTCCAATATCCAAGTAAAGAACATCCAAATTAAAGTGTAATTCTCAAGGAGAAACAAATGAAAGTAACAAAATTAGCAGTAGCATTGTTAGCTGCAACAGGATTATCAGCTATCGCTACTCCAGCAATGGCGTATGAAGCAGGTGATTGGCTAGTGCGTGGTCGTATTGCTCATATCAACCCAAATGATGATAGTGGTAGTTTATTCGCAGATGGTGTTAATTTAGGTCCAGGTGTGAAAGTCGATAATGACACCATTCCTGAATTAGATATCACTTATATGATTTCACCTAATTGGGGTGTTGAATTAATTTTAGGTTATTCTAAACATACCGTTACTGGTGAGAAAGGCGATGTTGCAACAAGTTTAGGCAATGTAATTAATACTAAAGTATTACCACCGACATTGACATTACAGTATCATTTTGCTCCAAACTCTAATATCCGCCCATACGTTGGTGCTGGTATTAACTACACCTATTTCTTTGATGAAAAAACCGCAGGCGCTGTTGCAGGTACACCTGGCTCTAAAGTTAGCCTAGAAAGTTCTTGGGGTTTAGCGGCGCAAGCGGGTGTTGATATTGCAATTAATGATGACTGGTTCTTTAATGCTGATATCAAATACATCCAAATTGATACCAAAGCAAAATTCTCAAATATTGCTGATGGAGAGTATTCTGAAGCTCATATTAGCGCAGATATCGACCCGTTTGTATACAGTATCGGTGTTGGTCGCCGTTTCTAATCTAAACACAATTTAGATAGTCCATTAGGCCCTCAGATGAGGGCCTTTTTTTGTCTGGCGTTTATGCAAAAGCTTAAGAAATAGTGTGTGTATTAGGCTTTAATAAACTTTTAATCGTAATACCAACAGCATAGAGCGCAGCAAAATAGACGATAATTGCCGCAGCAATAAGTCCTGTTAGCATTGATATACGATGCCATGCATCCCAGTTAAACCAGTCAATACTGGTCGGTGTTAACCAATACAAGATCAATAACAAAGCACTATTTGGGATCAGTAATTTCAATATGAATCTGCCCCAGCCAGCAACAGGTTGATATACACCTAACTTTCTAAGGCCGAAGTACAATAAACCGGCATTAAGTACAGCAGAGAGAGAGGTGGCAAGCGCCAGACCGACATGAGCAAATTGCATCATCAAGATAACATTTAACACCATATTGGTTACCATGGCGATGATGCCTATTTTGACCGGTGTTTTGGTGTCCTGACGCGCGAAATAGCCCGGCGCTAATACTTTAATAAAGATAAACGGTAATAATCCCAAACCATAAGCCATAAGGCTTAATGATGCTTTATGGGTATCGGTTGACGAGAATTCACCATATTGAAATAAGGTTGTTAATAACGGTTCAGCTAAAAATATAAGCCCAATCGCAGCTGGCGTACCAATAATAAAGACCCAACGTAACGCCCAGTCAATGGTATGTGAAAATGCCTGTTTAGAAGCAGAGGCATGTTTATGAGATAAGCTGGGCAAAATCACCGTTGATAAGGCGATGCCGACGATTCCAAGTGGAAACTCAACCAAGCGGTCTGAATAATACAGCCATGAAATGCTGCCAGTAACCAAAAACGAGGCTAACAAGGTATCTAACAGTAAATTTATTTGTGCCACGGAAACCCCAAACATAGCAGGGATCATCAACTTGAGAATTTTTTGTACCCCACTTTGATGCCAGCCCCAACGGGGTTTAGGTAACAGTTTTAATCTTAATAAAAACGGAATTTGAAAAATTAGCTGAACTACACCACCAATGAAAACACCCCAAGCCAGTGCTGTTACCGGTTGTTCAAGTTGTGGTGATAGCCATAAAGCCGCAGAAATAAGTGATAAATTAAGAAAGACAGGTGTAAAAGATGGGATCGCAAATTGGCCAAAACTATTTAAAATCGCGCCAGCCAGTGCGGTTAACGAGATAAAAAACAGGTAGGGAAAGGTAATGCGTAATAAATCAGTGGCTAACGTTACTTTTTCAGGATCATCAATAAAGCCAGGAGCGAAAATCATAATTAATAATGGTGCGGCAATCACCCCTATCAGTGTGATAGCAAACAGGATGGTTGCCAGTGTGCCACTGGTATTGGCGATTAATAATCGTAAATCGTTTTGACCGCTGCGCTTATATTCAGCTAATACTGGAATAAATGCTTGGGAGAACGCCCCTTCTGCAAATAAGCGGCGTAAGAAATTTGGGATTTTAAATGCCACAAAAAACACATCAGCGCCAAGGCCGGCACCAAACATGCGAGCAATGACAATATCGCGTACAAAGCCTAAAATTCGAGAGATAAAGGTCATCATGCTAACAATTGCTGTTGACTTGAATAGTGTCTCACTCATCCGCGTACTCGTGTTAATGATAATATTGACAGCAATTTTATACTTTTGAAGGACTGCTGTATGGCCCAACCTTGTAAAGGCCTTAATTCTAAGTGTTTTTTGTTTACTTATCTTCTGATTGTGGGATTTTTGTTGGTTTTATGGATGAACCGATTGCCTTTGCTTTATGATGATCAGCGACAAATTCCACAGGATTTGCAGCCATACCTTGAGTCACCACCCCGACAATTAAGTGATTTTTCTTTAGAAACAGTCAATAAATTAACCTTAACTAACAGCTGGTTTGACAATAAATGGTCTTTTGTTTATTTCAGCCATCTTAATTGTTTGCCGCAGTGTCAGTCTTCTCTTGAGACCTTATCAAAATTAGACAATGCTTTTGCCAGTAATCAGATTCAGTTTTTAGTTATTGGTTTAGAACAACAGGACGAATCACTAACCCAGTTAACTCAGTTTTTGAACAGACACAATGTCTCTGTGCCGGTAGCAACAGCGGATGAGACTACGATTGAACAACTCGCAAAAACATTGATTGCGCTGTTTCTTAAAACGGATTATTCCGACGGTAGCTATCAAATAGAGCAAGAGCATCATATTTTTATCGTTGATCCAAAGGGGCGTGTCTACGCAACATTTAGACCGCCTTATGATGCAGTGAAGATTACTGAGCTATTCTCAAAAATCAGATTATTTTATGCAAAGTCTGAATAAAAAACGTAACTAACCTTAACTCGGGATAAAAACGTCAGATTACGACCCACAGGATAGTACTGTGGGTTGGACTTCAGTCCAACATCGGGCTTGTCGGGTTGAACCCCAACCTTTATACAAAGCTTAGGTAGCTCAAGTTAACTCAGAATTTTTGAGAAAAGTTGAGCTAACTCTTTTAAGGTAGCTACTCTACGATAACTCGGTCGCCAGACTAAACCCAATGAACGCATAGGCTTATTGCCTTGACTGATCAGTGGTCGAACACTGATATCGGCATGTTTGACCATATCTGAATTTATTGCCATTTCAGGAATTAATGTTATACCTAAGCCCCCTGCAACCATTTCAATCAAAGTATATAAGCTTGTACCCTGCATACTCATACGGTGGCTAGTACTGGGCAGTTTACAGGCGCTGAGCGCATGTTCACGCATACAATGGCCTTCTGACAGCAATAAAAGATCATCTAAAGGTAAGTCGGTTGCAGTGAGTTGCTTTTTTTTAGCAAGAGGATGTTTTTTGGGTAAGGCGACCCAAAATTGCTCCTCGGCAAAAAGCTGTTTGTTTAAGTCACCAATATCAAATGGAAATGCCAAAATCGCCAAATCAATTTCACCACTGCGTAAACTGGATAATAGGCGTTCAGATTGATCTTCTATCAATACAACTTCAAGTTCAGGCAAGGTGCTGCGAATAGTGGGTAATACTTTTGGTAACAAAAAGGGACTGATACTAGGAATAACCCCAATTCGTATTCGGCCCACCAAAGGATTACGCTCAGACTGGGCTAGATCAACTAGATCTGCAGACAGCGATAATATATGTTGCGCCCTACTCGCTATTTCCAGACCCAAGGCTGTGGGCATAACCTTACGATTGGTTCGTTCAAACAGCGATGTACCTAATATTGTTTCAAGATCCTGAATACCTGCGCTTAAGGTTGACTGGGTAACAAAGCACCGTTCAGCCGCTTGTCCAAAGTGATTAACCTCAACTAAAGTCGTTAAATAATGCAGTTGGCGTAACGTTGGTAAATTCATAATCGGAAATTCCACTTATAATAAACTAAATAATCTGTTGGATCTAAAATAGCACACAGCGTAGACTTATTTCCAATCCTGAATAAAACAGGACAACGAAATATTTAGCTTGTTGGAGCGGGGTAAACATTATGACAACCGACAATGAATCGAAAACACTAAAAAACCTGGAAGCGGCATTTGCAGGTGAAGCCATGGCAAATCGAAAGTATTTGTATTTTGCAAAACAATGTCGTGCGATCGGTGCGGATGATATTGCCGCCGTATTTGAAAAAACAGCGGAACAAGAAACTGCGCATGCGTTTGGACATCTTGAACTATTATTTCCGCCTTCATCTTTGACGGTTGAAAAGATGCTTCAGCTTGCTGTTGATGGCGAAACCTATGAATATACAGAAATGTATCCTGAGTTTAGAAACACTGCTTTAGAAGAAAGAAATGCAGCTGCTGTTTCTGAAATGGATGAACAAATAGACGAATCTAGAGAGCATGCACAAATGTTTGCTAAAGTATTGGCGACCGCAGAAAAACGATTTGCTGCATTGGCAAAAGTTGAGCAGCGTCATGCACAGCATTATCAAGATGTATTAGATGCACATAAATAGCAGTTATATATCAATTTAGGAGAATAAAAAATGAGACAGTGGCAATGTGTTGTTTGTGGCTTTATTTACGACGAAGCCAAAGGTTTACCAGAAGAAGGTATTGCGCCAGGCACAAGCTGGGACGATATACCCGAAGATTGGGAATGCCCAGAATGTGGTGTTGGTAAAGATGATTTCGAAATGGTTGAAATCTAGCTTTTGATGGGGAGGAAGTTCTCTCCTCTCCATTTTTATTGGTTTTAGGAATGTATAAATGGATCCCATTGTTATCATAGGTACTGGTGTTGCTGGTTATACTCTGGCCAGAGAGTTTAGAAAGCTTAATACAGAGCAGGCTTTGATCATGATAACCAGTGATAGTGGTCATAACTACCCGAAACCAATGCTATCGAATGCATTAACAAAAGGAAAAACAGCCGACCAAGTAGCTATGTCGGATGCTGGGAAAATGGCTGAAACGCTGTCAGCAAGCATTATGACAGAACAAACGGTTGTTAAAATTGATCGCCAAAATAGACTCATTTCTTTGGCTTCAGGCGAAGTAATTAAATATAACAAATTAGTGTTAGCGGTTGGTGCAGAGCCAGTACGTCTCAAGCTTGAAGGTGATGCTGCTGACGCTGCACTTTCAGTGAATAATTTGAATGATTACACCGCATTTAGAAGCAAACTTGCAACAGCAAAACATGTTGCAATTATTGGTTCGGGCTTAATTGGATGTGAATTTGCAAATGACCTTGGCAATGTTGGTATTGCAGTTTCAGTCATAGGCCCAAGTGACGTGCCGATGAAGCCATTATTGCCACAACAAGTTGCTATCGAATTACAACAAGCATTAACCAATATTGGTGTAAAGTGGCATCTAGGCACTACTGCAACAGCGATTAATTCTGTTAATGAGCAGTATGAAATACAACTTGAATCGGGCGATTCCGTTGTTGCCGATCTTGTGGTGTCGGCAGTCGGGTTAAAAGCAAATAGTGCATTAGCACAATCAGCAGATTTGGCTGTCAATAGAGGCATTGTTACGGACACATATCTGCAAACATCAGATCCTAACATTTATGCTATTGGTGATTGTGCTGAAGTGTCTGGTTATCATTTAATGTATATTGCTCCCATACTGTTAGCAGCTAAAGCACTTGCACAAACATTAGTAGGAGCACCAACCTTGGTTAACTACCCCGCTATGCCTGTTGCAGTAAAAACACCCAGCTATCCATTGATTATCTGCCCGCCTCCAATACATGTCGACGGCTCATGGCAGTTTGAACATGACAAAATAGGTAGCGGTATAAAAGGTTTATTTTTTGATAAAAATGGTGTTTTGCTCGGGTTTGTATTAAGTGGCGATATGATTGGGCAAAAGCAAACCTACACTAAAATGTTACCCGATTTGTTGAGCTAAATACTGGTTTATAGATCAGTATAAATCTAGTAGAGTGAGTGGTTATTTATTATTTCATAAACACTTAGCATTTACGGAAATATAATTTGGTGCTTACACAACTCGTTATTTCCAATCTGAGGAATATAACGGAACTAAAATTTACCCCCTATTCTGGTATCAATTTAATTATCGGTGATAATGGATCTGGTAAAACAACACTGCTGGAAGCAATCCATCTACTTGCTTTGGGCCGTTCTTTTCGTACACGCTCGTTAAAAAACATTGTTCAATTTAGTCAGCAACGCAGCCTTATTCTTGCAAAATTGCCTAATGATATTCCGATTGGAATTGAGTACTCCTTGTCTTCCGGATTGAAAATTCGATTGAATAGTGCACCTGTTACTAAATTATCTGAACTTGTGGCACACCTTCCTTTGCAATTCATCCCCGCTAACTGCCACCAAATATTTGAGCAGGGTCCACGTTATCGCCGTCAACTTCTTGATTGGGGTGTGTTTCACGTGGAACAGCAGTTTAATTATCACTGGCAATCGTATAAAAAAATAATACAACAACGCAATTCTGCTTTGCGGCAACGAAAGAATAATGATGAGATTACATTATGGGACCAGCAATGCGTATTACATGGTGAAACAATTACTAACTATCGTATCAACTATTTAGAGCGGTTATTAGAAGAGTTTATAAATGTATTTACTAGCTTATGCCCAGAACTAAAAGGTTCAGAGTTTATAATTAAGTATAAAAATGGCTGGGTGAAAGGTTCATCACTTCAACAGGCATTGCTCGATAGTTTAGAACGTGACAAACAATTGTTGTATACAAAGTCTGGCAGTCATGCTGCTGACTGGATAATAAAAATAAATGATGGTGATCCTGCTGAAATCTTATCAAGAGGACAGCAAAAACTGTATTTTATAGCGCTATCTTTGGCGCAAACAAATATTGCTAACAAAGCAAATGGTTCAAAAAAAAGCGGGTCACTATTGATTATTGACGATCTTAGTTCTGAACTTGATATCGATCATCAACTGCTGGTGCTACAAGCGTTATCTCGTACGCCTGCACAATGCTTTATAACAACAACAGATTACTCGTTGTCTGAGCGATTAAAAGACATAGATCATAGAATGTTTCACGTGAAACATGGGCGGTTAGTCTAGCGGCTGTTTTTCCGCCCTACGGCGTTGCAAATGACTTATGTAGAATAACTACATTGCATCATTTCCGCCTTGTTCGACCCAAAAACAGCCACCAGCAGTGGTGGCGATGAAAGATCAACAGACCCTGGTAGATTGATCCGAAAGTGCTATGGCGCTATCAACTGACTAGTATAAAGAGTAAAATAGTTTCTTTATGCAAATCATCCTGTTATTTAATGGATAAAATATGACAACTCAAGACGAAAAAACATACGACTCTAATAACATCAAGGTACTTAAGGGCTTAGATGCAGTAAGAAAGCGTCCTGGTATGTATATCGGTGACACTGACGATGGCACCGGTTTGCATCACATGGTTTTTGAAGTTCTAGATAATGCCATCGATGAAGCACTTGCCGGACATTGTTCAGAAATTAATGTTCGCATTCACCCTGATGATTCGGTTTCTGTTAGTGATAATGGTCGCGGAATACCGGTTGACATGCATGAAGGTGAAGGCGTATCTGCTGCAGAAGTTATCATGACAGTGTTACATGCTGGTGGTAAGTTTGATGATAATTCATACAAAGTATCGGGTGGTCTCCATGGTGTTGGTGTCTCCGTAGTTAATGCCTTATCAAAAAAATTAAATTTAGAAATAAAGCGTAATAACAAAGTCTATCGACAAAGTTATACTGATAGTGTGCCTGATGGCCCCATTCAGGAATGTGAAGACTGCGACTCAACGGGTACCAAAATTCAATTTTGGCCTAGTGAAGGCACATTCACAAATGTCACATTCGAATATAAGATTTTGGCCAAACGAATTCGAGAATTAGCCTTCTTAAATTCAGGAGTAAGAATTGTTTTAACCGATGAGCGTGATGATGTTTCGGAAACGTTTTATTATGAAGGTGGTATTCGTTCGTTCGTAGAGCATCTTAATAAAAATAAAACGCCTGTACACGAAACAATTATTAGTATTACGGGCGAAAAAGACGATGTTGTAGTTGAGCTGGCCATGCAATGGAACGATTCATATCAGGAAAATTTGTATTGTTTTACCAATAATATTCCTCAACGTGATGGCGGTACACATTTAGCGGGTTTCCGTGCGGCGCTTACACGAACACTGAATCAGTATATCGAAGCGGAAGGTCTAGCTAAAAAATCAAAAGTGGCAACTAGTGGTGACGATGCACGAGAAGGTTTAACTGCAGTTCTATCAGTTAAAGTGCCAGATCCAAAATTCTCATCACAAACTAAAGATAAATTAGTTTCTTCCGAAGTAAGAACCATCGTTGAATCGCTTGTAAACCAACATTTTCATGATTATTTGGTTGAGAATCCGACGGATAGTAAATTGATTGCGAATAAAATGGTCGAAGCTGCGAGAGCACGTGATGCCGCTCGTAAGGCCAGAGAGTTAACGCGTCGAAAAGGTGCGTTAGATATTGCAGGGTTGCCAGGGAAATTGGCGGATTGTCAGGAGCGTGACCCTGCCCTATCGGAACTATTCTTGGTAGAGGGTGATTCTGCTGGTGGTAGTGCCAAACAAGGCCGTGACCGACGGACACAAGCTATCTTGCCGTTAAAAGGTAAAATCCTGAATGTTGAGCGTGCACGATTCGACAAAATGATCAGTTCAGCTGAAGTTGGCACCTTGATTACCGCTTTAGGCTGTGGCATCGGCCGCGATGAATATGATCCTGAGAAATTACGTTATCACCACATTATTATTATGACTGATGCTGACGTAGATGGCTCACACATTCGAACCTTATTACTAACCTTCTTTTATCGTCAAATGCCGGAACTGGTTGAGCGTGGACACGTTTATATTGCACAACCACCACTTTATAAGGTTAAAAAAGGTAAGCAAGAACGTTACGTTAAAGATGATGCAGAGATGGAACGGTATTTAACCGAATTGGCTTTAGCAAATAGTGAGTTATTCCCTTCTGAAAATGCAGATGCAATCACTGGTAGTGCACTTAAATTATTAGTTGATGAATATCAAACAGTTAATGCTATTATTAACCGACTATCTAACCATTATTATCCCGCATTTTTGAAGCAATTAATATATCAAGCGGCTGTGCCGAGCTTAACAGATGATCAAGCCATGTCCACTTGGTTGTTACAAATAGAAAATAGATTAAATGTAACCTTACCGATAGGAACTGCTTACAAGCTAAGCATGTTGGCAGCGAATGACACCGGCGCACCTGATGTCAATCTGAGCTTTAGTCGACACGGTATTAGTACGGATTACCATATTCCGGGTGAGTTTTTTGCAAGTACCGAATATCAACGCATTTTGACTTTTGCAGACAAGATTAACGGATTGTTTGCAGAAGGTGCTCGCGTTCAGCGCGGCGGCAGAAGCGAAGTAGTGGCTGATTTTGCAGAAGCGGTGAGTTGGATGATGGCGGAGGCGCGCCGAGGTCAAAATGTACAACGATATAAAGGTTTGGGTGAGATGAACCCCGATCAATTGTGGGAAACCACAATGGACAAATCAAAACGTCGCCTATTGCAAGTAAGAATCGAAGATGCGATTGCTGCTGATGAAACGTTTAATACCTTGATGGGTGATAACGTTGAACCACGCCGAGAGTTTATTGAAGCAAACGCATTGCGAGCGACAAATCTGGATATTTAATTGCAAGTGGAATTATTCCAAGTTACAAAGGTCATAAGTTTTGAAAATTATGGCCTTTGTTTTTATTTATTAAAGAGTATGGAGATTACAAATGAATAATGCGAGATATGATCGTGTTCAGATCATCTTACATTGGCTGATAGCCTTAATGATCTTTGCAATGATCGGTCTTGGGCTGTTTATGGTCGAGTTGCCAAAGCAGTCAGAGCTTCCACCTGGTGTTGAAAGTGTGCGAGCTTTCTATTTTCTTCTACATAAATCGATTGGGCTAACCTTAGCTGGATTGATTATATTGCGTTTGATTTGGCGTTTAACGCATAAAGCCCCTGCACTACCAGATACTGTACCAAAATGGCAGCAGAAGGCTGCTGGAGCCGTTCATACATTATTTTATATGGTAATGGTGGCAATGCCTTTAACGGGCTATTTGCAGTCGATGTATAGCGAATATGACACCAAGTTTTGGGGGATTGTGCTACCGCGACTTGCAGTGGCTGATGACAGCATGAGAGAGTTGTTCACGGCGGCACATGCGTTTTTTGCGTTTTGCTTGATTGGCTTAATAATTATACATATAGGTGCTGTAATTAAGCATAGTATAGCTGGAACGGGTGTTTCAGAACGAATGTCCTTAAGAAAGTAATTCACTAGTTTGTATAAAAAAGCCCGTAAAATACGGGCTTTTTTTATTTTTACGAGAGTGTGGTTTCGCCGAATATCCCAATTAGTGAAGTTTGATTTTAGGGTGCACGCTTCTACGAAATAAGTGAGATAGCGATAGCATGCCGACCCGGAATAAGCCAAATAATGCCACTTGATGCATTTTATAAAGTGACAGATACATAATCCTCGCCATAAACCCTTCTATCATCAAGCTACCTTTACTGAGATTACCCATCATATTACCAACAGTGCTATAGCGGCCAAGCGATACCAGTGAGCCATAGTCATGATAATGATATTCTGGTAACTCTGTTTTGCCTGCAAGTCTTAATGTGATGGACTTGAACACATGAGAAGCCATTTGATGGGCTGCCTGCGCCCGTGGAGGCACGTTTTGATCTTGCCCTATCCATTTGCAGGCGGCGCAATCACCGATAGCATAAATAGCATCATCAAGCGTCGTTTGTAGTGTTTGGTGAACAACTAATTGATTCATCCAGTTGGTTTCAAGGCCTGCAATATTTTTTAGGAAGTCAGGCGCTTTAATGCCTGCAGCCCAAACTTTGATTGCGGCAGGGATAACTTTGCCACTTTCTGTTCTGATTTCAGAATCAGTAACTTCAACGACACGTTCATTTGTAAGAACAGAAACCCCTAATTTTGCCAATTCAGTTTCTGTCGCTGCTGATAAGTTTTCAGGTAGACCAGGTAAAACACGAGATGCCGCTTCGATGATGCTGATTTTAACGTCAGTCGGCTTGATTTCATCAAGACCATATGCCATTAACAGATGTGAAACTTCGTGTAATTGAGCACTCAATTCAACACCTGTAGCACCCGCACCAACAATAGCAATATCAAGCTGACCTTTATCAAGAGGTTTGCCTTGGGTATGTGCGCGCAAATAGCTTTCTAATAATTGCGATTGGAAGTTTTCGGCTTGTGAAGTGGTATCTAAAAATAAACAATGTTGTTCGACTCCTTTGATGCCAAAATCATGGCTGACACTGCCAATAGCGATGACCAAATAATCATAATCAAATTTACGACGAGGAATAATTTCTTCACCAGCATCATTATAAGTTGGTGCTACCGTGATGCATTTATTGTCACGATCCAGTCCATCCATTTTACCTAGACGAAAACGAAAGCCGCTACATAGTGCTTGACTAAGATATTCGATTTCATCTTCATGTGAATCAAGGGTGCCTGCCGCAACTTCATGAAGTAGTGGTTTCCAGATATGGGTGTGAGAACTATCAACAAGAGTGATCGATGCTTTGCCTTTTTTACCGAGTTTTTTACCTAACTTAGTAACGAGTTCTAAGCCGCCTGCACCGCCTCCGACGACTACAATGTTAGGTATGTGATCTTCCGTTTTAGTCATTGTGATTAAGCTCCGGTAAACGTGTAATTAGTGAGGTAATTCTATCGTATAACCCTTTATGAAAACTATCTTAATTTTTACTCAAGAGTGATAGTCTGGCAGAATTTATTAATTAGATAGATGAATTAGGGTTTTTAAATGCAAGCACGACCAGAAAAACCTAGGTTGGCGTGGGCGGTGACAGGCTCAGGACATTACCTAGAAGAATGTATAGAAATCATTCGTGGTTTAGATGATGTTGACTTGTTTTATAGTCAGGCTGGCGAAGAAGTAATAAGGATGTACGGTCATGATCCTAAAGCGATAACATCGGGTAGAGTGTATCGTGATCGGGCGGCCAGCTCTCCTCCTGTTGGCCTGTTTTATCGTGGTGATTATCACACTTTGGTTGTGGCTCCTGCCACCTCCAACACAGTAGCCAAGATGGTATTAGGTTTATCCGATACCCTCGTTACTAATGTCTATGCTCAAGCAGGAAAATGTCGGATCCCAAGTATAGTGTTAGCGTGTGATACCGAGCCTGAAATGGATACACCTGCTCCAGATCGTATTGTTAAAGTCTGGCCGAGAGAAATAGATTTAGCGCATACTCATAAATTACGATCCCATGAAGCAACGACCGTGGTTGAAAACCCAGGCAAATTATTAGCCGCATTGCGCACACGTCTAGCAGAAGTAAGCTAGCTAAAATGGCAAATAAAGTCTTATTTCTCACGGGTAAGCTAGCCGAGCCGAGCTTACATAAGGTGTTGAAACAAATGACAACATTGCCTTTTGATTATCGTGTTCATCAGCTAGGCCTTTCGGTTGCTGCGTTGATGACAGATAAAATGATTGCGCGGCGGCTAACACCAGAAATAATTGCTGATAGCGATCAAATTATTGTGCCAGGTCGTTGCCGAGGCGATTTGGACGCCTTAAGTAAACAGCTTGGAGTACCAGTGATTCGCGGCCCAGATGAAGTAAAAGATTTACCGATCTATTTTGGTCAAGCACGTAAAGCCAGCGATTTAAGTCGTTACGACGTTAATATCTTTGCTGAAATAGTTGATGCACCCGAACGTGATATTGCTGGCATTTTAGATAGGGCAAATTACTATAGACAATCAGGTGCAGATGTAATCGATATTGGTTGCCTGCCAGAACAAGTGTTTCCTCATCTTGAAGATGCAATTGTTGCATTGCATGAATCGGGCTTTAAAGTCAGTGTCGATTCTTTGGAGCAAGCTGATTTGAAGCGTGCTGGTAAAGCTGGTGCTGACTATTTATTAAGTTTGACTGAAAAGACCTACCAATTAGCAGAAGAAACAGATGCTGTTGCCATTTTAGTACCTGCTGAAATGGGCTCATTAGCCTCGCTCGAACGAGCGATGGAATTAATGGATAAAATAAATCGACCATGGATTGCCGATCCAATTTTAGATCCAATCCATTTTGGTTTAACGAACTCTATTGTTCGATACCATGAATTACGCCAAAAATATCCTGATGCCGCGATCATGATGGGTGTGGGAAATCTGACAGAATTAACAGATGCAGACACCAGCGGCATTAATGCGATTTTATTCGGAATAATTTCTGAACTTAATATAAACAACGTGCTTGCAACCGAAGTGAGTCCTCACGCACGAAGAGCAATAACCGAAGCAAATGTAGCACGAAGAATGATGTATGCTGCACGTGAAGACAGTGCTTTACCACGAGATTTCAGTGCTGATTTGTTGGTGGCACATGAGCGTAGACCGTTTCCTGATAGTGCCGAAGATATCGCGGCATTAGCTGAGAATATCAAAGATCCTAACTTTCGCATTAAAGTTGCAGAGCAAGGTATCTTTATGTTCAATCGTGACGGTTTGATGCAAGAAAGTGATCCTTTTGCATTTTATCCACAACTTAAATTGGACGGTGATACCGGTCATGCTTTTTATTTAGGGGCGGAATTGGCGCGAGCACACATTGCCTGGCAATTGGGTAAACGCTATATCCAGGATCAAGAACTCAAGTGGGGTTGTGCAGTGGATTCAGAGCCAGAAGATCTGACCCAGCAAACCGCTGAGGGCACAACACTAACAACAGGGAGAAAATGTGGCACGGCTTGAAAGTAAAATTCATGAAGTTATTGTGACGACATTATCGGATGATGGTAAGCCTCATTCTGCGCCGATGGGTATTTCAGAAGTAAATGCTAACTTCGTTATTAAGCCATTTAAACCATCATCCACCTACGAAAATTTAAAGCGCCATCGACAATGTACTATCAACTATACCGATGATGTACGTATCTTTGCAGGATCACTAACTGGACGACGTGACTGGCCCACCCTACCCTGCCAACAAATTCAAGGTTTCTATCTGCAACAGGCTTTAGCTCATACTGAATTAGAGATAACATCTTTTGATGACGATGATCCTCGGGCCTGTTTTTATGGCCGTGTTATTTGTGATGTTAATCATCGACCCTTTAGAGGGTTTAATCGCGCCCAAAGTGCCGTGATTGATGCCGCTGTCTTGGTCAGTCGCTTGCAAATGTTGCCAACAGAAAAAATTCAGCAGGAAATTGCGTATTTAATGATAGCAATTGAAAAAACGGCTGGCCCGCGAGAACGTGAAGCATGGGGCTGGTTAATGAATAAAATTGATGAAGCAGGAATTGATCAAACGCATGACTAAATGGCTTGCCAGTATAAAGTCTCTAAATGAAGCAAAACAATTAGAGTCTATGTTCCCTGATATTTTAGATATGAAGGATCCTTCAAGAGGGGCGTTGGGTGCTTTGACGGTAACAGAAGTTGCAGAGATTGTTAGATTTGTAGCAAAACGTTGTCAAACCAGTGCCACCATTGGCGACTTAGCCATGGAGGTGAATGTAATAAAGCCAGCGATAATAGAGATGGCGAGTAGTGGTGTGGATTTTGTCAAAATCGGCCTGTTTCCCGATTCTAATTTGCAGCATTGTCTTGTAGGTTTAGCCGATACACTTCATAAACTAAAAACACCTGTTATTGCCGTATTATTTGCTGATAAACCAGTAGCTAAAGCACTATGGCCTATTCTGAAAACAGTTGGTTTTCATGGGGTGATGGTTGATACCGCGCTTAAAAATGGACAGCATTTATTAGATCACTGGGATCGCTTGAAGTTGCAAACGTTTGTTGCTTCGATACAAGAGCAAGGTTTGTTATGTGGCTTAGCGGGGGCATTACGCTATGAGGATATTGCTACGCTCAAGCCATTAGGCGCAGACTATCTTGGTTTTAGAAGCGCATTGTGTCAGGCCAGACTTAGAACGGCTCAGATAGAATTAAATCGGGTCGAAACGATTAGCAAAGCCATTCACTCATTGCCAGATTAACACTATTTTTGCAGATCATGAAAAATGAGTGCATCCGATCCGAATCAGGATCAGATGCAGTCATCTACCCGCTATTGTGTCAGGGTTTTACGCAGGCTATGGCTGGCTGAAACAAGCGCCTTTAAAGCCGGCGTAACTTCGTCCCATCCCCGCGTTTTTAATCCACAATCTGGGTTTAACCATAACTTTTCGATATCAATGCGCTCAGCTGCCAGGGTCATTAGAGACACAATTTGCTCGACGCTTGGAATATTAGGCGAATGAATGTCATATACGCCAGGACCAATATCATTGGGATAATTAAACTCATTAAATACATCTAGTAGCTCCATATCTGAGCGTGATGTTTCAATAGTGATGACATCAGCATCCATGTTAGCGATGGCATCAATAATATCGTTAAACTCGGAATAGCACATATGGGTGTGAATTTGTGTGCTATCCGACACGCCATTAGCACTTATCTTAAAGCTGGTGACCGCCCAGTCGAGATACTGTTGCCATTGTGATTGACGCAAAGGTAAACCTTCACGCAACGCGGCTTCATCGATTTGTATGATTGATATACCCGCCTGCTCCAGATCAAGCACTTCATCACGTATTGCCAGGGCAAGCTGTAAACAGGTTTGTGACCGTGGTTGATCATCACGAACAAACGACCAGTTCAACATGGTGACAGGTCCAGTCAACATGCCTTTAACGGGCTTTTTGCTGAGTGACTGGGCATAACAAGCCCATGCTACCGTCATCGGGTTTGGACGTGAAATATCACCATAAATGATGGGTGGTTTGACACAACGCGATCCATAAGACTGAACCCAGCCAAACTCAGTAAAAGCATAACCATCGAGTTGTTGACCAAAATATTCCACCATATCATTGCGTTCAGCTTCACCATGTACCAGCACGTCCAAACCAATTTCTTCCTGAATATCAATCGTGTGTTTGATTTCTGATTTGATGAATTGTTCATAGTCTGAATGATTAAGCTGACCATTTTTATAGTGTTTCCTCGCCTGACGAATTGCATTGGTTTGAGGAAACGATCCTATGGTTGTGGTCGGAAACAGTGGTAGTTTAAACCGCTTTTTTTGAGTTAAAGCACGGTGTTTATAGTCACTTTGTCGTTGTGACATGGCATTGCTTATTTCAGAGCTACGAGTTTTAACAACAGGATTGTGTACCCGATCAGAATGCTGGCGTGAGGCTATGGCGGCAGCATTGTGTTGTAATTGTGATGCTACTGATGAACGACCATAATTGAGTGCATGAGCAATCACACTTAATTCTTCAATTTTTTGAACTGCAAATGCCAACCAGGATTTTATTTCCTTATCGAGACAATCTTCATTTGTCAGATCAACGGGCACATGGAGTAATGAGCAAGATGGTGCTAACCAAAGCCGGTCTTTTAGGCGTGTAGCGATAGGTTCTAGCCAGTCCAGTGTTGTGTTGAGGTCAGTTTTCCAAATATTACGGCCATTGATAATGCCTAACGATAAAACTTTAAGTGGCGATAACCAATCAACCACCTTGCTTATTTCGTCAAAACCAGTGATAGCATCAATATGCAGACCGTCAACAGGTAATTCACATGCAAGTAATAGATTATCTTTTAATTGACCAAAATACGTTGTTAACAACAGTTTTACAGGTGTTTTGTGCAGAGAAAAATAGGCTTGTTTCAGAGCATGTTGCCACGACGGATCGAGTTCTGTGACAAGAATAGGCTCGTCAATTTGTACCCACTCTACCCCTTCATCAGCTAAACGGATTAAGAGCTGTTCATACACCACAACCAGATCATCAAGTAGACTGAGTTTGTTAGTTTCATCCTTGGTTTTGGCTAGCCATAAATAGGTGACAGGGCCAACGATAACCGGTTTGACATTATGATTTAATGCCTTGGCTTCACGGACTTGGTTAAGTAAATTGTCAGCATGTAAAGCGAAGCGAGTCTGATTATCAATTTCTGGCACGATATAGTGATAATTGGTATCAAACCATTTGGTCATTTCGCCAGCAGCACAATGATGTTCGCATGTTGTACTGTTTTGCTGGGATTGACCACGAGCGATTTGAAACAAGCGATCCAGCGTATTAGCGTCAGGGTTGACCCGACCTGGTTCATTACCAACCAGAATGCTGGTGTCTAACACATGATCGTAAAAAGAAAAATCCCCAACAGGTTGAAAGTCTAAGTTCCCTTGTAATTGCCAGTGTTGTTCTCGCAGAGATTGGCCAATGTTAAGCAGTTTTTGTTGTGAAATTTCAGATCGCCAATAGCTTTCCAAGGCAAATTTCAGTTCTCTGTTTTTCCCTATTCGCGGGAAGCCTAAGTTATGCGTTCTAATCATTGTATTGTCCTTGTACCGATAAAAACCGCTATTGTAGAGAAGGTTATACATGAGTAATAATGATGTTTTTTAGCAAATCTATAAATTTAATTCATATATGATTGAACGCACACATCTTAGAATCATGCTTGCCCTGGCTGAGAACGGTACTTTAACTGCGGCAGCAAATGCCTTGTTTCTGACACAACCAGCGTTGTCTCATCAAATGCGATACTTAGAGCAAAAGCTGGAAGTCACATTATGGCAGCGCGACGGGAGACAATTACGCCTAACCCAGGCGGGCGAACTGCTATTACAAATAGCACGACAGGTATTGCCGGTATTGGAGCAAACAGAAAAAACCTTAAGGGCCTATGGTGAAGGGCGACAAGGCGTTTTACGACTAGGTGTCGAATGCCACCCTTGTTATGAGTGGCTAAAAACTATATTGGTAGAATTTTTGGCGGCAATGCCCGATGTTGATGTTGATGTTATTAACAAATTTCAATTTTCAGGTCTGGAAGGATTATTAAATCATCATGTTGATCTATTGGTGACACCGGATGTGATCAAAAAGACGGGTTTGGTTTATGAGCCTTTGTTCAATTATGAGCTGGTTTTATTAGTTGCTGAATCGCATGCTTTAGCCGATCAAAAATTCATTGTTGCACACGATTTAATCAGTGAGTTGTTATTAACCTTCCCAGTTGCGCATGAGCGACTGGACGTGTTCACACAGTTTTTATTACCGGCAGGAGTGACTCCGAAAACCAAGATAATTGAATCACTCGATATTATGGTGCAGATGGTGAGTTTAAATCGTGGTTTGACGGTGTTGCCAAATTGGTTAGCAGATGAATATTGCAGCACATTACCCGTTGCAAGTGTTCAGCTTGGCAAGCAAGGCCTTAGCAAAACCTTATTTGCGGCAATGCGTCAAACCGATGTCACTATTGACTATATAAAAACATTTGTGGCTATGGCTAAGCAGCGTTAATTAATCTCGGTTTTGGATGGTTATGCTTATTGATAACCGGGGTTAGTTATCATCCTTAAATGGCTCGAGATCAAGCGGTGGCAAGTCATCAATATCAGCCGGATCACTTTGTATCATTTTTGTAGGCTGGGCTGTAGTCTTGTTATCTAGCAAGTCTATGTTTTCGGTCATCGGTTTTTGTGGTGGCTCGAATGCCAAGATTTCAATCTCTTTAGTTACTGAGACGACTGGCTCTTGTGCTGATAGTTCGAAATCAAACGAATCATTTTGATCAAGCTCAAATTTGGCGATACCCACATCAGCGTCAACACTATGGCTGCTGAGCGAGACAATGGTTGGTTTAACCTGTTCAGGTGTTATCGCTGTTGCTGAGAGTGTTGTTTCCGCTAGGCGGCTGGTCATGGATGTGTTTTGTATGCTATCAACAACTGAATTTAGAGAATGATCTGATGCCTTGCAATCTGTAATGGCTTGCTTCATTTCCAGTAATAATGCCGGCAGGAATTTGGTTTGAACCAGAGGATAGTCTTTTGTGACTTCGGGATCTAAATACAGAGATAAATGCGTGAGCTTTTTAATACTATCACGCCAATCGGCGCTATCAAGCCCATACTCACTTGCACACTGAGCCAGAACAGGTTTCCAATACCTTGTTATCAAGGTAATTGCTGGTGCGGGAAGGCCTTTTCGAGTCACATTAGCAATAATTGCATCAATATGACGTTCGGTCTCATTATCAATCGCCCCCAGGTTTTTACTAGCAATAGTTTCGGATGTTACTGGTTGAGAGTTTGATGATGTTGACCTTTCATCATCTAAGCTAAACTCTATTAAATATGAATCATCTGCCATAACACTTTATCTACTTTTATCAATAACTATAATTTAACTCAATAAAACTGAGTTGATTATTATTCAGTACCCTGGTTCACCGTTCGGATAAGCACCAGCATGGCCCTGATACAAATCATGGGCAACTATACCCAGTAGTAGTTTTAAGTCTTGCTGATTAACGATAGTTGCATAATTTATCGACTACGGGTATAAACCGAAAAATGCCGTGAACTATCAGTTATGCCAGTGTATCGATGTTAGTGACAATCAATACTTAGTAATGAAATATCATCTTGACCTTGATCTTGTTGAATATGTGTCAACACAGACTGTTTTATTTGTTCAAAACGCTGTTTCGGCGCAGTATTTTTTAATATATCAAGCAACACTTGTTCACCAAATAATTCTCCATTTGGATTAGCAGCTTCTGTTATACCATCGGTAAATGCAAACAGCTCAATAGGTTCTTGCCATTGCCATAGTTCTGTTTCTGAATCAAATTGTTCGGGCGCTAAAATGCCTATGGCCAGATTAGACGACTTAAATGTCTTGACGATGTCACCTTCAGCATTGACTGCAAGGCTATCAGGCAGTCCTCCACACCAGCTTTCGATCGTGCGATGAGAGAAATTGATTAGAAAGATATTTACCGCAACAAAGCGATCGGGCGGCAATAGTGATTTAGCGCTAGTATTCATTTCGGTAATGATGCCCGACAAGCTATACCTCTTTTTAGCCATAGCATGAAATACTTTAGCAATGATGAATGTGGGCAAGAATGCACTTAAACCATGTCCGGTTGAGTCTGCCAACATGACAAAGAGTTTGTCTTTATCAACCAGTTTGGCGGTAATCAAATCACCACTGAAATGTAGGTTTGGCAATAACCAATACTCAATAGTGGAATGTTGTAGATCGCCGTCGTTTAGCATTATATCAGCCAAATCTTTGGCGTGTGTTTGTTCTAACTCCAGCTCTTGATTTGCTGCTTTTAATTTCAAGGTGTTTTGGCGGTTGAGATATTGCAAGTCCACCAAGCGTTGCATGGCATTGATTTTAGCGCGCAGAATATCAAGATAGAACGGTTTGGCAAGATAGTCATCAGCGCCAGCCTCTATCCCGCGAATAATATCCTCATCTTGATCTGAGGCGCTGAGTATCAAAATGGGTACCCAATAGTCACACGTTTGTTTGCGGATTTCTCGAATGGCATCAAGCCCGTTCATAATCGGCATATTGATATCACAGAGCAAAATATCGGGATGATGTTGTGAATATAATTCAACAGCCTGTTGACCATTTTCTGCAAGTAAAGGTTGATGCCCAAGCCTGGTGATTGTTTTTGTTAACAATACTTGGGTTGCTAGCGTATCTTCTGCAATAAGAATAGTGAGTGAGCGATTAGTCATTAGTTATTGTTTCATCTAGAATGTCTGTGTCTAAGTGATGGGCACGGAAGGCAAGGACATCATCAAGAACAGACTCGAATAGTGTCACTAAATTTGGATCGAAATGTCGCCCTTTCTCCTCTCTTAGTACAGTCAAGGCTTTTTCAATCGGCCAAGCTGGTTTATAAGGTCGGGCTGAGGTCAAAGCATCAAAGACATCACAAATAGCACAGATACGTCCTTCGATTGGAATTTCTTCACCTTTTATGTTATTCGGATAGCCACTGCCGTCCCATTTTTCATGGTGAGTCATTGCAACAGCGCGTGCTTTTATTAATAGCGGGTGATCACTGCCGCTGAGCAAATCAGCGCCAATATCAACATGAGTTTTCATTATTTCCCATTCGTCAGGATCCAGCTTTCCTTGCTTAAGCAAAATATTATCGGGAATACCGATTTTGCCAATATCGTGCATCGATGAAGCCAGGCAAATTAACTCGGCTTCATCATCAGCAATGCCAGCAGCCTTTGCAAGTATTTTGGAATAATTACTCATGCGCAAAATGTGGTTGCCAGTCTCATTATCTTTGTACTCAGCGGCACGACCTAGACGCTCGATAATTTCAATGCGGCTACGCTCTAATTCTGCGGTACGTTCTTTAACTTTTTGTTCGAGAATCTGATTTTGCTGGCGCACTTGTTTATGTAACAACCGCACTTCCAACATATTACCAATACGTTGCAATACTTCAAGTTGATCAAAAGGTTTAGTTAGGAAATCTTTTGCACCACTATCAAGGGCCCTTGCGCGTGTTTCTGAGGTTAATTCAGCCGTTAAAACCAGTACTGGTAGATAATCATCACTGATTTCGGCTTTCAGTTGTTCCATAACCTCGAAACCATCGAGGTGTGGCATGCGAATATCAAGCAAGACTAAGTCAATGTCATGTTCAAGGTAGATGGGTTTAGCTTGGCGCGAGTCTGTGGTGCTGAATACGTTGCTATAACCAGCGCGACTCAGAATCATTTCTAAAAGCTTCACATTCGGGATTTGATCATCAACAATGAGAATGTTCGCGGACTGGCTATCAGTTTTTAATGATGTCATAAGGCTAAAATCTTCAGAGGTTTACCGCGATTCTACCTATAAACATAGGGTAATAGCTAGTCGATAGCGCTTTTTTATTATTAAACCGAAGTTTTATAAATAAAGGTAACGACCACACTGAATAAGTGTGCAATTAAATAACCGACCAATTATCAGTGAATAATCGCTACCATGGCTATTAAGTTGAAGCGATGTGCCGAATAAAAATGAATGGTTTTATAGCGATTTATTAACGACTTGGTTAGGGTTATTGTTTTGTTTGTGAGTTTTAATATCTAATGAAGCCATCTTCATCATCATTTGATGTCATTATTTTAGGGGCGGGAGCCTCTGGATTAATGTGTGCAATGACTGCTGCTCAGCGAGGAAAACGGGTTTTAGTAATTGAAAAAGCCAATAAAGTTGGCAAAAAAATTCTAATGTCGGGTGGTGGACGCTGTAATTTCACTAATTATGTTGTTGATGCGAGTAATTATATTTGTCAGAATCCACATTTTTGCAAAGCTGCATTAAAACGTTATACACAATGGGACTTTATCGCCTTGGTCGAGCGATATGATATTGAGTATGAACAACGCAGCCACGGCCAGTTGTTTTGTAAGCACTCTGCAAAAGAAATACTGGAGATGTTATTGACTGAATGTGATTTGGCTGGCGTCGAAATAAAAACACATTGTGCCATCACTGGCATTGAGCAGATTGAGCTCAATCGACATTCTGATAAGGATCAGCATGATGATGGTCGAAGTCGTTACCAGATCGACTTACATCAAGGTCACACACCACTTAAATATGACTGTCATTCCTTAGTCGTGGCAACAGGTGCTTTATCTATCCCATCACTTGGTGGTAGTGGTATCGGTTATGACATCGCTAAACAATTTTCGCTACCTCTAGTACCCCGTCAAGCCGGTTTAGTACCCTTTATGTTTAGCGATAACGTTAAATTGTTATGTCAACGATTATCGGGCTTGGCCCTAGAAGTTCAAGTGAGTTGCAATAGCCATATTTTTACTGAAAATATGCTGTTTACCCACCGGGGTATCAGTGGGCCAGCTATTTTACAAATATCCAATTATTGGAAGCCCGGTGATGACATTACACTTGATTTGCTGCCCAATTTTGATGTTGCTTCATGGTTAATTCAATCCAAACATCGCCACCCTAAGAGCCAGCTGAAAACACGATTAAACCTGAAATTAGCAAAAGCCTTGGTCAATGAGTTGCAGGCTTTGTGGTGGCAAGATAATGCTGATACCCCTCTGGCTGAGTTTAGCGATAAACAGCTAATTGCCATTGGAAACAACATTAATAATTGGCGACTCAAGCCGTCGGCAACAGAAGGCTATCGCACAGCAGAAGTGACCTTGGGTGGTGTTGATACCAATGCTGTCAGCTCAAAAACCATGGAAGCAAAACAGCAGCCTGGCTTGTATTTTATTGGTGAAGTATTAGATGTCACTGGACATCTGGGCGGCTTCAATTTTCAATGGGCGTGGTCATCTGGTTTTAGTGCAGGATCATTTGTCTAAGGCTTAGTCAGTCAACATGATAAAATTCGGCATATTCACTTCTATATTAGTACTCACCGATTTTTATGCTGCGATTAACTGAAATTAAATTACCTCTTGATCATTCTGACGACGATCTTCGTCAGGCTATTTTGTCGAAATTAGACCTTAACCCAGATGAGTTGCTGGATTATTCTATTTTCAAACGTAGTTATGATGCGCGTAAAAAATCAGCAATAGTGATGATCTATCATTTAGATATCACGCTATCTGAACAGACAGAGCGCCGTGTTTTAGATGCTTTTGCAAAAGCATCTTTTGTGATGCCAAGCCCTGATACGTCTTATCAGTTTGTTGCGACGGCACCCGATGACTTTCCGTTAGCGCATCAACAACGACCAATCATTGTTGGGTTTGGACCTGCGGGGATCTTGGCTGCACTTGTTCTTGCTCAAATGGGGTTGAAGCCCATCGTATTAGAGCGAGGGCAACAAGTAAAACAACGCACTAAACAAACATGGGAACTATGGCGACAAGGTAAACTGAATACCGAATCAAATGTGCAATATGGTGAAGGTGGTGCCGGCACATTTTCAGATGGAAAACTGTACAGCCAAGTAAAAGATAAACGCCATTTAAGTCGTAAAGTGTTGATGGAGTTTGTCAAAGCAGGCGCACCGGAAGAAATTCTGTTTGTAAGTAAACCACATATCGGTACCTTCAAACTAGTCAAAATGGTTGAAAATATGCGCGCTGAAATCATACGATTAGGTGGTGAGATTCGTTTTGAACACAAGGTTGAGAAGGTGCATCGTGACGTTGATGCTGATGGTGTTGCTTGTATTTCCCGACTAAGCTTGAGTAATGGTGAAACCATTCAGGCAAATCATGTTGTTTTAGCGATTGGCCATAGTGCTCGAGATACATTTGAAATGTTATTGGATCAAGGTGTTTATATCGAGCCAAAACCTTTTTCAATTGGATTTAGAATCGAGCACCCACAATCTGTGATTGATAAAGCACGGTTTGGTGATAATGCGGGCAATCCGATTTTGGGTGCGGCGGATTACAAACTGGTACATCATTGCAAAAACGGTCGCAGTGTTTATAGCTTTTGCATGTGTCCCGGAGGAACTGTTGTAGCAGCAGCATCAGAACAAGGCGGAGTGGTTACTAATGGTATGTCGCAATATTCACGTAATGAACGCAATGCCAATGCAGCGATTGTTGTTGGTATTGAGCCAGAAAAAGACTATCCGGGCCACCCTCTAGCGGGAATTGATTTACAGCGCAAGCTAGAACAATTGGCGTATAAATTGGGTGGAGGTGATTATCATGCCCCTGCCCAACTGGTTGGTGATTATCTCAAAAACAAGCCTTCTAAAGCACTTGGTGATGTTATTCCCTCATATCAACCGGGAGTGAACTTAGGCGATTTAAGTAAGGCTTTGCCACCCTTTGCCAATGAGGCTATTCGAGAAGCGATTCCAGAATTCGATAAAAAAATTAAAGGCTTTGCAATGCAAGATGCTGTTTTAACCGGGGTAGAGACCCGCACCTCATCACCGATCTGTATCAAACGTGATAAAGACTTTCAAAGTATTAATACCAAAGGACTTTATCCAACAGGTGAAGGTGCAGGTTATGCTGGTGGTATTTTATCTGCTGCTATTGATGGAATTAAGGTTGCGGAAGCGGTGGCATTATCACTATTGACAGAGTAGCTTATTAGTCTTTGTTGAAATACCGAGATAAAAAATTGATTAAATGAGCAACTCGAGGCGACAGCTGGAACAAGGTCAAACCTATTATTTTTGTACCTGTGGCCGTTCTGCTAATCAGCCTTTTTGTGATGGCGCTCATACTGCGTTAAGCACGTAGTTTAACCATACCGTCGCTGCCAAAATAGCAAATAAAGCATTGCTGATGTGAGTATAGCTATAAGTATATCTTATGGTTATATTAAGAATATCTGATTTTTATTTATGATTAAAATAGGCTTACACTGATAGTCACTCGAATTTAAACCGTACTACTCTGTTTACAGCACATTAGGGCAACAAGATGCAAACAGGCGTAATTATAAACGAAAAGGTGACGTGATGGCTTTAATATCAATGCGACAATTATTGGACTATGCAGCGGAACATAAATTTGCAATTCCAGCATTTAATGTCAGCAATATGGAGCAGGTGCAGGCAATTATGCAGGCAGCTGATGCGGTTGACAGCCCCGTTATTTTGCAAGGCTCTGCCGGATCACGATCGTATGCTGGCGAACCCTTCTTGCGGCATTTGATTTTAGCTGCGATTGAGCAATATCCTCATATTCCAGTGGTGATGCATCAAGATCATGGTTCTGAACCTGCCGTATGTGCTCGTTCAATTCAGTCTGGTTTTAGTTCAGTTATGATGGACGGATCATTAATGGCAGACATGAAAACACCATCATCCTTTAGCTATAACGTTGATGTAACCCAGAAAGTAAGTAATATGGCGCATGCGTGTGGTGTGTCTGTTGAAGGTGAATTAGGTTGTTTAGGATCATTAGAAACCGGCATGATGGGTGAAGAAGATGGTCATGGCTCGGATGAGAAATTAGATCATAGCCAATTATTGACCGATCCTGATGAAGCGGTGGAGTTTATCAAACTAACGCAAGTTGATGCTTTGGCAGTTGCGATTGGTACCAGTCATGGTGCTTATAAATTTAGTAAGCCACCTACCGGTGATGTGCTGGCAATTAGCCACTTGAAAACGCTACAGCAAAAATTACCGTATACCCATTTTGTTATGCATGGTTCGAGCTCAGTGCCACAAGACTGGCTACAGGTGATCAATAACTATGGTGGTGATATTGCACAAACCTATGGGGTGCCGGTTGATGAAATCGTTGCCGGTATTGAATACGGTGTGCGTAAAGTTAATATTGATACCGATCTACGCATGGCGTCTACCGGCGCAATACGCCACTATCTTCATCAGCCACAACATGCAGCTGATTTTGATCCTCGTAAGTTTTATAAAGCTGCAACGGCGGCAATGCAGGCCATTTGCCAGGCACGCTATGAAGCATTTGGTAGTGCGGGTCATGCCGGCAAAATCAAGGTTATGCCTTTGGCTGATATGGTGGCGCGTTATGCATCAGGTGAATTAGCACCAAAATTTTCATAAGCATTACTAATGAACACGCAATTGCAGGTGAATAATCAGGCCTGCACCAGATATGGTTGTATTGGAGAAATCATGAGTCTACAAATTACCTTAACCCAATTTATTATTAACCAACAGCGTTTATTGGATGATGCAACAGGTGACTTTACCTTATTGCTGAATGATATCGCTGTCGCATGTAAACGTATTTCTCACGCTGTTAATCGTGGTGCAATCACCGGTAAATTAGGCAGTGCCAATAGTGAAAATGTGCAAGGTGAAACCCAAAAACAGCTCGACATTATTACTAATGACATTATGGTGGGTTCATTAGAATGGACGGGGCACTTAGCTGGCATGGTGTCTGAAGAAATTGATGACATTATTGCAATTCCGGCACAGTATCCTAAAGGTAAGTATTTAGCCTTGTTTGATCCTTTGGATGGATCATCGAATATAGATGTTAATTTAACCGTGGGCACCATCTTTTCTATTTTGAAAGGGCAAGAAGGTCATGATGCAAAGCTGGATGATTTTCTGCAACAGGGCAGTAAACAAGTGTGTGCCGGCTTTGTATTGTATGGGCCTTCAACCATGATGATCCTGACAACAGGACATGGTGTAAATGGGTTTACTTTAGATCAAGATATTGGTGAGTTTGTACTCACTCACGAAAATATGACTGTGCCAGAAGACACTAGTGAGTTCGCAATCAATATGTCAAATCAGCAATTCTGGGAACAACCAGTGCAACGCTATATTGATGAATGTATGCAAGGCGCAAAGGGTGTCCGTGAAAAACCGTTTAATATGCGTTGGGTTGCATCGATGGTGGCAGATGCCTATAGAATTCTGACCCGTGGCGGTATCTTTCTATATCCATTAGATAGGCGTAATCCAGATAAACCTGGCAAGTTACGTCTGATGTATGAAGCTAATCCTATCGGTTTTATTATTGAACAGGCTGGTGGCGCTTGTTCGACTGGGCGTGAACGTATGTTAGATGTTTGTCCTTGTGCACTTCATCAGCGTGTACCCGTTATCTTAGGATCAAAAAATGAAGTTGATCGTATTGATGCCTATCATCGCCAGTATGATCTGGGCTAAGTAAGTGTTTTGTATTATCAGAAAAATCGAACAAGTAGAGTTAAAAAAGTATGCGTAAACCATTAGTTGCCGGCAATTGGAAAATGAATAATCCAATAGAGAGCTCCCGTACCTTGCTCCAAAAGATCTTATATAACGCTGAGATGTTGGATAGCATACTTGCCAAGGAAGAAAATGCCTGTTCGATTGATATTGCCTTGTTTCCGCCTTCTGTTTATTTAAGAGAAGCGCAAGAGGTTTTGACCGGATCGGATCTACATTGGGGCACACAAAATGTATCAGCTTATGATGAGGGTGCTTATACTGGAGAAATATCAGCATCAATGATCAAAGGCTTTGGCTGTGATTATGTGTTGATTGGGCATTCAGAAAGACGTTGTCTTTATGAAAAATTAGAATTAGATCAGTATGTTCTAGACCAAATTGTTGCAGAAAAATATGCTCAGGCAATTAGCCATGATTTAACACCGATTGTATGTATTGGTGAAACAAAAGAAGATTATGAGTCAGGTAAAACGGAACAAGTAATAGCACGATTACTCGATATCTTGATTGAACATAAAGGCGCTCACTCTTTATCGAAAGCCGTATTAGCCTATGAACCTGTTTGGGCTATTGGAACCGGTCATTCAGCATCACCAGAGTGGGCGCAACAAGTACATGCCTTTATGAGAGCAAGGGTTGCGGCACACGATAAAAAAACAGCACAAGGCCTACGCATAATTTATGGTGGTAGTGTTAAAGCCAGCAATGCGGCTGCAATTTTTTCAAAGCCAGATGTGGATGGCGGTTTGATTGGTGGTGCATCGCTTGATGTTGAAGCGTTTACCCATATTTGTTTTGCAGCAGCACTGCATCAAAAATAACAATAGGATAAAGATCGACTGCTGCATTGAGTGTTGGTGCTTACTTACGGTTATGTTCAAGCTTTGAGTGGCTTACAACACTGGGCGTAGCGCTGATATATCCTCAGAAAAACAGTATGTGTGCTAGCGTAAAGCCAGCTGGTTGGAGTGATAAAGGCAGAAGCGAGCTTGTTTTTGGTGTTTAGCAAAGTATGCGGTTGCCCAGTAAAGAAGGCATAATAGCAACACTATTTTTTACTAAAGAGAGTGTTCGATTTATGCGTGTATTAGGTATCGAATCTTCCTGTGATGAAACCGGCATTGCCCTCTATGATACCGATAAGGGCTTGCTTGCTCACGCCTTATATAGTCAAATTGAGCTACATGCAGAATATGGCGGGGTTGTACCTGAACTTGCGTCCCGTGATCATATTCGTAAAGCGCTACCGCTGATCAATCAAGTGCTGACACAAGCAAAGCTCAAACGCAATGATATTGATGCCGTTGCTTATACCGCTGGTCCTGGTTTAGTAGGTGCATTATTAGTTGGTGCGGCAATTGGCCGCAGTATCGCTTGGGCTTTAGATAAACCAGCCATTGCCATCAATCATATGGAAGGGCATTTGTTATCGCCCTTATTAGAACAGAATCCACCGTCATTTCCGTTCGTATCTTTACTGGTGTCGGGCGGCCACACCTTATTAGTTGATGTCAAAGGTGTCGGACAATATGAATTATTAGGCGAATCTATTGATGATGCCGTTGGTGAAGCATTTGATAAAACAGCAAAGATGTTAGGTTTGGGTTATCCCGGTGGACCGATATTAGCCAAAATTGCTGAACAAGGTACCCCAGATAAATATCAGTTTCCTCGTCCGATGACTAATCGACCTGGATTAGACTTTAGTTTTAGCGGGCTAAAAACATTTGCGATGAACACATGGCTTGCCAGCGAACAGTCGGAACAAGATCAAGCTGATATTGCCTTGGCTTTTCAAACTGCTGCTGTTGATACGTTGATTATCAAATGTAAGCGCGCTTTAAAGCAAACACGACATAAAACGATTGTTGTTGCCGGGGGCGTTAGTGCGAACACAGCACTGAGAAGCAGCCTTAACGCCCTTCCCAATATTAACGCTTATTTTCCACGTCCAGAGTTTTGTAGCGACAATGGCGCGATGATTGCGTTTGCCGGAGCCATGCGCCAATCGGCAATGACCAAACAAGATAAACCAACGTTTGCTGCCAGACCGCGTTGGCCGCTTGATCAACTTAAACCTGCTTAAATAACCTCAGTTCTGGATAAGCACAGCCATCCAGCACCTTTGTTTTAGCGG
>JACUUH010000013.1 GCA_014859375.1 Gammaproteobacteria bacterium
AATCCTGCATAAACCGCGCGCCATCACCGTCAAATACAAAGGCTTCAAGCACTGGCTTAAACCATTCTTTTAATTTGTCTGCACTTGGCGGTTGCTCATTCCACTGTTTCCACTCAATTTCAGAATCCATCGGCGTGGTGGTTTGCACCAAGCCAATTAAAAACTGAATGAGTGCACCGTTAAAATCCGGGCGGCGCGCATCTAACGCAACAATTGTTGGCTCTGTTATTTGTAGCGGTGTAATCCAATCCTGTTCGCCATTACTTCTGCGCACTGGAATCCATGCGTCATCTAATAAATTCATTCACTAATCACTCCTTTGTAATTATTTTCACTCACCATTTGTAAACCTGTGTTGGCGCTGTATTCCCATGTCAATAACTGTGCAGCTTTGTTTTGATCTGATGTCCATGCTTGTGCAAGCCAGCAACCAGTTGAACTTTGCTCAAGTGCTAATAACAATGACCATTTACCCTTGTCAGGCAGGGTTTCCAGTACGCGGTCATATTCAGCCAATTGATTGTCAGTAGCGGGCAATTTCACTTTGGCAATTAACCGCTCGGCAATTTTTACCGTGCTATAAGCCCACGCATGATTGCGTTTTACCCAAGGTACTAAGCGATCATTCTCCCAACGCGCTAAAAACACATTGATACTATGCTCACCTAACCGCGAAGGGGTTTTGGCTTCACTCCACCAATCCATTACATCGCCACGCTTATAGCCAGATACCAACGTAAGCGTGTTGTTTTTGGCATGACTGGCGTCGGCCATTTGCTGGCCTTGCACAGTTAAATTCGCTTGCTGCAACCCCGTTGGAATTGCTGAGTCATCACCAAAAACGGATTCAATTAAATGGCGAGAGTCATGCGGCATAGTGAAGCTACCTGACTGCAACATTTTGGCAGTTAACCACAGCTGGCCGTGATCGGGATACACAAACCCCGCTTTAGGCAATACGTTTTTTACCCACTTTTCTGAAGGCTCATCTGTCCACTCGGGAGCATAAACCCATAAATAAGGTTTACCACGTTGGTCAACCGCACCATCTGTCAATAACCGATTACCTTGAGCATCTCTAATATGACGGCGCAACCGTCCTGCTCTTTGCACCAATCGGTCTATAGGTGCAAGATCAGAAATAAGCAAATCAAAATCTACATCTAATGATTGTTCAATAACTTGAGTAGCAATAACTAACTGGCCTTTACGCAACTCATGGGTACTGGATTTGCCAAACTTATGAAGAACTAATTCCTCTGCATCTAAGCGATCGCTCAAACAAAAACGTGCATGAAATAAAGTGATGTTCTCAGCGGGAATTTCATTCTCAAATAACGTATGAACCTCTAATGCATCGGCAATAGTGTTACGAATCCAGCACACACATTGCCCTGCATCTAATGCGGCTAGCACCGCACTTTTTATTTGAGCTAGATCGTGCTGATAATTCACTGCAACAGTGCGAGTTACTTCTTGGCGTGTATCCAAAGGCTCTTGATGCAACTGATTTACATTTGTTTCTTGCCACCAAGTGGCTAAAGGGTAAGCATGCTCAGAAATTGTTGGGCAGGAAGCACCTCGCCCCTTGGCATAAGCACCCAATAGCTTCTGCTTCATATTCACAGGTAGAGTTGCGGACAACAAGATCACACTGCCGCCAGCCCTAGCATGAAATTCTAATAATACTTCTAATATGCCCTGCATATAGGCATCACAAGCATGAACTTCATCCACAATTAACACTTTACCAAACAAACCCAGCAACCGAAGTGATTGGTGCTTACTGTGTAAAACCCCCAGTAACGCTTGATCAATAGTGCCTACGCCAACTTGCGCGAGTAACGCACGCTTATTGTGATCGGCCAGCCATGCAGTGCAGCGCGCGCTAGCGGTTTCATCTTTTTGTTCGGAGTCATTTTCTGCAATAATTGTTTCCGAAAACTCTTCCACGAGGCTACGGCTTCCATGTGCCAAAATCAAATTTGCGTTACCAGCAAATAACTTTGGATACACATTGGCAACCCGCTCATACATTGCATTTGCAGTGGCCATTGTTGGTAAGGCCACAAAAATTCCATCTGCATTACCTGATTCCATCAAACGATATGCCAAGGTAATGGCAGCCTCGGTTTTACCTGCACCAGTTACATCTTCCAACAGAAATATTTGCGGAAAGTTTTGAATCTCAACATTAACTGCCCATTGCTGTAATGGTGAAGGGGTATGAATAACAGGGAAAAGATCATTAAAACGCAAACCCTGCGTAATCTTACAAGGAACAACGCCGCTATCGCTAAGCGCTTCTTTAGCTTTTAACTGAGCTATAGCCCAATAATCTTGTAGTGGAAAAGCTTGGTTGTTATAAAGGAAATATTTTGTATTTGAGCCCAGCCAATCAGCTAAAACTGCAACACCCGTAAACCACCAAGACAAGAATTTACTGACACTTTCAAACTGTATAGGTGTTAATTGCGAGCACAGATTCTTTGCGCCTTCTGTTAAAAATAATGTCTGTAACTCTTCAATAAAGTCCTGAATTGCCCTGCGGTCTTTCTTGCTGAAATAATCATCGCTGGGATAATTCGACGATGCAGCCTTGGGCGGTTGGCCGTGATGCCCCGTTACTGCCCGCATCCAAAAATCCAAGCTAGTTTGCTGCGCATCAACAAACCAGTTTTCATCAATAATCTGATCGACCAATCGATCATTCCAATACCACTGCCCCAATGAGTCATGGCGTTCATTATAGTTTTTTTCCAGATTGGGCTCACGCCCTTGCAATTGCTCGAACAGTTCAACTTTTTGTGATTGAAATGCCTCGCTAAACTTACCTAGATCATGCAATGCTAACCAAAAACCAGCCCAATTTAACCAATCCTCTTTTTTACAATTTAACTGCTCACAATAAAATTGCGCCAGCGAATAATGCTGAGATAGATACTCAATACCCACTGCTGCTACATCCAAGCAGTGATACGGCAATAGGTGATAATCCGGTCCGTCACGTTCCAAATCATGCTTGGCTTTGCCCCAATAACGAAAATAAGTAGCTGTTTCAGTCATCACAATTGGTCTGTTCCAATCTCATATGCTTTCATCCTCTCACCCTTGAGTCCTAAATACCGATACTTTCAAAAATATTTTTTCAGTGTTGCTTGCAGTTCTTGTTTTACTTTGTCACGTAACGATTCAGGGCTTAACACTTCAATATCACTGCCAAAACGCAGGATGTCGCGGATCAGTTCTGGGGTGTCACTGTAGGGTACAGATAGCAAATATTGGCCTTGCTCTGTCCATTGGCTTTGCTGATCGGGGTGCCAACTTTCACGACTAACGCGTTTGGATAGTGATTTTGAAAATTTAAGTTCGGCGATATCTTCAACTTGTCCGGCAAAGATGCCGTAACCCGGTGTTACGTGAGCATTAAGTTGTTCGGTGTTGATATCTAGGGCTTTGTCTGTTGTTTGTTTGCTGCGGCAAATGGCGTCAATAGAGAAGGTTCTTAATGCCTCGCGCTTATGACACCATGCGTCCAAATACCAGTTATCACGGTAGTAAACCAGGCGTTGCGGGCTGATGATGCGAGTTTCAATGCTATCGGTTTTCCACTGCCAGTAGTCGATTTCCAGTTGCTGTCTGTTGAGTAGTGTGTGTGCGACATTGATGAAATGATCGGGTTCGCAGAGGCGTTGCCATTGTGTGGCGACTTTGATGCGGTGCTGCCAGTCATGCTGACTGATATGTTGTTTGGCGAGTAATTGATGTAGGCGTTCGGATACGGGATGTAATAGTTGTTTGACGACTTCGGGCTGAAGTGTTTCGCTGAGTTGTTCGAGCAGGGCGAGGGAGACGATTTCTTTAGCGCTGAACCACAGGCCAGGCAATTCGTAGGTTTCACCTGATTTCAGGTCATAAAAATAACCTTCGCCCTTACGATTTTTGAGCGGTGCACCCAAAACATCACACATGAAATTTCGGGCAATATTGAAGGTATTTTTGCTAAATTCAAACTCATTGAGAATGGCGTTCAGCGGCACTGGATGACGACGGTTGGAAAAAAATTTGTGTAATGCATAAATCCGTTCAAAGTCCATTCTCGTTATCCTTTAACAAAAAAAGTACCTTAGTACTTTTAAGTTCAGTTCTGATTGGCCTTAATCGATAGTATCAAATGTGTAAGATTTTCATAAGTCCAATTATTTATCGATAGCCAGCTTAACAAATAAAATGACTGGTAAGGTCTGAAAACTGTAGACACTTTTTATGGTAAGAAGCAATTTAACCAAATTAGCCAAGATATCCTGACCGAAGATGGCAGTGTCGCAGGTACAACTTGTACGTTGGATTAAAAGCGAAGATGGCACTGCAACAACGTTACTCAGTTTGAAATTAACTGATTACCAATCAGCTTTGGTTTTAAATGGTCAACACGTTCATTTAGTGAGTGACACTATTCCAGCTTAGTTATATTCAGATGTGTGTTGTTGATTTCTATTGACCATATGTTCATTGACGATATAACCTAAAACTATCTTATATGATTATATGGTTTATCAAATGAATTCAGGTATGACTGAAGATAAGGTTGTTGTTCCATCGTTAAAACTACGTCGTGTAGGCATTGATACCTACAAGGAAAACGTGGCGTATTTACATCGTGATTGCCCTATCTATCGCAGTGAAGGCTTTCAGGCGCTTAGTAAAATTGAGATTCATATCGTCTCAAATGGTGCTCCCGTCATTGCTTTGCTCAATGTTGTAGACGATGACTGTATTACAGGTTTGGATGAACTGGGGCTGAGTGAACAAGTTTTTCGCCAACTTGACAAGCCTGAAGGCACAGAAGTGTTTATAAGTCATGCAACCCCCCCAACATCGCTACAATCAGTTCATCTCAAAATCGCAGGTGAACGACTCAGTTATGAACAGTATCTAACTATCATCCAGGATATTGTTGACAGCCGTTATTCTAAAATTGAAATTGCCGCATTTCTGGTTGGTTGTGCTGAAACAGGCATGGAGCGAGAAGAAGTATTAAGTCTTACTCGCGCTATGGTCAATACTGGAGAAAAACTTGATTGGGGCGAACACCAGGTCTCAGACAAGCATTGTATTGGCGGTATTCCGGGTAATCGCACTACGATGCTTGTTGTGCCTATTGTCGCAGCTCATGGCATGTTAATGCCTAAAACCTCAAGTCGTGCAATCACATCCCCCGCCGGTACCGCTGACACGATGGAAGTCTTAGCCGACGTTGATCACCCGCAACAGAAACTACGTGATATTCTTCAAAAAGAACGGGCTTTTATTGTCTGGGGCGGTACAGCACAACTTGCTCCGGCAGATGATATTCTCATCGCAGTTGAACGCCCATTATCGATGGACTCTTCCGGTCAAATGGTCGCGTCAATTTTATCCAAGAAAATAGCTGCCGGAGCAACGCACTTACTTATTGATATTCCTGTTGGTCCAACGGCTAAAATTCGTAATTCATCTGATGCACTAAAATTACGCAAACTATTTGAATATGTCGGCGATAAAATGGGCTTACATACTGAAGTCGTGTTAACTGACGGCACCCAACCCATTGGTCGCGGGGTTGGTCCTGTGCTAGAAACAATGGATATTATGAAAGTCTTGGAAAATGCGCCTGATGCTCCGATTGACCTTCGTGAAAAAGCATTACAACTTGCTGGCAGAATCATCGAATTTGATTTTGATGTTAGAGGTGGTCAGGGCTATGTTATCGCGCGTGACATTGTTGAATCAGGTCGTGCCTTGGCAAAAATGAATGCGATTATAGATGCCCAAGGTCGTAATCTAACACCACTGACATTAGGCAAATTACACCATGATGTCATCGCCCCCAAATCAGGCATAGTGACCAGTATCGATAACCTCAGAATAGCATCGATAGCGCGCTTGGCTGGCGCGCCATTAGATAGTGGCGCCGGTGTTTATTTACATAAGAAACGTGATGAGCGTGTTCAAAAAGGTGACACACTTTTCACTATCTATGCCGAATTTAATGCTGATTTTAACTTTGCAATAACCGCTGCTGAACAAGAGGACGGTTATCAAATTGATACTGATGGCGCCACAAATGAATGACTGTCTGGTATTAGGATTTCCAGAATATCAACAGCAAGCTTCTCAACTGGCACAAGCCGCTAAACTACCCTATGCTCAAATTCAAATTCACCATTTTCCTGATGGTGAAAGTCAGTTATTTCTACCCGAAGCTTTACCGAAACACCTTGTTGTGTGTCGAAGTTTGAATAATCCTAATGAAAAATTAGTTGAACTAATGTTGGTTGCTGCCAGCGCGCGCAAACAAGGTGTGGAAACAATTAGTCTGGTTGCACCCTATCTTTGTTATATGCGACAAGATAAAGCATTTCATCCAGGTGAAGTTGTTAGTCAAATCCTAATAGGTGAATTATTGGCAACACAATTTGATCATATTTTAACGGTAGATGCGCACTTACATCGAGTGCATGATCTGTCAGACGCCATTCCAGTTCAAAAAGCAATCAATATCACCGCAACCGATCCAATGGCTGATTTTTTACAAAACCATGTCAACAATCCGTTTCTTATCGGGCCTGATAGTGAATCAGAACAATGGGTAGCAAGCATAGCCCAGCATTATAATTTGGATTATTGCATTGCCAGCAAACAACGTTTTGGTGATAAAGAAGTTGAAGTAGTCTTACCTTCTGCTGACTATCATGGTCGTCACATCGTGATTGTTGATGATATGGCCAGCACAGGTAAAACCTTATTAGCCACTGCACGAAAACTGGCTCACTATCAACCCGGATCAATTTCAGTATTAGTAACACATGCCTTATTTGTTGATAATGCTATTTCAGAGTTATATGCGGCTGGCATCACTAATATCTGGAGTTGCGATACGATTTCACATGCCACCAATAGCATTTCCTTAGCACACTTTTTGGCCAAGGAATTACAGCACTTTCTAATTTGTACTTTTAAAAAATAAACTCTACACAGCACTAATATCTTCAACAATAAGAAATAATTCCTTTACTAAATACTTGAATATCATATTTTTGTTGATAATAAATCGGGATATCTGGTTCATTTGTTGGTCGAGTCGTAGTGATACCATTAAGTTTACGACTGATTTTAAAAGGCTCCAGAACTGAGGTTATATAGCGAATCATCACTATATGTTTTTAGGGAAGACGGCATGACTGACACGATTGAATTGCATTTTAATGCTAAAACACTAAAAGAATTTAACTTACCCAATATCGCTTATCCAGTACCTGCCGATCTGTTACTGGAAGATGATGGCAATATTCCGTTTGCTACCCTTCTCTATTATTTGCAATGTGCGGCAAGTGATGGCAATACCGATTGGCGGTCATTATCAGTCGCGTTACTGCATCTAACCGAGTTACTCGCGCCAGAGGACAAACAAGTAAGCAGTAGTGCCGCTGGCGACACTTGGTGGATGGCATTATCTGATATCGACTTATCCAAGAGTGAAATCGTCACTATTCAACGTGATGACATACTGATAGCGGCCATTACGCCTTGCGATGATGGCAGGCTAAACGTAGCGACCTATCAGCCACTGGATGCAAAAAGTATTGCTTACTTAATAAGTTTATCAACACACCCACATCCAGAGCATGGTATCGCGATGCGTGAAAACAACTGGCAATATGCTAAAGATTGTTGTGCTGGCACGGGAAACTATTATGCAAGTGATGCTGGTGAAGCGTATCTGTCTTACTGGCAATATGGCTTGGGTATCACATTGGACGGCAATGAAATTGAAGTTTGGAAAAAACAAGCCTCGCAGTCACCATTATTGCCAATCATGGCGATAACCGAGCTTGGTGTCCATCAGCTTGAGGGTGATGCTGAATCGTTAACACGCTCACTGTCTGTTCCTAAACCTAGCTGTCTAAACAAACGCCAGCAGAAACGGACTATAAGAAGTCGTTTTCTGGGATGCTTATTAGGCGGTGCTGTCGGTGACGCACTGGGTGCTCCAGTCGAATTCATGTCGCGTGATGAGATTGTTGATCGCTTTGGTTCTAACGGTATTCGTGACTACGCACTCGCCTATGGCAAACTGGGTGCAATCACTGATGATACTCAAATGACCTTATTTACTGCTGAAGGCTTATTACGAAGTCGCGTTCGCCAAATATTGAAAGGATTAAGTTCCCCTGTCGCTCAAACTGCTTATGCTTATCAACGATGGTTGATAACGCAAGGTATGTCTTCATCGCTGTCGAATACAGCACGAATGGATGACGGATGGTTATTCACTATCAACGAGCTTCACTCACAACGTGCGCCCGGATATACCTGTCTATCTGCCCTGCAAAACATGTCAGCACCTGAACGTGCGGCTCAGAATAATAGCAAAGGTTGTGGTGGTGTAATGCGTGTTGCCCCAGCGGGACTGTTTGCTTGGCAATTCCGGAAAGAAGTGTCACTCACTGATGTGTTTGAGTTAGGTAGAGATTTGGCCGCTTTGACACATGGCCATCCAACAGGATCTTTAACGGCAGGTGTATTTACCGTACTGGTGATGTTACTCACTGACGGTCAACAGCTAACGCAAGCACTGGCTATCGCTAAAACCTGTTTACGTAACTATCGTGATTATGAGGAAACATTAACTGCTATCGAACTTGCACAACAATTAGCTGTGGAGGCTATTCCTGCTGAACAGGCTATTCAAAAACTCGGCGAAGGTTGGATAGCTGAGGAAGCATTAGCTATTTCAATATACTGTGCCCTTATGGCAAAAACATTCCGTCAGGGTATTTTGATGGCCGTCAATCATGACGGTGATTCAGATTCAACCGGTGCTATCACCGGTCACTTACTTGGCGCGATGTTGGGGACAAAGAAAATACCACGTCATTGGTTAGAAAATCTTGAGCTGTATGATGTCATCGAACAGGTTGCCATCGATCTGTTTGAATTTCCAAATTGGCCATTATCTACTTATGGTGGTGACCAAGCATTTGAACAGATGATTTGGAAGAAATATCCTGGGTGTTAGTCCCGATACTTTGTTGTGACCATAAGTCCTTCATTTTATGTTTAAATCATCAACGAGAAGCTAGTGTTTTATTTTCTGTATTTCCACATATGGGATTGAATACCCTGTCTGATACATGATAAATAACACAAATGATTGTACAATTATGATTTTTTTATACTTCAACATTGATAATTACCCTTAACAATTCTGAGAGTCTACTATGATAGTTCAAAGCGATTTTGCTGATCTTGATACACCAACAGGTGTTATGCGTACTTATATTCATCGCCCTATTGGTGATGGTAGCTACCCTGTTATTTTGTTTTATTCAGAAATATTTCAACAAACTGGTCCGATTGAGCGTGCAGCTCGTTATATGGCCAGTCACGGTTATGCGGTGTTGGTGCCTGAAGTATTTCATGAATTAAACCCTATTGGCACGGTACTGGGTTATGACGATGCGGGGCGTGACAAAGGCAACGCAGATAAAGAAGCCAAAGATGTTCAGGCTTATGATTCTGATAATGTCGCTATGATCGAGTTTGTTAAACAACAAGCCTGGTGTAATGGTCATATCGGTGCCATGGGCTACTGTATTGGTGGTCACTTGGCATTTCGTGCAGCGTTACAACCCGAAGTTAAAGGCACTGCCTGTTTTTACGGTACCGATCTTCATATTCAAACAATCCCTAATAAGCCAGGCCAGCATAGCATGGAACGTTTGGCTGACATTAAAGGTGAGTTATTGATGATTTGGGGCAAACAGGATAATCATATTCCCGCTTCTGGTTTGGCTAAAATTTATAAAGAATTAAACCAAACAGATATCACCTTTACATGGCATGAGTTTAATGCTGGTCATGCCTTTATGCGTGATGAAGGCGATGGTGGCCGTTTTGATGCTCAAACAGCAAGTTTGGGTTATCAGTTGGCATTAAACCTGTTCAGCAGAACCTTACGTTAGTACTGTATCTCTTGAATTTATAATACTGTAAGGCACTTTCATTTTATAGAGATGGAAGTGCCTCCTGCTTACTACTCTGAACTCACATAAGATGAGTTAGCCGTACAACATTCTCTCATTAAACAAAACCTGTTATTTAGTTTTGTTTTTCAGCTTTATTTCAGGTTCATCTTCTATGCTTTAGCCAAGTTCATTAGGAGACGAGCCATGAATACCTCAAAAATTAAAATCTGGGATTTACCCGTACGCATTTTCCATTGGTTACTTGTGGCATGTTTTGCCACGGCTTATTTGACTGAAGATGATTTTATGACCATTCATACCTATGCTGGTTATACGATTATGGGATTACTGTCATTTCGCATTATATGGGGAATTATTGGTCCACAACATGCCCGTTTTTCTGACTTTGTTCAAACGCCAAGTTCAGTGTTGGCCTATCTCAAGGATATCTTTTATAACCGAGCTAAACGCTATTTAGGCCATAACCCTGCCGGTGGTGCCATGGTCATTGCCTTGATAGCCAGCCTGTTACTGACAACGATTACTGGCTTGGCCGCCTATGCTACTGAAGAAGCTGCTGGGCCGCTTGTTAGTCTGATGGATATGACACCTAATTTTATTTATGACGGAGCTGAGGATGTGCACGAGTTTTTTGCAAACTTAACTCTGGCCTTAATTTTCTTTCATATTGTTGGTGTTGTCATCGCCAGTCTATCGCACAAAGAAAACCTGGTTAAAGCCATGGTCACTGGCTACAAACAGTCAGAATAACGCATGCTATTACAGGAGATTACGATGAAAAAACAGACACTAGTGTTAGCCAGTTTATTAGTCGCTATTCACACACCATTATTTGCAGGTGAACAATTAGAATCAACAATTGAGCTTTATCAACAGCAAGGCAATTTAAGCTTTAGTGCTGAGGCTGGTAAGGCCCTGTGGAATCAAGAAATAACACACAAACAAGCTCCAGTCACTCGAAGTTGTGCCAGTTGTCACGGCAGTGATGTCTCACAATCAGGCAAGCATATTAAAACAACCAAGGTGATCAAGCCTATGTCACCAACCATCAACCCTGCCCGTTTTACTGATCAGGCAAAAATCGAAAAATGGTTTGTTAGAAACTGCAAATGGACATGGGGTCGTGAATGCAGTGTTCAAGAAAAAGGCGATATTTTGCGTTATTTAAGTCAACAATAATGGTTGTCAGGAGTTTATTATCAAAAAAAGTATCATTATCGGTTCAGTTATTATTTCGTCAGCAGTAGCATCACTTGCCTATTGTAGTGGTGGTGGAGAAAATGAAAGTGCTAAATGGTTTAAACCTCAACTTGATGTGGCTCCTGTGACACATCAGTTATATAAAAATGAATGTGCCAGCTGTCACATGGGCTATCAACCAGGACTTTTGCCTGAACGATCCTGGCAAAAACTGATGTCAGGTTTAGACAACCATTTTGGTGATAACGCTGAACTTACAGCTGAATCCTATACTGCTATACTCAACTATCTTACTGATAACGCAGCAGATAAAAGTGATTATAAGCGTTCTCGTAGAATTACTAATTCACTTGCTGCCGATGACACGCCATTACGAATTACCGACACTGACTATTTTAAAAGAAAGCACCGTGAACTATCATTAACAGCGATCACTCATAATGCCGAAATTGGTAGCTTCAGCAACTGCATCGCTTGCCATCGTCAAGCTGATAAAGGGTCATTTAATGAAAATGAAATCAAGATCCCTGGCGCTTTGGGTAGATGGGATTAAACAATGAAACCGCGCCATTATCTAATCGCATTGGTTTTATCCTTAGTGTCACTGTCTGCATATTCGGACAGTGATAATAAGCGTGCCCGCGAGTTACACCTTCGTGGTGAAATAGTGTCTCTGGAAAGTTTGTTGCCAACCATACGTCAGTATGGTGATTGGCCAATACTGGAAATCGAACTTGAACAAAAGCACGATGTTTTACTCTATGAAATCGAGTTGCTTGACGACCAAGGTCGTGTTCAAAAACTTAGGTTTGATGCTAAAACAGGCAAGGAAATAAAACGTGCTAAAAAGTAAGCCTTTCGGAGTGTATTGATGAGATTACTTTTGGTTGAAGATGATCCTCGTCTTGGTCCAAGACTGAAACACGATCTGAGCAATGCTGGTTTTGCAGTTGATCTCGTCACTAATGGTATTGATGCTGAATTTCAAGGTATTGAAGATCCATACGATCTTGTCATTCTCGATTTGGGCTTGCCACAGCGATCCGGGCTTGAGGTTTTGCGAAACTGGCGTAAACAAAATATCAAATTACTGGTCATTATTGTGACTGCTCGTGATGATTGGTCAGACCGTGTTGAAGGTCTAAAAGCAGGTGCCGACGATTATATTGGTAAACCCTTTCATACCGAAGAGCTATTAGCCCGAATCGATGCCTTATTACGCCGTAGCCAAGATCGTGTTGAACAACATATCAACGTAGCTGGACTAACACTGGATCAAGAACAACAGCAAGTCACTTTATCCTCGGGCATAAATGTTCCACTGTCAGGCATTGAGTTTCGCCTTTTACGTTATTTTATGATTCGCCCCGGTAAAATTTTGTCTCAAACACAATTGGGCGAACATATCTATGAGGGTGACTCAGACCATGAAAGCAATGTAGTTGAAGTACATATTAGCCACCTTCGTCAAAAAATCGGCAAAGACTATATCAAAACACGGCGTGGTCAAGGTTACTTATTCACTGAAGCTGCACAATGAACTCACTTGAACGTCGCTTACAAGCAGGTCTGGCTGTTAGCCTGATCGCTTTAATGGTGTTATTAGGTTGGGCACAAGTATCAGTCATCGAAAAACTCACTGAACGTTTCATCGAATCTCGCCTGGAGCATGACAGTCAGAGTCTACTTGCCGCAATCGCATTCGACCCAGAAGGCAATGTAAGTCTCGTCAACACCCAGCTTACTAATGTATACGCTCAACCCTATTCGGGGCATTATTATCAAATCGTCACCTCGAATAATGCCGAGCCTATTCGTTCACGCTCATTGTGGGATGATACATTAGAATTTGAGCTTCCTAGTTTAGGCCGTAACAACACTATCGAACAAGATGGTCCTGACTCTCAATCATTACTGATTCATATTGCCAGTTATCAAAAAGAAAATCGTATTGTCACCATTGCGGTTGCAGAGGATATTTCGCCGTTGCAACAACAGTTACGCTTTTACAGCACATTATTTATTGGCATTGCCATTATTGCTTTGTGTCTTTTAGTTCTAATTCAACGCATCATTATCAAAACATCATTTCGGCCACTCCGTCATGTGCACGATGAAGTGTTGAAATTATCAGAAGGTGAACAAGGTCAGTTAACTGAAAACGTACCCAGCGAAGTTAAACCATTGGTCGAGGCCGTCAATCATCTGCTGTTAGTTATGACGCAACGCCTTCAACGCTCACGTAATGCCTTGGGTAATTTGGCTCATACTTTAAAAGGGCCATTGATCCTGCTCACACAACTTTCAAATGATGAAAAAATAAAACAACATCCCGATATTTTTAATGAGATACAAGAGCATACAACCAGAATGCAACAAATCATTAATCATGAATTGAAACGAGCGAGGCTAGCTGGTTCAGGCACACCAGGCCAACGGTTTGTACCGTCTAAAGAAATTCCCAATCTGATCAACGTACTCAAACTGATGTACCGGGATAAATCACTTTCATTTGAATGTGACATTGCTCAAGGGACGTTTGATGATACCGATAGAGACGATATGTTAGAACTTATGGGAAACCTATTAGACAACAGCTACAAATGGGCAAACAGCATGATCAAATGTAGCGTTAAGACAGAACCAGAATTGACCATAATTGTTGAAGATGATGGCCCAGGTTGCTCAACACAACAGTTGGACTTCATCACCCAACGCGGCATTCGTATTGATGAATCAGTTGCCGGTCACGGCCTTGGACTGACCATTGTTAAAGAAATTGCCCAGATCTATCACCTTGACTTGCAACTAGACCAATCGCCCACTTTGGGTGGGCTACGCGTTCGATTAAACCAAGCAAAAACAGAGTAAATAAAACTTTTCACAATTAACTAAACATAGCAGCGAGAACATACCATGAAATCACTCTCAACCTTATGGCTTACAGGCTTGATACTAATCAGCACTAGTCTGCTTTATGGCTGTGACCAAGATCAAAAAACAGCTCAATTGCCACAACAAAACCAGTCTCAAACTCAAGAAGTGAATGATAAAGATGTCACTGCAAACGTTAAACAAGCACTAGGTGATCATACTGAGTTCAAGCATCTCAACATAACAGTCGTCACAACCAAAGGCGATGTATTGCTTACAGGTGAAGTAGATAACGAAGATCAACTAGAAACTATCACAATGCTGGTTCACACTATTGATGGTGTCCACACTGTACATAATCATTTGCTTACACGTTAGATGTATTAGAGTCTGTTTATCTTTAATCTGCAACGAGATTTGGGCTTGTCCAAGGTGAGGATTTTCCAATGTAAACGCAATGATAGTTGCTTCAACTTGTTTGCTGGCCTAAGAAGCGTCGATCCACTACTAATCAAATCTGCTCGGATCATGGGACTGAGCCTGACCGATCCTCACGAAATTTTAGATAGCTAAAACAAAGGTGCTGGATGGCTGTGCTTATCCAGAACTGAGGTTAAATTAAGTCCTTTATCATGTACCGCTCTCAAACCAATAAATCGAAGCGTTGTCGTTGTGTTTAATAAAACCCGTTCTGCCAAGGCATTAGCATGAAAAAATCAGCCAACAACCAGCCAGGGTTAACTGGTTGTTGACTGCTGATACCTAAAAGTTGGCACATGCCGTATACGCGGTGAGAGTATCAGTGTAAATCAGTAAAACGCAGGTATGGTCTTACCGCGTCATAACCTTGAGGAAAACGAGCAGCGAGTTCAGCTTCATCCTGAATCGATGGCACAATCACGACCCTATCGCCAGCTTGCCAATTGCCTGGTGTTGCTACTTTTTCGTTATCGGTCAGTTGCAAAGAATCTATCACCCGCAAAATTTCATTAAAATTGCGACCCGTACTGGCTGGATAGGTAATGATTAATCTGACTTTTTTTTGTGGATCGATAATAAATAACGATCGTACTGTCAGTGTCGCATTGGCATTGGGATGAATCATGTCATACAACTCGGATACCTTACGATCAGGATCTGCCAGGATTGGAAAATTGACTGTAGTATTTTGAGTGTCATTAATATCGTCGATCCATTGATGATGCTTATCGACAGAGTCAACAGATAAGGCTAATACTTTGACATTTCTTAATTCAAATTCAGCTTTTAACTTGGCTGTCAGACCTAATTCCGTTGTACATACCGGTGTAAAATCTGCTGGGTGCGAAAACAGTACACCCCAGCTGTTTCCCAACCATTGGTGAAAATGAATGCGACCTTCGGTTGAATCTTGCTCAAAGTCAGGGGCAGTATCGCCTAATCTGATGGTCATGTTGTTTCTCCTTGGTTTTGCCTGCTATCAGGCATAGTGTAAAAAAGTATTGTTTATTGCCACGGTATTGATCGTTGGGTAAGTTCTGGGTAGTTGACGTTTACGTGAGTTATTCCAGTTACCTAACTGATAAACCTCATCACCTGGCAGCGGCTCTACAGCGTCAAGCATCGCTAAAACAAAATCCTTGATTAACGGCCATTGACCATAGCCAGATGCGCTATTTATATGACCGGCATTGCCTGCGTTATAAAACGCTAAGCCCCAATCACGACTCAGTTGATCCGCCTGAACAAGTGGCATCCACGGATCATTTTTACTGGCAACCACTACCCCTAAGGTATTTAGATGCCGGTCAGGCATGCAAGCTGCTATCGTTTGTAAGGTGTTTTGGCTGTCATTAATCGGCCCATAAAGCGCAAAACGTTCTGGCGCTGCTGGTGCGACTAATATAACGCCGACTACTTTTTCTGGTCGCCATGACGCTATCACGGCACTTACCAAACACCCAAAACTGTGCGCGACCAAAATCACTTGTCCAGAGATACTATCGAGCTGCTTTTCTAGTGCCTCTGACCAAGTGAACAGTGCTGGTGTCTCCCAGTCGACACCGGTCAAACGTTCACTTTCTGGAAATTGTTGTTCGAGCCAGGTTTGCCAGTGTTGATCATCACTGCCATGAAACCCTGGCACAGTTAGGATTTTGGTGTTCATTATGCTGCTCCTTGATCTATATACCTGTAATCATTGAAGATGCAGATATGGCTAAAAAATTTCGGTTCACCCTGAGCTCTGAGCTCGTCGAAGAGTCAAAGGCTTGGCTTACTTCGGTTCATGGTTCGACAAGCTCTCGGCAACTGCTTATCCACATGGATGTGGTGTATGCAGAAGAAACGTCAGGAACGTTTCCTGTCTTGCGTTGCTCTACCTCCTGCATCCATGCAGTCGACCACGAACGGTAAAAAATCTCGTCACGAACAGCGAAAGTAGGACAAGCTCGTCACCAACGGTAAAAGTAGTAAGCATCTTCGAGTTGATTGGGTATAGATCGTTTATATCTTGCTGAAACTGGCCAGCGCCACTTCCGTTGATTTGAATAAGGCTATTACTTCAAATCCTGGTTTAAGTCCAAGGTGATCAATTGAACTTGTGGTCACCACCGATGTGATAATGCCAGCACGTGTATCAACTTCAACTTCACTGACTACATCGCCACGTTTTATGCGTTTGATCGTGCCTTTAAATTGATTTCGGCTGTTTATTGCTTTAATGGTCATGTCTATATCCTTTTATTTTTACTATTCGGCCTGACTTATTTCAGGCCGAATTATTGATTGAACTAGTTAATAGAATAGATAGTGTCAAACACACCACCATCATTAAAATGCTTTTTCTGAGCTTTTTGCCAGCCGCCAAAAGTGTCATCAACTGTGAAGGTTTTCACTTTTGGGAAACGGGCAATATCTGCTGGATCCGCGTGTTCCGGTAGGTAAGGACGGTAATAATGTTTTGCTGCTAACTTTTGTCCCACTGGCGAATACAGATAGCTCAAATAAGCCTTTGAAACCTCTACTGCATTATTTTTTTGAGCATTGCCATCAACAACCGTAACCGGTGGTTCGGCCAAAATCGACACTGAAGGCACAATAATTTCAAACTTATCTTTGCCCAGTTCATTAACGGCTAAAAATGCTTCGTTTTCCCATGAGATGAATACATCACCGATACCACGTTGAACAAATGTATTGGTCGAACCACGCGCGCCAGAATCGAGAACCGGAACATTTTTAAAGAGTTTGCTAACAAATTCTTTAGCTTTTTCTTCACTGCCATATTTTTCTTCAGCAAAGCCCCATGCCGCCAGATAATTCCAGCGTGCACCACCCGATGTTTTTGGATTAGGTGTAATCACTTCAACACCTTGTTTTACCAAATCATCCCAATCTTTGATGCCTTTTGGGTTACCTGCTCGTACCAAAAAAACAATTGTTGAGGTATAAGGTGCACTGTTATTAGCCAAACGAGATTGCCAATCCGCTGGAATTTTGCCGGTTTTTTCACCAATAGCATCAATGTCATAAGCAAGTGCCAGGGTCACAACGTCAGCTTCCAAGCCATCGATGACTGCTCTCGCTTGTTTGCCAGCACCACCATGTGATTGCTTAATCGTGACGTTATCGCCTGTTTTTTGTTTCCAGTGTTTAGCAAAAATCGGGTTGTATTCCTGATAAAGCTCACGGGTTGGGTCATAAGATACATTGAGGATCTCAATGTCTTTCGCCAGCGTATTAGCTGAAGCAATAGCTAGACTTAATGCCAAAGGCAAGGTCTTTAATATAGTTTTTAATTTCATGATATTTCCTTTATTAAGCAATAGATTTGCAAAAATTATGTTTAAAAATCGATTTGAGCACGGGCAGCGAAAATATCGCCATCCTTACCGTCCAATGCGTTACCTGGACGATCGATATCCAGTACCTTGATGTAGTTAGCAGCAAAACGGACGTTATTAGTTGCATACCAGTTGACACCGAAAGTCGCGTTATCCAGCTCACCACCGATAATGTCGCCATCAGTCAGATCAGCCGTGCTGTAACGTGCTGCCACTTCCCATGCACCATAACCGCCCTTGCCCACAGCTTTTTTGACTTTGATGCGATCGAAGATGCCATTTTTGTAAGTGCGTGATTCGCCGGTCAGGAAGTAACTGGCATAGGCATACCAGCCATCAAAGTCTAGGTCTTGTCCCTGATCGCGTTCGATTTCAGTGGTGATATATTCAGCCTGTAATGACAAAGGTCCATAAACACCCGCCAATTCCACACCGTAGGAACGTTGTTCATCGATATTTCTAATCTTGTTGCCAATTTTATCAGTACCAGTATCAATCAGCCTGGCGCCATCAACACCGACTTCTGGACGTGCGCGAAGTCGAATGCTGCTATCAGTATCACCAGCCCAGTTCTGACGTGCTGCCAGACCGATATGGAGCAAGCCATTATCTGACTTGAATGGGGTTGCAGTGACGCGGCCGATTAAGTTCCAGCCTTCATCAGTGCTAGTGCTGTCATTTTTCTCATTTTCTTCTGCCGGACCACCAAAACCACCCACGGCAAAGGTCCAGTTATCGCCTTTGGTGTCAAAGCCGATACCGATACGTCTGTCTGGGGTGAATACATGATTGAGGCCACGTTCAAGGAAAGTCGAATGCAAACTGCTGGTCAAATGCTCAAGTCCAAACGGTGTCTTGAATTGACCGACGGTGATATTGCCGGCATCTAAACCGGTATATTTGATATAGGCATCACGAATACCACGTGTTGAGGTACTGCCATTTGGCCGAGCAAAGTCATACTGGAAACGATAAGCCCAGTCTTTATAGACCTGACCACGCAGATCAAGAAAGATCCGTCTGAAATCAGTGCCGTCGCCACTTGGAATATCGCCATCATAAAAAGCGGCATCAGCCTGCAGGCGGCCACCTACTTGAGCGACAAAATCACCATCGGCTGATTCAAATTTAAGACTACGGCCATTGGTTTTAGCAATAACTGCATCTTTGGTTGCTGCTTTTGTTGTTTTTATCTCTTGTTGCTGTTGGTTTAATTGTGCGTTTTGCTCATCTAACTTTTTGAGCAGAAGGTTAACCTGCTGTTCCAGCTTTTCGATACGCGCATCAGCATCATTGTTAGCAGCCTGCGCCGCCAAAGGCGACAAGCTTATAAAGCCTGCCAACAGTAAATGCTGTGTTAAAGGTTTGAGTTTGAATGACACCGTCTATCTCCTGTAGTTTTGAAGTGCAGGCAGATAGTAGGATTATGGGGTTATAAACCAAACCAATTAAAAACGGATTGTTTATTCAATATCGTGTTAAACAAGCCAGCTCAAGTCTTTCAAGCAAATTTCCGGTGTGTAGAATTTTGTTTTAGCGGTTTATTTTTGTGTCATCGCCTGATTATTATCCGCATGGCTGAGTCAATGATCTGTTTAAAATACGGCTTAAGTTCTATCAATAGGCAGTGTCAGAAATGCGCTTTATTCATAAGGTGCGGGTCAAACTATCCAATAAAACCAAGATCACCTTAACCCGTCAAATAGCGCTTGCGTTTTGATGCCTTAAGTAAACTCAAATCGACAATTACCAAGCCATCAATACAATTTGCAAAGTTAGCGTCGATGTTAAAATCAACAAATTTAACACCACCTTGTTCACATAAATCAGCATACTGTTTATACAAGGTAGGCACCGTGACATTCATATGAGTTAATTGCATACGTAATGCCTTGAAATCAGCCTCATAATCTAAACCGGTCACCGTCAGCCTAACCTGATAGTGTTGATCGTCAGTTAATCTATAGGGCATACGTGCACTAGCCAGTTGCCGATCATCATTAAAATAATGCTGATAAAAGCTGACTAATAGCGCTTTAGCGCGCTCTGGATAATTATTACTTAAACTGACTGGGCCAAATAAATAACGTATATCTGGATAGTGCTTTAAGTAAGCACCGATACCGTACCACAGATAATCAAGACTGCGCATACCCCAATATTTTGGACTGACAAAACTACGTCCTAACTCTATGCCTTGCTCAAAAATCGGTACCATTTTATCTGGGTTGTACTCAAATAATTCCTGGCTATAAATACCGCGACTATCCGTCTTTTCAATCAGTCGTTTTACCTCTGCCAACCGATAGGCTCCTGCAATTTCCAGCTCCTGATCATCCCACAAAATCAAATGGCGATAATCACGATCGTAGCGATCTAGATCACGTTTTTTACCCGTACCTTCGCCCACTTGCCTAAACGTAAATTCACGTAGACGGCCGATTTCATGCATAACCGCTGAATCTGGTCGGTAATCAAACAAATAGATTTTTTTACCATCACTGGTTTCACCAAGTAACTGGGCTTGTTGCAATTCTTTTTTTATCGCTCGCCGATCTTGTGGATGCACGATAGTTTGTTCTGTTAGAAATAATGACGATTTACCTTTAGCAATCCGATAGAGATGGCGGCGAATAAGCTTGGTTTTTTGCTTTTTAGCAAGAGCAAGAGAAGCAATAGCTTGATAGGGAATAGCCTCGCCTACTTTCATTGTGATTGTTTTAGATCTTTTATTAAATATTTCATGTGCTAACAGCATACCCGCTAAAGGCTTGTAGACCATTGAGCTGCTGTAAAATAAAGGTGAATTTCTCGCATTGACATAGATAGGTAAAATGGGAGAGTTGGTTTTTTTAGCAAAACTTAAAAATCCATTTGTCCACTTGCCATCACGCACACCATTAGGACGAATTCGTGATACTTCACCCGCTGGAAATACAATCACTGCTTCGTCATTATTCAAGCAGTCAATAATTCTGGCAACACTGCTTTTTTGCGTTGTTTTATTTAAATTATCTACTGGTAGCAGTAACGCTTCGACCGCTTTGAAGTTCATCAACATATCATTGACGACAATCCTGACATCGCGACGAATTTCACCGACCAATTTTAATAAAGCAAGACCATCTAATGCGCCAAGTGGATGATTGGCAACAATAACAACGCGACCTGTTGCCGGAATATTTTTACGGTCACGATCAGCGATAGCGTAACTGAAATTAAAATGTTCAAGCACTTGCTCCACAAAGTCAAAGCCTTGCAGATCTTGATGAGTATCGAGGAAATGATTAACTTCTTGCTCATGAGAAAGCTTACGTAATAAACTGATTGTCGGTTTTTTTATCCAAGGACTTTTGCTTTCAAAACCGGGAAATTTTTGGTGAATTGCATCTTCGATAGTTAGCATTTCAGATCTCTATTTTGACGTATTCCATCAAATAATAGAGATTATCCATGACAAACGAATAACAGTTTGATGACTGTTTTGTGACTACATTTGAGTTGACTAGTAGAGGCTAGAAGTACCGATAAAATCAACCACTCTATTTGGCTAGCTATTTATGCTCTTCTGCATGAGTTAGGTAAAGTGTCACGCCAATCAAAGCAATACCACCAGCTAGTGCTAATAACTCCAGCGCACCGTGAAAGTCCATACTAATGGCATGTTCAAAGAAATTAACAATTAAGATCATGATCACAACACGACCTAAGCGTGTTTTAAGATCATCAAGACTATTAATTGCCAATACAGATGATTGCATATCTGATTGTTCCGCTTGTCCAATTTTGCTAATAAACAATTCGTATAAACCTAATGCAAAAATCAATAAAACCGTAGCTAGTAAATAACCATCAATCACCTCTACCACATGCGTCACAGTTTCCGCACGAAAGACCTTACGAGCTTCACCAATCAGATCGGGAGAAAGGTACTCACCCAAATGTGAGATCAGGAAATAAGCATCTACCGTTGCCATATAAAACATGGCAAATGACGTTGCCAAGCTGACTAATACCGAAACGACCACAACAAAGCGGCTGTTCCACAACATACTTTCGAACAGTCTTTCCATTATTGAACTCTGTGAATGCTTATTAATTAAGCAGCTTGAACAGGAATTGAATGACGCATAGTGATGATGTCGTTGTGCTCATTCAAATAAACCAGGGTTGGTTTGAATTCGGCAACCGCACTTTCATCCATCGTGCCATAAGCACAAATAATGATGCGATCACCTGGGTTTGCTTTATGAGCTGCTGCACCATTGACTGAAATGATTTTTGATCCTGCTTCAGCACGAATTGCATATGTCGTAAAGCGTTCACCATTAGCGACATTGTAAATCTGAATTTGTTCGTATTCATGAATACCCGCAGCTTCTAACAATGTACTATCAATAGCACAAGAGCCTTCATACTCAAGTTCAGAATGGGTAACACAAGCACGGTGTAATTTGGTTTTTAATAAGGTCAGTTGCATGTCCGACAATCACTAGTTATCTAATGCGACATTATCCCTTTTTAAGCGTACTCAAGCAAGATTACAAGCGATATTATCAATTAAACGTGCTTTGCCTAAACGTGCTGCAGCTAAAATGCGTAAGGCTTTATCACCTGAAGTTGCTTGTGCTAAGGTATCCGCTTGGCGGATATCAACATAGTCTGGCTCAAAGCCCAATCGTGTTAATTCAGATAGTGCAACAGATTGAATTTGTTCAAAATTATCATCACCTTGTTGCAGTTTTTGTTCAATAGATACTAGTGTTTGATACAATCCAGCCGCTTGCTGGTGCTGTTGCTGGGTTAAATACTGATTGCGCGAACTCATTGCTAGGCCATTATCTTCACGATAAGTAGCCACACCAACGATATCTATCGGTATATTTAAATCTTGAACCAGTTTTTTTATCACTAATAACTGCTGGTAATCTTTTTCGCCAAATACAGCAAAATCAGCTTGTACCATGTTGAATAACTTGGTCACTACAGTAGCGACACCATCAAAGTGACCTACGCGGTTTTTACCACACAATTTGTCATCACTGCCTGGGACAGATACGGTAGTTTGATTATCCATTCCTTCGGGATACATGACATCAGCTGATGGCGTAAAAACAAGATCGCAGTCTATTGTTGTTAATTGTTCAATATCGTGTTGGATAGTTCGTGGATACGCTGATAAATCAGATTTATCGTCAAACTGTAACGGGTTGACAAAAATACTGACTACAACCTTATCTGCATACTCTTTCGCTTTGGCAACAAGGGATAAATGGCCTTGATGCAGGTTTCCCATGGTAGGAACAACTGCAATAGTGTGATCGGCACGACGCCATGCTTTAATTTGTGCTTTCAGTGCACTGACTGTTTCAACTATTTGCACTAGAAATGATGCTCTTGTCTTGGGAATTCAAGCGATTTTACAGCGTGAACATAGTTGGCAATAGCGGCTGGAATCGCGCCAGTATCAGCTAAAAAATCATGCGTAAATCGTGGACGTTTACCTGGTGTCAGTCCTAACATGTCATAAAGTACCAACACCTGTCCGTCGACATCACTGCCGGCACCTATACCAATAACGGCCATATCAACTTCACTGGTAATACGTTTAGCTAAACTTGCGGGCACACACTCAAGCACAACCATATCTGCTCCAGCTTCTTGTAAAATCAAGGCATCGTTTACAAGTTGATCAGCTGTATCTTGATCACGACCCTGAACTTTGTAACCACCCAAACGATGCACGGATTGTGGTAATAAACCTAAATGTGCACACACAGGGATACCACGATCAGTTAATTGCTTTACAGTGTCGGCAACCACTGCCCCACCCTCAAGCTTAACCATATGAGCACCACCTTCCGCCATCAATCGCGCTGCATTTTTAATAGCTTGTTCTGAATTGGCGTAACTCATAAATGGCATATCAGCGATAACAAATACTGATTCGGTGCCTCTGACCACGTTTTGGGTGTGATAAATCATGTCATCAACAGTAACGGGTAATGTGCTTTCTTGCCCCTGAATCACCATACCTAAAGAGTCACCGACTAATATGACATCAACACCAGCTTGTTCTAAAACATGCGCAAAACTAGCATCATAGGCAGTGAGCACAGCAATCTTGGTTTGCTCGGTTTTCATCTTGCGAAGATGGCTTAAATTTAACCGACTCATTATTTTTTCTCTTTAACAGCTAATGGATTGTAGTATTGGCGACCGCTATGCAAACTACTGATTTGTGATAACAAATTTTGGTAATCTTGTTCACTGTTAACCAGATCAATTTGTTCGGCATTGACAATTAATAATGGCGATTGATCGTAATAGTGGAAGAAATCAGCATAACTATCAGTTAAGCGTTTTAAGTAAGCATCTTCAATACGTTGCTCATAACCAATACCACGCTGCGATACTCGAGTTTTCAATACCGATAACGGTGCTTGCAAATAGATGACAAGATCTGGTTTGCGATGTTGCATCGTAAGATTGTCGTAGACCATGTTATATAGGGCAAGCTCATCATCATCTAAGGTGATTTGAGCAAATAAACGATCTTTTTCAACCATAAAATCGGCAACCCGAAGTTCATTAAAAAAATCATCTTGTTCTAAGGTTTTGCTTAATTTGACCCGTTGCATCAAGAAACTAAGCTGTGTCGGCAATGCCGATTGCTCTGGATGCAGATAGAATTTTTCAAGAAAAGGATTGTTTTCCGGTTCTTCCAGCAAAATACTGCCCGATAAACTGTCTGCCAATCGTTTCACCAGATGTGTTTTACCAACACCGATAGGACCTTCAACAACAATATAGCGATATGGTAATTTAAAATTCATACTCAATTCTTTTCCAGAAGGTGTATGCCAGCAGGCGGGCAGTTTTCTACTAATTGCCTAATATCACCTAGAATTGGAATGTCAATATCAGGCGCAATTTCAGCTAATGGATAGAGTACAAATGATCTATCTGCAATACCTGGATGTGGTAGCTGAAGACGCTGATCATCTATCACGACATCATCATAAATTAAGATATCCAAATCGATAGTTCGTTCACCCCAATGCCGCTTTCTGACCCGACCTTGTTGTTGCTCAATGGCTTGTAAACCATCAAGTAATAGATGAGGCGACAGCTCAGTATCAATAAGCACTACCGCATTGACATAATCGGGTTGATCTTGAGGCCCCATCGGTGGACTCGAATAAAGCGATGATTGCTTTATCACCGCTGTATCAGCTAATGTATTCAGCGCATCAATAGCCCAATTTATTTGTTTTACAGGCTCAGCTAAATTGCTACCCAGGCCAATATATACCTGCATCATTCACTCTTTGCTGCGGGTTTACGCCGGCGACGGCGACGTGGTTTAGGTTTAACAGATGAATCAGCTAAGGAATTGACCATTGTTAAACGCTCTTGTTCACTCGCGACCTGAAAATCAGTCCACCATTGCGTTAATTCTGTTACTGGCTCACCCGATTCTGCCCGTAACAATAAAAAATCATAAGCGGCTCTAAATTTTGGATGCTCTAAAACACGAAAAGCGCGCTTACCAGAACGTTGCTCCAGCCGTGTTTGTAACACCCAAATATCTCGCGTTACTAAAGTAAAGCGTTTTGGCACAGCAACATTTTTTATTTGTTCAGCAATCACTTCAGCACAGGCGCGCTGTAATGCAGGGATATTAGGAATTTTATTAGCAATATAGTCTTGCCAACGTTGTCGCACAGGTTCCCAAAGTAATGCGGCAAATAAAAATGCGGGGGTGACAGGCTTATCATCATCAATTCGTTGATCGGTGTTCTCAAGCGCCTTTATCAATAAGGTTCTTGGAAAATGATCTTGTTCGGTATGTAAAACAGCATCGGTTTGTGGAAACAACTGCGGAAACACATTGTAATGACATAATAATTCATGGGTCACTGCTGCATTGCCGCTTAAATACAACTTCAACGACTCATCAAATAATCGTGCGGCGGGAATCGCTTTTAATAAATCGGCAAGTTTTGGGATCCAGCGTTCGGTTTCTTCATCCAACACAAGGCCTAATTTTCCGACAAAGCGAAGCGCCCGTAACATCCGAACCGGATCTTCACGATAACGCGTTTCAACATCACCAATTAACCTAATCTTGCCTTGTTCTAAATCAGCGATACCACCCGTGTAATCGATAAGTGAAAAGTCACGAATATTGTAATATAAGGCATTGATCGTAAAGTCGCGGCGCCATGCATCTTGCTCTAAGGTACCAAAGACATTATCACGCGTGATCTTGCCTTGCTCATCAACATGTTGTTCGGCCTCAGGAGGTGCTCTAAATGTCGCCACTTCAATAATATTTTTACCAAAGCCAACATGTACCAATTTAAAGCGCCGACCGATCAGACGGCTTTTTCTGAATAATTTATGGATCTGTTCCGGTGATGCATCGGTTGCAACATCAAAGTCTTTAGGCTCATGACCTAATAACAAATCACGCACACAACCACCGACTAAATACGCTTCATAGCCGGCATCTTTTAGACCATACAATACTTTTAAAGCGTGCGGGCTAATTTGTTTGCGAGAAATTGTATGATCTGGTCTTTGAATAATTAGGGGCGCAGCACTACTCGAAGCAGTCTGTTTATCAGTGTCAGAACGTTTATGTTTATTTCTCAATTTGGAGAAGATTTTATTTAAAGATAACATTGCCGGCTATAATACCACGCTTTATTTCAAAATTAGACGTAGTTTAATTTTCATTTAATTCACGTTGTAATTGGCGTATAGATAAATTTCAGCTTGTAATAACAAGAGCGTTGCACCAAGCAGTCAGCTAACTTTTGAATACATTGCGCAAAAAATGATTAATACGCTCTTTTGATCCGATTTACCGGTGTTTTACCCGTTATTTACTTTTCTAGGCACACTGAATTCTGTCTAAGTGATAAGTTTCGTTTAATACCAATCGTTGATTAGTCGAGATATGAGCAACAATAATCAACAAGCTCTGTCACAACCAGATCAAATGATGAATCACCCGGCACATTAAACGCTTCGCCACCATTAACGGTGTTCCACGCATCGCTGCCGGCAAGTTTATAGCGTAATTGTCCTGCTAAAATTTCCATTAACTCTGGTTGTGCCGTGCCAAATGTGTATTCACCCGGCATCATAATACCCAAGGTTTTAGTGCAGCCATCAGCAAACCTAACTGTTCGGCTTGTCACATTACCATTGAAATAGACATTGGCTTCACGTGTAACGGTGATATTGTTAAATTCAGACATGCTCGTCTCTTAATTGTTATTTTCTAATTCCGCAACACGTTGCACTTGTTCTAATTCCGCAACACGCTGCTCTAGGGCTTCCAACTTTGAACGGGTGCGATGTAAAACCTGAGTTTGAACATCAAACTCTTGCCGCGTGACCAAATCAAGCTTGGCAAATGTTGCACTTAATGCGGCACGAATGTTTTTTTCGACATCTTGTTGCATCTCTGTAAAGCTTGCAGGCATAAGCTTAGTGATCGCCTGAACGACTTCTTCCAGTTTTTTAGGATCTAACATCATTTTTTATCCTTATATCTTTTTGCCAGCCATTCTACCATTAGTCAGCATCGTTAATCGCTCGATATGATAAATTGTCACATTATTAACACGTAATTATTGTTCCAGGAGAAAAGCATGATTCAATCTGCTGTCACCGACTTGCTTAATCAGCATCAGTTTAACTACGACATTATAGAAATTCCGTTATCAGACGATAAAAAACCGATTCGACAATTAGAAGACTTATTACAATCACAACACCGTGATCCTAATTCCGTTGTAAGAAGCGTGTTATTTAAAAAGAATTCTGGTGGTTTTACCTTGCTAGCCGTTGCAGGCATTGGTCGTGCTGATTGGGCATCATTACGTAAACACCTTGGCGAACGTAAACTGCGTATGGCTGAATATGATGAAGTAAATGAAGCTACCGGTTACATTGTGGGTGCCGTTCCACCCGTCGCTTTACCTGACACAATTCAAGTCCTGGTTGATGATAGTGTGAGCGAATTTGATACCGTCATTATTGGCAGTGGTGTATTGGGTTATGCCCTATCGCTTGCAAGTGCTGATTTACTGACATTGTTAGCCGAGTGTGATCGTGGTCAGTTTGTTAAAACTGAATAACAGTTATGCTGGAATTATTTAACCAAAAATTCAAGATAAGATATGTGTAGTAGTGTCATTACCAAGGGAAACTATCACAATGCTGGTTCAAACTATTGATGGTGTTCAAACTGTACATAATCATTTGGTGTTGCATTAGATTAGACCATTGCTGTGATATCTATTTCGGCTGCTCACCTTGTTACAGGCTTCAGCCCCATGTTATCGTCGTATGGTATATGACTCAAAAGATAATCAACTAAACGAAACGTGGCGTTATGCAAGGTCAGTCGATCCACTTCGTTAATCATCCAATGCAATCTTTGACTTAATTTAGCCAATAAATGCATTGATAGTTCATTAGACGTACTAACAAGCTTTAGATAGGTTTTTGCATGAATCGCAATAACAACTGATGGTGCAAGCGCTATCGCAGAAACCGGAAAGCGTGAACCACCTGAAAACAACACTGCTTCGGCAAAGGTTTGTCCTGGACGAATGATCTCAAACACTTTCTCCTCACCATTGGGTGCTAACCGTTGTAACTTAATGCCGCCTGAGATCAGTAAATAAATTGCGTTTAACTCACTTCCCTGTTCAAACAAGGTGTCATTCTCAGCTAAATGACAGACTTTTGCTGTGTGTAAAATCTGATCAAAACCGTCTTGATCCAAGGGTTGTAAAAGTATGCATTGCCGCATTGCATTGACAATCATGTCACTTGGCTCACTATTATCTGTTTTTATCATTTAACTATGATCCCAACAGTAAAAGACTATATCCGCAATCATTGAACATGCAGATATGGCTAAAAATTTCCGTTCACCTTGAGCCCTGAGCTCGTCGAAGAGTCGAAGGGTTAGCTTACTTAGGTTCATGGTTCGACAAGCTCACCACGAACGGTAAAAGTAGCAAGCATCTTCAAGTTGATTAGGACTATAAGTGAAAAATTCAATACAAAAATCTTATGAATCGGCATCTGGAAATAAGTGATCGATACTGGCTTGATCACCAACCAGCAATGCCAAGTCCATATCAGCAAATTCACCATCAAAAGGACTCGCGCCAAATTGCATCGCCAAACTAGATGCTTTAGGTGCAAAATAAATCGCGGTATTCTGTGATTCTGAATCATAGCTATAAAACACAGCCATGCCTAACGGCCGTCCAGCACCGACATATTTTGGCATGAACGCATCCATAATACGTTTCATCGTATCTTTAGCTTGTTCGCTGTCGGCTAACTCAATTGAATACCACGTTGTCATTTAATACTCCTAAACTAATTACGGTAAATAGTAACAACTAAAGACATGAAGTTTAAGCCTATCTTAATTTATGTCGTTTATTTTGTTTGGTTTTGCTTATAATCGACTGAAAAATTACTCGATCCCGTCATTCCCGCAAAAGCCGGAATCCAAGGATAGCGACTAAATTTACTGCCTATGGATCCCCGCTTTCACGAAGATAACAAAAGATGGTTTTCTACAAATTGAAGTGCCATGGCTATAAATGCGGTAGTCTTAAGTGGGCTTACTTTTAACATACTCATAAAATACCTATATTCTAAACATTAACGACCAATGGATTACTTGACAGAGCTCGGCTTGATCGGCCTTTTTATTGCTGCGTTTTTAGCTGCGACTATATTGCCACTCAGCTCTGAAATTGTATTAACAGCGCTATTAGTTAACGGTTTTTCTCAAGCTTTAGTCATTTTCACGGCAACACTAGGCAATGTTCTAGGATCACTAAGCAATTATGGCTTCGGCTATTGGGCAAGCTTAGGTATCATCAAAAAGTGGTTAAAAATGTCTGAACATGAGTTTGTTCAAGCTGAGCAACGTTTTAACAAATATGGCCTTTTTTCTCTGCTTTTTGCATGGGTCCCTATTATCGGTGATCCATTAACTGTTATGGCGGGTGTCTTACGTATTAATCTTTTGTGGTTTTTGTTATTAGTAACACTAGGTAAATTAATACGCTATGTCGTGATTAGCCACTTTGTTATGTCAAGCTAAATTATCAAACACCTGTTTGGGTTTATTCTGTACAAATATAGTTTCCTGCAAGGTATCAACAGAAATTGCATTAATGGTTACAAGCTCGTACAACCAATAATAAAAGCCGCCTTCAAACACACGATAACGCCACTGATATTGACATTGAATAAAGTTATTATCTATCGAAGCTAAAATTTGAGCTGGCCTTACTGAATTTTCTTGTCCAGTGTACGCAATCATTGTTGTGCTTAAGTCTATGTTAAAGCGATCTATTTGGAGAAGGTTATCATCACTGTATTTATAACTTAAACGGTTTCCTAGCACATCATCGCCTTGCTTATCGATGATGCAGTGTTGATCACAGATATAAAAACTAGTGTCTCGCCCTAATACCCTTGTGTTTGGTAACTTAGTTCGCGCCTCAACATGATGCGGCTCGCGCTGACTTTTATCCCATTGCTGAATGATAATTTGAACTATAACAATACTCATAGGCGGCAAGGGATGATGTTGCATAGAAAACTGCTTATTGTACGCCATTAACTCTTTCTACTAATAGAGTATTCGAGCACACATTGACGCGTCTTGTACCAAGACTAAACGGCAAGCTGTAAACTAATGTTCTTAATTAATTTTACGTCTGAGTGCATCATGAAAAAAATCTGTGTCTATGCCGCATCAAGTCCTAACATTAGACCAACGTTCTTTGATGCCACACAAACACTAGCCAAACTGTTTGTAGAAAACAATATTGAATTAGTATTTGGTGGTGGAGCCAAAGGATTAATGGGTAAACTGGCTGATACTGTCATTGCACATAATGGCAAGATCAAAGGCATCATGCCCCAGTTTATGAATGAAGTTGAATGGGCACATAAGGGTGTTACCGATTTCGAGTTTACTCAAACTATGCATCAACGCAAAGCCCGCTTTCTTGAAGATATTGACGGATTAGTTGCCTTACCGGGAGGCTGTGGCACTTTAGAAGAATTGTTGGAAGCAATTACCTTGAAACGCTTAGGTCAATTCACCAAACCCATCGTTATACTTAATACCGACAATTATTATCAACCATTAAAAGACATGCTCAATAAAAGTGTTGAAGAACAATTTATGCATACCAAGCATCTTGATATGTGGTGCTTTGTTGATGAGCCGGAACAGGTTATTGATGCCCTCAAAAATGCACCAAGCTGGAGTGCTGAAGCCATTAATTTTGCCAACAAATAAGCAAATATTGATTACACTACTCGGCTAAATTAACTAACCTTGTATATATACATGACCGAATTATTAGCTCACGTTGAACTTGAAACCAATCCAAATCCAGATGCATCTGTTATCTGGTTGCATGGCTTAGGTGCTGATGGCCACGATTTTGAACCGATAGTTGCCCAACTTCACTTACCCAGTGATGCTGCCATTCGTTTTATCTTTCCTCATGCCCCGTCTTTGCCTGTTACCATCAATAATGGCATGGTCATGCCTGCCTGGTATGACATCGTTGAAATGAACATTGATCGAAAAATTGATGACGTTCAATTAAAAAAGTCGGTTAATGCTGTGATTGATTTTATTCATAATGAAATCTCACGTGGCATCGCCAGTGATCGCATTATTATTGCGGGCTTCTCTCAGGGTGGTGCAGTTGCATTTGAAACCGCATTAGCCTTTCCACAAAAATTAGCAGGACTGTTGGCCTTATCAACCTATTTTGCAACTAAAGACAGCATTCAATATCACCCCACTAACCAAAACTTACCGATTGCTATTCATCATGGTGAATTTGATCCGATCGTACCAATGCGTTTAGGTGAAGCCAGTTTTGCGTTATTGTCTTCGAAGGGCTATCCAGTTGAGTTCAAACGTTATCCCATGGAACATTCTGTCTGTCGTCAACAAATAGCAGATATCCGTCAGTGGTTGATTACTACACTTGATATTAATTAACCTCAGTTCTGGATAAGCACAGCCATCCAGCACCTTTGTTTTAGCGGCTATCCGCGTTAGATTTTCTTGCAATAGCTGGGCTATTGCTACATAAATCTGCCTTGATATCCACTAAAACAAAGGCACTGGTTATGTGATTAAAACTGGTTTTAGTGGTTTCACCAGCTATTTGTTGGTAAGTCATTGTTCGTTATAGGGTAGCTGACTATTCTTATCCAGAACTGAGGTTAATTATTTTTTTGATTTAACTGGAGTATTTTGATTTGGCCAGAGCAGCTGCACGTCACATTTTGCTTAAAACAAAACAAGAAGCTGACACTATTAAACAGCAATTAGCCAACGGTGGTGACTTTGCCAAACTCGCTAAAAAATATTCAATCTGCCCTTCTGGCAAAAAAGGTGGTGATTTGGGTGAGTTTGGACCGGGTACAATGGTGAAAGCGTTTGATAACGTTGTATTCAAACTCCCTGTTCTGAAAATACATGGTCCGATTAAAACCAAGTTTGGCTATCACTTGATTCAAACGATTTATCGCAATTAAGTTAATTTAAAACTCAGCATCAATTTGAAATTCGATCAGGCTATCACTGACAGGATGTTTCAAGGCTAAATAATCGGCATGAAGATGCAATCGATTGGCTTTTTTACCATAAAGATCATCGCCAACAATCGGCATATTTAAGCCTTTAACATGGGCTGAATGCACACGTAATTGATGAGTGCGCCCTGTTTTAGGATAAAAATAAACTTTGGTTTGACCGTTTTTAGTTTCAATAACATCCCAGTCAGTCTCTGCTGCTTTGCCATAGTCATAACAAACAAGTTGCCGTGGTCTATCATCTAAATCAACACGAATTGGTAAATTAATCGTGCCCCTTTGCTGATGTAATTCGCCATCTAATAACGCAACATAACGTTTTTTAACCGTACGCTGAATAAATTGTGTTTGCAGGTGTTTATTAGCTTGTTTGGTGAGTGCAATCACCATTAAGCCAGAGGTAGACATATCCAAGCGATGCACAATAAGCGGGCCTGTTGCTGTTGGAAATGCATCTTTCATGCGTTGATAGACCGAATCTTGAATTGATTTTCCAGGCACTGACAACATGTCAAATGGCTTATTGATAATCACCATTACCTCATCCTGATAAACAATGTCGATGTCTTTATTGTGTGCTGGATTGGCCAACAATGGATTTTCATCGACTAACATTCCCTCAAGCATGTGACTTAATATCGGCTGACACTTATTATTACAGGCCGAATAAAACTGCTTATGTTGTCTAATTTCTGATTTGGGTGATGCGCCCCACCAAAACTCAGCCATCGCTAATGGCTTCAAGTCATGTAAAAACGCATAGTGCAGCAATTTTGGTGCGGCACACTCACCTGCTCCCGCTGGTGGAGTATCTCCAAATAAGTCACTAATGCTTTTATAGTCACCTGAACTATTTAAAAAGCGATACTGTTCGAATAAGTTTTTCTGTAGTGATACTGACAGTGTTTTACGTTTATTTTTTAATGCATCTATTGGTTCGATGAAAGATGCTAAAGCCTGTTTGACGGCATTAATCCGATCATCCCAATGCTGAGTAAGCAATTCCAGTTGTTTCTTTTGAATAATACTTTCATTGGCTAATTGCTGACACAGTAGTTCATAGCCTTTTGGACTGAGTTGTCTTAGACCTTGCTGGCGTTGTTGTTTTCTGTGTTTTCGTCCTTGTATCATCGCCTCTCGATGGGCTTGAATATGCTGTTGAGATAAGGCAATTTCTTCAGCTAAAGTGTGCTGGTGATGTTTAATTTTAGGATTCGATTCTAACTGTTGGATCAACACATTAAGCTGCTGAATAACGGCTTGTTGCTGTTGAAAAAAACTATTTTCAGTCAACATATCAAATACCGGTGGTACAAAATAAGACCACTTATTCGAGTCTGCTAACTTACCTGAAAATGCTGCCAGATAACCAAGCTCGCCCTGTTTGTTTTGCACCAGTAATACACCAAACATTTTGCCAATTGCACTGTCTACATCGCCAGTTAAGCCAAAATTGTGCTGCCATTGCGTCTGTGTTGACAGGTAATCTTGTAACTCCTGTGCAGCTAATACACACAGCGGATGTGGCGCATAATAAAAAGGAAATGTAAATTTCTCCGGCAAATCAACACTGTCTAACGTGTGTTTGAATGTATGGAAGCAGCCGTCTTGCATCGTGATATAAAGCCAATGTCGAAGTGAAAGTCGAGTTACATTCTAGCACCAGATCGTGATTAAGATAGCGCTTGTTCAGTCTGGGGCTTTAATGTCATAGTGAGCGAGAAAAGTATTACGTCTTCCAAGAGATAATCTAGGGTCTGTTGATCTGTCATCGCCACCCCTGCTGGAGCTGTTTTTTGGTCGAACAAGACGGAAATGATGTAATGTAGTTATTCTACATAAGTCATTTCCAACGCTGTGGGGCGGAAAAACAGCCCCAGCCCTCCGGGTTGTGATTGAGAAACCGTCACCCGGTGTTGCTCGTCATTCACTTGGAACAACCAAGCTTCATTGCTCGCGCCTTGGTTGACGGTTTCTCAATTCACAACAGAGGCGGCTATGAAAGACAAACAGACCCTAATGAAAAAAATGTTTGTAGTGGTATTGATGTTAATTGGTCTTGTTAGTCAGGCTGGTGTCTTAGATCAAGCTATAATGATGCCCGAAATACAGACTATAAAATTGAAACAATTTTCAGCCGAACTGAACAGCGCCATTTTCGAGGTTGAAGTCTATAACCCTAATAGCTTCAAATTACCTGTTAAACAACTCTCTGGTGATATCTTGCTGAGTCACAACAAAGTGGCACAACTGAATGCAAGTAGCAAAAAAAGTCTAGCTGCACAATCAACTCAACTATTTACTGTTCCAGTAAGTGTTAACCTAGATAACTTGTTGCTATCAATGGATTCGGTCTTGAAATCAGGCGTTGCTCACTACCAATTCCAAGGGTATATGATGACACCCGTAGGTGATCTTCCTATTGAGCAACATGGCGAATTAAGTAATGATCAAATCCTGGTTTTATTGCACGCACTATTAACACGCCAATAAAATAACTCAGATTATGCTTTTAATAACAGACCTATTATTCGACAATATAATGAACTTTTTATAGTGGAATACCTGTTATTCTATTAGCCTAGGTGTAATCATTAATTGACTGTTACACTGCTAAGCAACAACATCAGCCTTGAGTACAAGTTATGTTAAAGAAATATTGTGTCGTTTTATTATTAGTTTTGCCATTGTCAGCACAAGCAGAAACCTCTTATTCGGGTGATTCGCTCGGTAAAATTTATCTTGAAATGCGCTATTTACATGAATTGGGGGTTGAACTTCATAAACAATACGATTTAACTGATCGTGAGCAAATCGGACTGTGCAAATTTGAAACAGGACATAATGCAACACGCGCTCGTAACTTGATTGGCGCTGTGAATCGTATTGACTATCCAGATAAAGAAACACTGATCAACGCTGCCTGGTCAACCTATAGTTGCGCCAGCTGCAAGGGCGATGGCGCAATATGCGACACCATTCCTGAACAATTAGACAAAATTCAAGCAGTGTTGGAAGCTGATTAGCATCTCCAATCACAATGTTTCATCTAAATAAATTCTGTAAGCCTGCTATAAAAATATCAGTAATTTATGTCATTGTAGGTGCTATATGGATTTTGGCATCGGACCTTGCCCTTACATACCTTTTTAGTGATAAACAAAAAGTAATTGAACTACAAACAGTAAAGGGTTGGTTTTATATCTTTGCTACTGGTGCCCTTCTGTTCTGGCTTGTTCATCGTCAAATGAAACTACTACAAGATAGTGAAGAACGTTGGCGCTTTGCCTTGGAAGGTTCTGGTGATGGCGTTTGGGACTGGTATGTACCAACAAGCAAAGTCTGGTTCTCGAAACAACTCAAGAATATGCTCGGCTATGCCGAGAATGAGATCGGCACCGAACTGCATGAATGGTCAAACCGCGTTCATCCAGACGATATATCATCGGTAATGCAAGACTTGCAACAGCACCTTGAAGGTCATACCCCAACCTATATCAATGAACACCGCATACGCTGCAAGGATGGCAGTTATAAGTGGATCCTCGACCGTGGACAAGTGATTACACGCGATGCTACCGGCAAGGCGATCCGCGTCGTGGGTGTACATACTGACATCACCGAGCGCAAACAATCTGAAGAAAAACTCAAACTAGCTGCTACCGTTTTTACTCATGCTCGCGAGGGCATTATTATCACTGATCCTGCACACAGAATAATCGAAGTTAATGACACATTCAGCGCCATCACGGGCTACAGTCGCGATGACGTTATCGGTCAAAATCCTCGCATCCTGCAATCTGGCAGGCAATCACCTGAATTCTATGCTTCGATGTGGCAAGCAATCACTACATTTGGTTACTGGACCGGTGAAATCTGGAACAAACGTAAGAATGGTGAAGACTATATTGAAATACTCACCATCAGTGAGATTAAGGATGCTACTGGCGAAGTCTGCAATTATGTCGCCGTGTTTTCCGATATTACCCAGATAAAATCACATCAAAGTCAGCTCGAATGGATGGCTAATTATGACGTATTAACCAGCTTGCCCAACCGTGCATTACTCGCTGACCGCTTAAAACAATCTATGATGCAATGCCGACGCCACAGCCAGTCTCTCGCCGTCGTGTTTTTAGATTTAGATGGTTTTAAACATATCAATGATCTGCATGGTCATAAAGTGGGCGATTAACTATTAATTATCATATCGCAACGTATGAAAGACGCCTTGCGTGAAGGTGATACGCTAGCCCGAATCGGTGGTGATGAATTTGTTGCTGTATTGTCTGATTTAGTCAAAGTTGAAGATTGTCAGCCAGTATTAGATCGTTTGTTATTGGCATCGTCTGAACCTGTTTCTATCGATGATAAACAATTAACTGTCTCGGCCAGTATTGGGGTCACCTTTTACCCGCAAGATAGTGGCGATGCTGACCTACTCATGCGCCATGCTGATCAAGCTATGTATATGGCCAAGGAACTAGGTAAAAACCGCTATCATTTATTTGATACAACTCAAGATGATGCCATTAAAATACATCGACAAAAATTGCTCGCTATTCGACAGGCATTAGATAAGCAGCAATTTGTCTTATATTATCAACCCAAGGTAAATATGCGGACAGGCGCAGTGATTGGGCTTGAAGCATTGATTCGTTGGCAACATCCTGAACACGGTTTATTACAGCCTAATGAGTTTTTGCCTGTCATTGAAAATAATGTAATTAGTATTGAAGTCGGGGAATGGGTTATTAAGACTGTACTGATGCAAATCAGTCTATGGCAAAAAATGAACATCCACCTCCCTGCAAACATTAGCGTAAATATTGCGGCAGAACAATTACAACAGCCTGACTTTACTGATCGGCTGGCAACATTACTCGCGCTTCAACCCGATGTTGAACCCTGCCGTTTAGAACTGGAAGTACTCGAAACCAGCGCCTTAGACGATGTGCATCACATATCAGAAACGATGAATGCCTGCATAGCACTGGGAGTTAACTTTGCTATAGATGACTTTGGCACCGGTTATTCGTCCCTTACTTACCTTAGACACCTGCCTGCTCACTTAATTAAAATAGATCAAAGCTTTGTAAGGAACATGCTCGCTCATAATGATGATCTTACTATTGTTAAAGGTGTAATAGCTTTAGCTAACTCATTCAAACGACAAGTCATTGCCGAAGGGGTGGAAACGATTGAGCATGGCACTGCCCTATTACATCTGGGATGCGAATTAGCACAAGGTTATGGCATTGCCAAACCGATACCTGCAGATGAAATTCCTACCTGGTTACGCGAATGGAAGCCTGATCTAAGTTGGCAGATCTGAATAAGCAATTGGATCACTTAAACCCACAATGTACAGTCGTTATTGTCTCGTTCCCACAGTCCTCCATGGGAATGCAGGTCGGAACCTGCCAAAATAACCTCGTTTTGTCTGCGTTGAGCAAGTAAGCGTTCCCACACGGGCGGCCTAGCAACGAGTGAAGACTATGACAATTTAATGACATTCCAGTGTGCAATTCATGCCTGACTAGTGATAAATGATATAATTATCGGCTGTTTGCTATTAAGTGCTTGAAATTAGTACGTTACCACTTTTTAAAAGAGGATCTGAGTGATGGATAAATCCAGCTTAATGAGTGATGGTTTTACACTCATGCTATTTGGTATGAGCTTTGTATTTATATTTTTGACTGTGTTGGTTTTTGCTACTGGTCTAATGTCAAAGCTAATTTCGCGCTATGAACGTAATGTTGGCGTGATTCCTGAAGAAGGCGTGCCGTCGCCTACAGCGGTTATTCCACACCACGAACATCCTCATTCTTCATCTGCATCACCTGCGGATGATGCCACTGTTATTTCAGTAATAAGCGCAGCCGTTACAAAATTCCGCTCGCGCCATAAATAATTCATATTTTTGATTTTTAATAAGGCCATCACTATGACCGAAAAAGCTAATGCATTAGGGATTACAGATGTTGTCCTTCGTGATGCACACCAATCATTATTTGCTACACGCCTTCGTCTTGATGACATGTTACCCATCGCTGACAAACTCGACCAAGTTGGGTTTTGGTCTGTCGAATCTTGGGGCGGTGCCACCTTTGATGCCTGTATTCGTTATTTAGGTGAAGATCCATGGCATCGTATTCGTAGCTTAAAAGCAGCGATGCCTAACACACCACAACAAATGTTGTTACGCGGTCAAAATTTATTAGGTTACCGTCACTATGCTGATGATGTAGTTAAAAAATTTGTCGAACGTGCGGCTATCAATGGTGTCGATGTTTTCCGCATTTTTGATGCGATGAATGATCCTCGCAACCTAGAGACTGCAATCAAAGCAGTTTTAGAAAATGATCGCCATGCACAAGGCACCATTTCTTATACGATTAGCCCTGTCCATACGCTTGATATGTGGCTTGATTTAGCCAAACAAATTGAAGATATGGGTGCGCATTCTTTATGTATTAAAGATATGGCTGGTTTGCTTAAGCCTTATACGGCGTATGAATTAGTTACAAGTCTTAAGCAAGCTATCGATATCCCAATTCATATGCAATCACACGCAACAACAGGTCTATCAACTGCAACCATCCTAAAATGTGTTGAGGCCGGTATTGATAATGTCGATACAGCCATTTCATCTATGTCAATGACCTATGGTCACTCGGCAACCGAATCTGTTGTATCTATCTTTGAGGGCACAGAACGCGATACAGGCCTTAATATTGAATTGCTGGAAGAAATTGCCTGCTACTTCCGTGACGTTCGTAAAAAATATGCCCAATTTGAAGGTTCGTTAAGAGGCGTTGACTCACGTATCTTAGTCGCACAAGTTCCTGGTGGCATGTTAACCAATATGGAAAGTCAATTACGTGAACAAGGTGCAATCGACCGCTTTGATGATGTATTGGCAGAAATTCCACGGGTGCGTGCTGACTTGGGCTATATTCCTCTGGTCACTCCGACATCACAAATTGTTGGTACTCAGGCTGTTTTTAATATATTAGCTGGTGAGCGTTATAAATCAGTCACAGCAGAAACTGCCGGAATATTAAAAGGTGAATATGGTGCTGCACCGGCCCCGTTTAATACAGAACTCCAACAACGTGTATTAGATGGAGCCGAGCCAATTACTTGCCGTCCTGCTGACTTGATCGAGCCAGAAATCGAAAAGCTTACTATCGAACTTCGTGAGCATGCAGATCAAGATAACATTGAGCTTGAACTAGGTGAGCGTGAAATCGATGATGTACTTACCTATGCCCTGTTTACGCAGGTTGGTTTGAAGTTCTTAGCCAATCGTAACAACCCAGATGCATTTGAACCTGTTCCAACCCTGGAATCAGCACAAGCAGCGACAGCACCGGCATCTAAAACATCGGATCAAGATGTTTACACAATCGCAGTCAATGGACAGAGTTATGTTGTTCAAGTTAATGAGGGTGGTGACATTAGTAATATTGCGACAACACCAGCATCTACTCCGGCTGTTACCATGCAAACCGATGGCATACCGGTTAAAGCACCATTGGCCGGTACTATTTGGAAAGTTGAAGTGGCTATCGGACAAAGCGTGGAAGAAGGTGATGTCTTGGTTATTCTTGAAGCCATGAAAATGGAAACCCAGGTCGTCGCAGAAAGAGCTGGCACCGTGACTTTTGTTGCTGTTAAGCCTGGCGATGCAGTTAAAGTCGGCGATCAACTCGTTTCTATTGCATAAGGGTTAATGATGGAAAATATCTTACATTTATGGGAAAACACTGGTTTGTATCAAATGCAACCAGGGCAAGGCATTATGATTGCCATTGGCATGTTGTTGCTTTATTTGGCCATCAACAAAAACTTTGAACCATTACTATTAGTGCCCATCGGTTTTGGCGGTGTGTTAGCCAATATTCCAGGCGCTGGTTTAGCTGAACACGGTGGTATTTTGCATATTTTCTATAGCGTTGGTATTGAAAGTGGTGCATTTCCTCTGATCATCTTTATGGGTGTTGGTGCCATGACCGATTTTGGACCATTACTTGCCAATCCCAGAACACTATTTTTAGGTGCAGCAGCCCAATTTGGTATCTTTGCAACCTTAATGGGTGCAGTTGTTTTATCAACGTTTGGTATCTTTGATTTTAGTTTAGCTGATGCTGCCGCTATTGGTATTATTGGCGGCGCTGATGGCCCAACCTCAATTTATGTCGCTAGTAAACTTGCTCCAGATTTACTCGGGGCGATTGCCGTTGCATCCTATTCATACATGGCTTTAGTACCGTTAATTCAACCACCGATTATGCGTCTATTAACCACTGAAGCAGAACGTAAAATTAAAATGGTACAACAACGTCATGTGTCACAGCGTGAGAAGATCATTTTCCCCTTGTTGTTGTTATTGTTAGTTGCATTCTTATTACCCGATGCAGCACCACTATTAGGTATGTTCTGTTTTGGTAACTTGATGAAAGAGTGTGCCGTTGTTGATCGTTTGAGTAATACAACCCAAAACTCATTGATCAATACTGTCACCATCTTCTTAGGTTTAGCAGTCGGCTCTAAATTAAGTGCTGATAAATTTCTGGATCTAACAACCTTAGGCATCTTATTACTCGGTATGATTGCCTTTAGTATTGGTACTGCTTCGGGCGTAGTGATGGCCAAAATAATGAATAAAATCAGTACAAAACCAATCAATCCATTGATTGGTTCTGCCGGTGTTTCTGCCGTACCCATGGCAGCACGTGTATCAAACAAACTTGGTTTAGAAGCTGATCCTCACAACTTCTTATTGATGCATGCAATGGGACCTAATGTGGCGGGGCTAATTGGTTCGGCCGTCGCTGCCGGTATTATGATTAACTACGTCACTGGCGGTTAATCACAAACAAAAAAATAAAGCGTTACAGGCTAAATCCTAGTCTGTAGCGTATTTTTAATATTCAATCATTTTTGCAGCTGCAACTGTTTTAGATGTGCCTTTAATTTCACAAAATTCTTGCGCAAATGGTGAATGACTACTTGCTATAGCAGTCCACTTACCACCAGCGAGATCATCATCATTTGGACCGGTAATTTTAGCCCCACTATTGTGTGCTAATTCAATAAACTCGCTCTTAGCCATGGCAGCACGAGTATTTCGATAGAGTTGTTCCACTTTATCAGTATCCCAGATATGAAAAATTGGGAAGATAATTGCTACAACTATCGCTACCTGTATCAGATTAACTAAACATTTCATGCCTATTCGCCAACTATCGGTATTCAAACTATACCGCAAGCATAGATATTTCAACTAGTTCAAACTGATAGCATCATCACATAATTGCTCACGAACAGCTTAAGAAATCAGCCTTAAGTTATTCTTATTTCTTCAATAAACTAGCTAAATCTGCAAATGGATTATGTGTTGCTTTTTGAGAATTTGAACCGGATGCATCATTACTGCCATATCGCACCTGTTCGATATAACGCTGATGTTCATTATCGTGGCAATAGATACACAATAATTCCCAATTACTGCCATCCGCAGGATTGTTATCATGATTATGATCACGATGATGCACGGTCAATTCTTGTAAATTTATATTGGTAAATTCTCGCGAACAACGCCCACATACCCACGGATACATTTTTAGCGCTCGTTCGCGGTAGGTGCCTTCACGTTCTGCTTGATATTTTTTTGCTTGAGCAACAATATCGTCTAAGCGTTTATTTTTTTCTAATGCCATCTTTAACAACCCATTTTTAACACATTGAACGACTGAACAACGTAAACTATAACCTTAATTTATCAGGTTATTACTATGACACAAAATACTATCACCGTTGCACTTCAACATTCACCGACTGAACTTTATAAAATTCTAAAATTTGAAGGACTGGTCAGTAGTGGTGCCGAAGCAAAAATTGTTATTGCAGACGGCCAGGTTCAACTCAATGGCGAAATCGAACGCCAAAAGCGTAAGAAAATTGTCGCTGGTGACATCGTTGATTTTGATAATAATCGACTCATTATTACCTTGGCATAATGCTCAATTTCAACTTAAATCACATGATAGGTTATAATCGCTGATTTTTAATTATTCTTTAGGAATGCACAATGGCTAAAAAAGCAACAGCACGTCACTTATTGGTAGACAGCGAACAAATCTGCCTGGAACTTAAAAAAGAAATCGAACAAGGCGCTGATTTCGCTGATGTTGCCAGAGAACATTCATCATGTCCTTCAAGTGCACAAGGCGGCGATTTAGGCGAATTTGGTCCAGGTATGATGGTGCCAGAATTTGATAAAGTTGTGTTTTCTGCACCTGTCAACACAGTTCAAGGCCCAGTTAAAACACAATTCGGTTACCATTTATTAGAAGTCACTAGCCGCACAGAATAAATTCACAATCCATTCTGAATAAATAAAGTCCAGTCTTGAACTGGGCTTTTTTATGTTAGTCGATAATTAGGCAAATGCTGCAATAACTGTTTGCCATAGGCTTTAGTTAACAAACGCCGATCTAAAATCGTAATGCGGCCTGAATCCGTTTCTTTTCGAAGCAATCGTCCACATGCTTGAATTAAACGAATACTGACAGCAGGCAATGATAAGGCGATAAACGGTTGGCCACCTGATTTGATGACCCATTCTTGTTTTGCTTGTTCAATCGGGCGGGTAAATACTGGAAATGGCAGTTTGGTGATCACCACATGGCTACATAAATTACCCGGTAAATCGACACCTTCAGCAAAGCGATCCATACCAAAGATAATGCTACCCTTACCCTGCTCGATTCGTTTGATATGTGCTTGAACCATGTTCCTGGGTGATAGCTTATTGCCTTGTAATAACACCAGATCAGTCAAATTCTGTGGCAGTTTTTTATATACTGTATCCATCACTTGTTTAGATGTGAATAATACTAAGGTAGCTTCTTCAACATTAATTATGTGTATTAGTTGGTTTACAATTTCTTGCTGCCAATCAGCAAAATTATCATTCGGCAATGCCGTCATATTGGGCAAATGCAAACTGGCTTGTTGGTGATAATTAAATGGCGATTTAACGGCTAAAAAATGTTTCTCACTAAAGTGTTTTAAACCACAATCACTTCTAAAACGCTGAAACAAACCCATACCGCGTAATGTCGCTGAGGTTAACACCGCAGCATACGCCCTATTCCATAATGTTTTTTCAAGAAAATAAGCCGCTGTCATCGGGCCGGCATTAACAACCAATGTCGTAGACTTGCCGAACTGTTGATACGATAACCAACGCACGTTCGGCGGAAAGTCGGGCTTATCTTCATCTAAAAATAAGCCCATAAAATCAATTAAATAGCCAAAAATATTTTGCACTGTGCCAACTTGTGGCAATAACACTTCGGCAATTTTGTTGGTGATCTCTTTGGTTTCTAAGGCGTCTTTTATCCACTTGGCAAACAAGGCATAGTGTTTATAAATGGTATTAGCGCGTTGAAATAAGCCTTGGCAAGGAACCAGCATCGCTTGCACTAAGGGACTTTGCCAATAAATGCGTGGCTCACTGATCTTGCCTGCTACTAAGTCTTTGACGACATCATGACTTTGCAACAGCGTTTCCAGTTGGCCTAACAAGGTAATAACTGCTGGCAGATCACGTCTAAGTTCTTTCAACATAAAACCAAAATCATGCTGTCTAAATGACAATGCCTGCGGTATTTTTTTCAACACACTATCGGCTGCTTCAGTTGTTTGATAAAGTTGGGCAAAATTAAGTGCTTTGGCGGCATGATCCAAGGCTTTTTGTGGCAAATTATGGGCTTCGTCAAACACAAATAAAATCTCTTCAGGATTAGGTAGCACCAAACCACCACCCAAATCAGCATCACTTAACACCAAGTCATGATTCGCTATCACCACATTCGCGGTCATCATATCGCGTCGCACCAGATAATAAGGACAACGTAGATATTGCGAACAACTCTTGCCGGCACATCCTTCTGAATCTGTTGATATCTGATGCCAAAGAGCAGGTTCAATCGCATCACTGCGGCTATCGCGATCCCCATCCCACTGTTGTTTATCCCATTGTTCAAATACGCGTTTTGCCGCTGTGTGTTGTTTGGCTTGTTGATATTTTTGATCGACATCAAACGACAAATCTTGTTGAATCGGTGATTCAACCAACGATATCAATTTACTAGGACAAAGATAGCGTCTACGTCCTTTTGCCTGAACGACTTTGAGGTCTTTACCTGTGGCTTTAGCAAAATGTGGCACATCTTTTTGCAATAACTGTTGTTGAAGATTGACGGTTGCAGTGCTGATCACCAAGATCTTTTTATTATCAAGTGCCGCATCAATCGCACCCGCTAAATAGGCCAAGGTTTTACCTACGCCAGTGGGCGCTTCAACCACAGCAACACGTTGATGTTCACCCTGCTTCAATGTGTCGGCGATAAACTGACTCATCTCGACCTGTTGTGGACGAGATTTAAAATCAGGTGTTGCCTGCTCAATATTGGCGAAAAGGGTTTTTATCACACTATTTACCTGAGTTCAGGGTAAGAAAAACACGGTGTCTTCCCCCTGAAAAATAGAGATTGCTACACATAGTGGCTATTTGTACGGTCGATGGTCTCCCGCATTCGCGCGGATGACAAAAGATGATTTTCTATAGACTGATCAGTCATGAGTATATCTGGCTATCAGGAAAAAATGAATTACGTTTCATTAACAAATAAGCTAAAAATGTAAAGGAATGGTCATTTAGGCATGATAAGCTTAGTCTTTGAATGTAAAGCATAAAGGATAATTCATGTCTGCTAGCAACACCGTTAACCCATTATCACAAGTTGAAATCAATCAACTACATGCCTTTTGGCGAGCGTGTAACTATTTATCAGCGGGTATGATTTATTTGCAAGATAACCCATTGCTTCGACAGCCGCTCAAACCTGAACACATTAAAAACCGTTTATTGGGACATTGGGGATCAAGTCCTGGTTTAAGTTTTACTTACATACACATGAATCGTTTAATCAGAAAGTATGACTTAAATGCGATTTTTTTGACTGGTCCTGGGCATGGTGCTCCTGGTGTATTAAGCCCGGTTTATTTAGAAGGTACCTATTCCGAAATCTATCCACTTAAAAGTGAAGATACGGATGGTATGCTTCATTTCTTCAAGGATTTTTCATTTCCGGGTGGAATAGGCAGCCATTGCACACCAGAAACACCAGGTTCAATTCATGAGGGTGGTGAATTAGGTTATAGCGTATCACATGCTTTTGGTGCTGCATTTGATAACCCTGATCTGATTGTGACCGTAGTTGTTGGTGATGGTGAAGCTGAAACGGGTCCGCTGGCTACATCATGGCATTCCAATAAATATCTTAATCCAGTTCGAGATGGTGCGGTATTGCCAATATTGCATCTCAATGGCTACAAAATTAACAACCCAACCTTGTTATCTCGTATTTCACATGACGAGTTGGAAAGTTTATTTAAAGGTTATGGTTGGAAGCCGTATTTTGTTGAAGGTTCAGATCCAAAAGACATGCATCAAAAAATGGCAATGGTCATGGAAACCTGTGTCTTGGAAATTAAGCACATTCAACAACAGGCTAGAACCAGTGATAGTTTTGAACGCCCACGTTGGCCAATGATAGTATTACGCAGCCCTAAAGGTTGGACTGGTCCAGACTATGTCGATGGTCATAAAGTTGAAGGTTTTTGGCGCGCCCATCAAGTGCCGTTGGCAGGGGTGAAAGAAAATCCCGAACATTTAAAACAACTGGAAAATTGGTTGCGTAGTTATCGGCCTGATGAATTGTTTGACGATAACGGTCGTTTAATGCCTGAGTTAAAAGCACTTGCACCGATAGGTGCCAACAGAATGAGTGCAAATTTACATGCAAATGGTGGTTTAATTCGTAAGGCATTAAAAATGCCAGATTTTCATAATTATGCGGTTAAATTTAGCCATCCTGGCACTGAACAAGTTGAAAACACTCGGCCATTAGGTCAGTTTCTACGTGATGTGATGAAACTTAATTCAACAAATTTTCGAGTGTTTAGCCCTGATGAAAATAGCTCGAATAAACTGGATGATATCTATCAGGTATCAAAAAAATTATGGTTAGCGGATTATTTGCCAGAAGATGCTGATGGTGGCGAGTTATCCCGTGAAGGTCGCGTACTAGAGATGTTATCGGAACATACTTTAGAAGGTTGGCTAGAGGGCTATTTATTAACGGGTCGGCATGGTTTCTTTTCTACCTATGAAGCCTTTGTTCATGTCATTGATTCCATGTTTAATCAACATGCTAAATGGTTAGACATAAGCCGTCATGTTTCTTGGCGCGCACCGATTTCCTCGCTTAATTTATTGATTACATCGACGGTATGGCGACAAGATCACAACGGCTTTACGCATCAAGATCCAGGCTTTTTGGATATCGTTGTCAATAAAAGCCCAAGCGTCTGCCGTATTTATTTGCCACCTGATGTTAATACGCTGTTATCGGTAGCTAATCACTGTTTACAAGCCGAAGACTACATCAATGTTATCGTCGCTGATAAGCAAAAACATTTCCAATACTTGTCTATGGATGAGGCTATTATCCATTGCACTAAAGGCTTGGGGATTTGGCAATGGGCAAGTTCCGATCAAGGTGCAGAACCCGATCTGGTCATGGTTGGCTGTGGTGACGTGCCAACACAAGAAAGTCTGGCTGCAATATGTTTGCTAAATGACTATTTTCCAGAGTTAAAAATACGATTTATCAATGTGGTCGATTTGTTTAAATTAATGCCAGAAGAAGAGCACCCTCATGGCTTATCTAATACAGATTTTGATAGTTTATTTACCAAAAACAAACCGGTTATCTTTAATTTTCATGGTTATCCCTGGTTGATTCACCGCCTAGCCTATCGTCGAACTAATCATAAAAACTTCCATGTCAGAGGTTACAAAGAAAAAGGCAATATCAATACCCCGTTTGAACTTGCGATTCGAAATGAAGTAGACCGGTTCAGCTTGGCAATTGATGTGATTGATCGGATTGAATCATTACAACAAATTGGGGCGCATGTGAAACAAACATTACGTGATAGGCAGATTGAATGTAGCCAATATGCCTACCAACATGGTGTTGATAAACCTGAGATTGCCAATTGGACTTGGCCTTGGCAAGATAACATTAAGTAATCATACGAGTACAAACAGTAATGAATGATGAGGCTAAGTCAGAACAACTCATTTTAGTAGTTAATACAGGTAGCTCATCGATCAAATATAGCTTATTCCATTTGCCTGAGGAATCCTTAGTCATCCATGGTGAAATCAGTGGCTTAGCGTCTGAACATAAAAAACATTGCATTCATTTGTATGATTCAGATCGGCCAACAATGGTGGTTGAGGATGACCATGTAGAATTTGACACGCATGAGCAAGGAATTCGTGCCGTTATTGATGTGTTGTCACGATTTAATCAATCAGTGAGACCACTATCATTATCAGCAATCAGTCATCGATTTGTTCATGGAGGGGACACATTTATTGCGCCAGTATTGGTTGATAAATATGTCGTCCAGCAATTAAAACAACTAACCCATCTTGCGCCCTTGCATAATCCGAGTAATTTATTAGGGATTACATTGTGTCACCATCTTTTGCCAGAGATCCCACAAGTTGTAGTGTTTGATACCGCATTTCATCAAACCTTACCGGACTATGCTTATCGATATGCAATTCCACAAGCATGGTATCTAGACCATAAAATACGTCGATACGGCTTTCATGGCTTGTCACACAGCTATGTAGCACAACAAGCTGCCGATTTAATGGATCGGCCTCTTGAATCATTGAACATAATTAGTTTGCATTTGGGTAATGGTGCAAGTATCTGTGCCATAAAGCAGGGACAAAGCATTGATACTTCAATGGGCTTTACCCCGTTAGAAGGCTTGGTGATGGGCAGTCGCAGTGGTGATATAGACCCTTCTATTCCACTCTATATTCAACAAAAATATGGGCTCACAAACGAACACATTGAGCATAGTTTGAACTACGACTCTGGATTAGTGGCCTTAGCTGGAACAAACGATGTTCAAGCGCTACTCGAACGCGAACAAGCTGGTGATCACAATGCTAGGCTAGCATTAGCTATTTATATCTATCGGATTCGTAAATATATTGGCGCTTATCTGGTCGCGTTGGGCCAGGTTGATGCCATTATTTTTACAGCAGGAATCGGAGAAAATTCTGCTGAAATTCGCACCCGTTGTTGTCAGGACCTTGAGCAGTTTGGAATCAAGCTGGCTACTGAACGTAATCAACAAATCCTATCTCAAGCAACGATTATTAATGACTCTGATAGTGCAATTAAGATTCTGGTCATACCAACCAATGAAGAATTACAAATCGCACATGAAACTAAGTCTTTTTTAGATTCTGCAAATAGAGTGGACTAAATCGAAAGTCATTCGATGATGGTGAAAAATACGTTTTAATGGGTATGTGAACGATAATTTTGTGACAGGTAGCTCATTTGCCGTTTAATTTCAATATTAGATAATTGAATAGTGATTGAATTGCGCGCATATTTGAAATTGATTGAACACTAGATCCTAGTGCTCAGAACAATATCAATATGAAAGGTACTAGCTTTGAATGCAGAATATGTAGATGTCATTGCAAAACTTCCATGCCTGAATCAGGTCATGGTCAAACTATTGGCATTAGACTCGAACGACATACATTATTTTGATAGTGTATATGAATTAGCACATGAAGATCCGTCATTTGCTGTTCGTATTATGCATCTGGCAAATGTAGCAGATAAAGCGCCTGTTAGTCCTGTAAAAACCTTACGTCAGGCAATACCCCGTATTGGTGTTAGCCATATCCAAAGCATTGTTTCTACCTATGCATTAGCGGATGCCTTTCAATGTCAAACAAAGTCAGATAGTGATTTATGGATACATTCTGTTATGGTCGCTGTGTTTGCAAGAACACTCGCTCCTTTTATACATGAATTTATTCTGGATGAAGAAGAGGCCTATCTTTGTGGGCTACTTCACGATATCGGTCGTTTTATCTTCTTTTCTCAACTCACAGATGCGCCCAAATTGATTGATGAATTTAATTGGGTTGATGGTGAACAGTTATTGATTTCGGAAGAAAAAGTATGTGGTATGGATCACGCTACACTGGGCGGCTATGTATGTGAAAAGTGGCAGTTACCTCAATACATACATAATGTAGTGTCTAAGCACCATGTCTATGAGTATAGCGAAGACAAACAAGCCGATAAGAAACTTGCAGCTATGCTCAAACTCGTTCAGGTCAGTGATGCCTTAAGCATGTTGATTATGCATAAACCTGAACTGATATCATTATCGGGCAACGCGTTACATGATGCGTTGATTCCTAAATGCCAACATCCTAGTTGGAGTTCTATGCCTATAGCTGTTGAGATAATTGCCTCTCATCTCACTGAGATATTAGAACAAACAAAAAATATTTTACGCGGTATAGAAGGTCTTGATGAAGTTTTAAACCGCGATTATCCCGATTGGTTTGAAGTAGCTGAAGCTGAACAAGATACAGAGCATGGGAAATGAAGAGAAGTGGAGAGGGTCAGGTCTTGAATTTTGCAAAACCAATTCTTTAAATATGTCTTGAGTTAAAATAAATTAGCCTTGTTGCA
>JACUUH010000096.1 GCA_014859375.1 Gammaproteobacteria bacterium
ATACCGATGATCGCGATAACGATCATTAATTCAATCAATGTAAAACCTTGTTGGATTTTTTTCATTTTATTTCTCCAGTTTAAAAAATCAGCAAGTTAATTTGCCTTGCTAAATAAATTGCAGGTGTTGTGCCATGTTTTAAGCTATTGTTTTATAGCCTTTATCAAAAACAAGCCGGTGTAGTTAGCTAAAAATAGTGTCAGTTTGTGACGTATTTTGTCAGTTTTATGTTTAAAGGAATGTTCGATTAAAATCGAACCTACATTGGCTTTAAATCAAAGGCGATACAAATGCGTTCTTCATCACTGCTAAACGGGATGGTGCGGTGAAACAACGATGATGGGAACATGACAAAATCACCCACTTCGGGGGCAATGGCTTTGGTGCTGAAGTTATCATGCCTTTTAGGGTAGTCATCACCATGGGTACTAACTTCAATGCTTCCTTCGTGCTCATGTGTTTTATTGCTTGGCAACGCTAAATACATGGCTCCGCTGATCCAGCCTTCTTCATGTATATGTGAATTTAAATGTCCACCTTGTTTCATTCGAACATACCATGAGCTGGCAATCTCGGTTTTTTTGGGAAAAGAGTTCATAAATTCACAGTTGGCACCGGCAAAGTTTTGTCGATAACGCTCAACCGCATCCGCGACTAATTTAGCTAATTCCTGAAATACGGGTTCGGGGCGTTTTAATAAATTACCGGCAGATTGCACGCCATTAACCAATCGACCTTGCATTTTTTCAGAGACATCGGCTGATCTGATTTCTTCTAACAACCGCCTTCTTAACTCGCTGTTTTCACCTTTAAGTTCTTTGATTTCGGTATGAAAGACAAAATCCATCGGATTTGGACAGAAATTATAATCATTTTCTACGTCGAAATTTTCAGCGTAATGTCCTGCTAATGTCGCTAGAAATGGCGAGTTATGTTTCACCGCTTTTAATTGATCAAGACCTTGTTTAAATTCGTCAAATCGCCCTGTTTTATAAAGGCAATATAATGAACGTTCTTCCCAATCTGCAAATTGCGAACGTTGAAAATGCTCAATAGCACCTTCTAAGTCACCACTATCATATAAATAAACAGCCAAACTGTAATTCGCCACTGGTAAATCAGGTTCAAACATCAAGGCTTGTTTATAAAATGTGACCGATTCATCATAACGCCCTTGATCACGCAGTACTTCACCTATATTGCTATGCACTTCGGCATAATTTGGATTTAGAGCTAAAGCCTGATTGTAACTTTCAATCGCGGCTTCTAACTTGCCTTCATTTTTTAATGCGGTGCCCATGTTGAAATAGACTTTGGCATCTTTTTGAATGGTCAATGCGCGTTGATACATCTCAATTGCTTGTCCCAATAAACCTTGTTCTTGTAAAACCACGCCCAAATTCACTATTGCTTCAAAAAAGCCAGGTTCAAGATCTACTGCTTTTTGATAACTGATTGCAGCTTGAGCAAATTTAGCTTGTGATTGCAAGGCTGTGCCTAAATTGTAATGCACATCTGTCAGCGACGGTTTTAGACTGACTGCTTTTTTATAACTGCTAATCGCTTCATCAATGCGATTTAAATTTGTCAGTAGTATGCCTACATTAAAATGTAGTTCGGCAATGGTTGGGTCAATTTGCAGCGCGTTACGAAAACTCTCAATCGCCTCTTTAAATTTATTTTGACCCGCCAAAGCATTGCCATATAAATTGAACAAAGCAAACGATTTTGGATACTGTTTTAGCAACTTTTTAGCGAGCGCTTGTGCTTGTTCAAGTTGCCCCATATTCAATGCCGCAACTATCGGTTGCAGTTCGAATTGGCTTGGTTGATTTGCTGTTATTGGTTTTTTCATTGTCTCTACTCTCTGGCTCGTATGGTGATAACACAGATGGTTACAATCTAAATTTATTAGTTGAATGTATCGTACCAAACTCGTTATCGCAACTTGATCATCGTGTTTGATGTCTTGTTATA
>JACUUH010000052.1 GCA_014859375.1 Gammaproteobacteria bacterium
AAAGCATTTGAACTGCGATGTTTTAGATATTTCGTTAAAAGGGATTCTAGTGAACAAACCTGAGGGATGGCAAGGCCAATATGATGACAAATTTCAAGTGGACTTACTACTTGAAAAGGGCGAGCTTGTTATTAAAATGCTAACGGCTGTGGCTCATGTCGATGACCACAGTATCGGTTTTATTTGTGAGCATATCGATCTCGATAGCATTACTCACTTAAAACGACTGGTAGAATTAAACCTAGGCGATCCTGAGTTATTACACCGTGAATTATCAAGTCTGATTCATTAAGGCATCAATCGCATCAGATAGATGTTTAACTGCAATAACGTTAATACCTTTAATTGATTTTCTCGGTGCATTAGCCGCCGGCACTATCGCATGACTAAAGCCGTGTTTGGCTGCATCATGAATCCGTTCCTCGCCTGCTTGTACCGGTCTAATTTCACCGGTTAAGCCTACTTCACCAAATAAGATCCAATCACGAGGTACCGTTTTATTACGTAGACTTGATAAAATAGCAGCCAATACTGCTAGATCTGCGCCTGTTTCACTTAATTTAACGCCACCCACTACATTAATAAATACATCTTGATCGGTACAGGTGATGCCGCCATGTCGATGTAATATCGCTAATAACATTGCCAGACGATTTTGTTCCAAGCCCACAGTCACCCGACGAGGATTACCTAATGGGCTATCATCAACCAAGGCTTGCACTTCAACCAACATCGGGCGACTACCTTCACGGATCACTGTGACCACACTACCTGCTAATGACGTTTCACCACGGGATAAGAAAATGGCTGATGGATTACTGACTTCTTTCAAACCGAGTTCCGTCATTGCAAACACACCAAGCTCATTGACTGCACCAAAGCGATTTTTGACTGCGCGTAATATGCGGAAACGGGTAGACGTATCACCTTCGAAATACAGTACGGTATCCACCATATGTTCTAACACACGAGGTCCTGCAAGTGCGCCTTGTTTAGTGACATGACCAACTAAAATCAACGTTGTACCGCTCGACTTGGCAAAACGAACTAATTGAGCCGCACTTTCACGCACTTGCGCCACGGTGCCAGGGGCAGATTGCAATAACTCGGTAAAAACCGTCTGAATCGAGTCGATTACCATCACTTGCGGTTTACGGGCATGAGCGGTGGCAATCATTTGTTCGGCATGGGTTTCAGCTAATAAATCTAAAGGCGCTTGTTCTAATTGCAGACGTTCGGCACGCAAACGAATCTGTTGCAACGATTCTTCGCCACTTATATAAAGTGGATTAACACCAGAACATTTAGCCATACTGACCATGGCTTGTAATAGTAAGGTTGATTTACCGATGCCCGGATCACCACCAATTAACACTACTGACCCCGTGACTAAACCACCACCAAGCACGCGATCTAATTCTTCCAGGCCAGTCGTCCAGCGTATGGCTTGTTCTGATGTAACTTGACTTAATGCTTGCACTTCACTTTTTTGTTCGCCAGCATAGCCAGTATGACGGCTAATCGTAGCCTGATTACTGGCAGAATGTGAGCTAACAATTTCTTCTTCCAAACTATTCCAGGCACCACAATCAGAACAACGTCCGGCCCACTGCGGCGTCTGTGCGCCACATTCTTTACAGCGATAACTGCGTTTAACTTTAGCCATGTTTATACACCCTTGGTACACGCTCAGTTAACTGGCACAGTAACTCATAAGAAATCGTTCCTGCTTGCTGGGCAATATGGTCGATAGATACTGTATCTATTCCCCATAAAATCACTTCATCACCTATTTCTACTTCCGTACAATTGCTTAAATCAATGGCAATCATATCCATAGAAACCCGACCTAATACATTGACAACGCTGTCATCGATTAAGACCTGACCATGATTTGATAAATGCCTGCTATAACCATCGCCATAACCAATACTGACTATACCGATTAGAGTTGTTTTATCAGCGATCCAATCACCGCCATATCCTACTTGATCACCGCATTTGATAGTTTTTATTGCCGTGATCGCAGATGTCAATGTCATCACTGGTTTTAAATCTAACTCTAGTGCTGTTTGAGACGCAAAAGGCGATGAACCATACAGCATAATACCTGGACGCACCCAATCACCCTGACTATCAGGATAAGACAAAATAGCTGCTGAATTTGCCATGCTGGTGTCTAAATTTAGTTGCTGTGCACACTGACTTAATATGGCTAATTGCTGTTGATTTCGCTTGTCACCAACCAAGTCAGAATTAGCAAAATGACTCATTAAACCTGGTGCGCCAGAAATATTGGCATTATTGCTGACAAAATTAACGACGTGGTCGATATCTGCTTCAGCAAAACCTAATCTATGCATACCCGTTTCAATCATCACCCAACAAAATGTAAGTGGTGTAGCTAATGTAACGTCATCTAGTAGACTGATTTGTTTGTGATTGTTAAATACCAATGACAATTGATTATCAGCAGCACTATGCAAATCAGAAACGGAATGAATACCTTCAAGTAACACGATCGGATGGGTAATGCCTGCTTGGCGCAGACGCACGCCCTCGCTCAACCGTGCCACAGCAAAGGCATCACTTAGTTGCAACGCATTAGCTACTTCAACCATGCCATGACCATAGGCATTGGCTTTAATTACCGACATTATTTTACTGCGTGGAGCGAGTTGCTTTACTCGCATAAAATTGTGTTGAAGTGCGGCTAAATCAATATAGGCAATTGGTTGCGATGACATGCTTAATCATCACCGTAATCGTCATAGTTTTGGTATGCAAAATTATCAAACCGTGTGTATTTACCTTGGAAAGTCAAGGCTACAGTACCTATAGGACCGTTACGTTGTTTGCTAATAATAATCTCTGCTTTACCTTTTTCCGGTGAATCTTCGTTATAGACTTCATCACGATAAATAAAGACAATTAAATCGGCATCCTGCTCAATCGCACCCGATTCACGTAAATCCGACATAACAGGTCGTTTATTAGGCCTTTGCTCGAGGCTTCGATTAAGCTGTGATAATGCAATCAAAGGCACATCCAACTCTTTAGCCAAGGATTTCAATGAACGTGAAATTTCCGAAATTTCAGTGGCGCGGTTCTCACTAGCCTTACCACTACCCTGCATTAACTGAATATAGTCGATCACAATAAGACTTAGACCATGCTCACGCTTTAAGCGGCGGGCACGGGCACGTAATTCAGTGACGGTAAGTGCCGGTGTATCATCGATAAACAAAGGGGCTTCGTTTAATAAGCTAATTGCTGAGGTTAAACGTGGCCAGTCATCATCATTAAGGCGACCTGAACGCAACCGATGCTGATCAATTTGGCCCAATGAAGATAACATCCGCATTGCCAATGAATCAGCTGGCATCTCCATACTAAATACCGCAACAGGTTGTTTACTTTTAATTGCTACATTTTCAGCCAAATTCATTGCAAATGTGGTTTTACCCATCGAAGGCCGCCCCGCCACAATAACTAAATCAGCAGGTTGCAAACCCGATGTTTGCATATCAAAATCAGTGAAACCAGTAGATAAGCCGGTAATCGGACTATCTTGTTCGAATAAGGTATCAATACGATCAACAACTTTGCCTAATACTTCTTTAACCTGAACAAAGCCACCGCTACGTTTGGCACCTTTTTCAGCAATTTCAAACACTTTGCGCTCAGCCATATCCAACATGTCTTCACTGCTAAGACCTTCAGGATTAAATGCAGAACTTGAAATTGATGTGCCGATAGCGATCAGTTGACGCAAAATTGAACGCTCACGCACGATAGATGCATAAGCCAGAATATTTGCCGCACTTGGTGTATTTCTGGCTAACGTACCCAGATAAGAAAGTTCACCAACTTTATCTAATTCACCACGCTTATCGTGCCACTCTGCCAAGGTAATAACATCGACAGGTTGTGAATGTTCGAATAAATCAGCAATGCCACGAAAGATCAGTTGATGATCTTGGCGATAGAAATCATGATCGACTAATAGATCTGCGACTTTTTCCCAGCTAGTGTTATCAAGCATTAGACCACCAAGCACAGATTGCTCAGCTTCTATTGAATGTGGCGGCACCTTTAATGCCTCCGTAGCAGTATCTCTATAGGAGTCAGGATAGTAGTCTAAATCATCATCCACAACAGTCGTCACCCAAATGATTCCATCAAAGACAGCTAAAACCACTAACGTGGCCTTTAACTAAATAGAAAAATGTGAGCTGTAATCATGATGACTACAGCTCTATGATTTTCTTTTTTTAAGCTTGTTCTTGCGCCTTGGCAATTGCTTCAGCTTCTTCCAAAGCAGCAATACGTGCTTTATCTGCTTCAGCAGCTTCAGCTTGTGCCTGGAGTTGAGCTTCAGAAGTAATGTTCACTTTAACAGTGACAACGACATCTGAGTGCAATTGAATATCGATATCATACTCACCAGTATGACGTAATGGGCCTTCAGGAAGACGAACTTCATTACGTTCAACATCAGCACCTGCTGCGTTAAGTACATCAGCAATATCTGACGCACCAACTGAACCGAACAATTTACCTTCAATACCAGCATTAGCCATGATGTTAACATCACCGGCGGCAACCAATTTGACTTTACGTTGTTCTGCTTCAGCTTGTAGTTTGGCTGCTGCTGCTTCAAGTTCGGCACGACGTGCTTCAAACACTTCGCGGTTACGCTTGTTTGCAGGCAATGCCTTACCTGTTGGTACTAGGAAATTACGACCAAAACCAGCTTTCACTGATACTTCATCGCCAAGATTACCAAGTTTCTGCATTTTTTCTAGCAAAATTACTTGCATCGTTCTACCCTCATTCGCAGTGTAATACTGCTCTTAAAGTCACTCGTATCATTCAATTGAATGTTTACGAAAATTTAACCATTGTTCCAAAACACCTATCACCGCGAGTAACACCACCATTTGTGGCATCATCACGACAAGTAGCACATATATCGCTACTAACCAAAATGATCGTTTTTGCTGTTGTTTAACAAGTGCATGTGCAATTGATAAACCTTGCAATGCAAACACTGCCAACAGCACTGGTAAGCATTCACCTATCACTATCAGGCTTTCGCTTAAAGGTGATGTTGCTACTGCTGTTACCGCAACTGTCAACATTGCCGCCGGTTTCCCTAGCCTAAGCTTTCGAAACTCAGTTGCAAACCCACCTGGGTTATACAGTTTTGCCTGCCATGCTCGCCCAACCAATAAACCCAACATCACATTCATACTGATACCGGCAGCGATAAGTCCTGTCATCATTGATGACATGTCTACTATCAGTGCCTGTGTCTGTGTTTGATCTAGTGCCCAGCCTTTTTGCTGAGTCACCACATCAAAAAATGGTGTCATCATGTGTTGCCACCATTGTGCTGGATCCGGTAAAACTAAATAAGCACCGAACACACATACAATTGCCAATCCACTTGCAACCAATAAACTGACTGCTAGCGACCGGGTATAACCCAATACCAAAGTGATGCCTAACATAGGCAACCAGCTTGATACCAAAAACAATCCAGATATCATCAGTTTGTTGAGCAATAAACCAGTGATTAAGGTTAATATCACCGTCGCTGCCGCAACAATCTTAACGCCTTCTTTCGGCCCCATACGTAAGGTAGAGAGCGCGATAACACCACTCGCAATATAACTAAGTGGTGGTAACATCAAAGCGGCTACCGAAAACAATGCAATCGCGACGGCAGCTTGCCATCGTCCTTGCATTGCAAATACTGCTATACCTTGCAGCATCGTCGTTACGCTTTATTTTGGTTTGATGTTTGGTCTAATAACACCTTTCTTACTTATGCATATCGCAGTAAGGAATCAACGCTAGGAAACGCGCACGTTTTACACAGGTTGAAAGTTGACGTTGGTAACGTGCTTTCGTACCTGTAATACGGCTAGGAACAATTTTTCCTGTTTCTGTGATGTAGTTTTTCAAAAGGTTTACATCTTTGTAATCAATTTGCTTAACACCTTCTGCGGTGAAGCGACAAAATCTTCTACGTCTAAAAAAACGTGCCATTGTTATGCTCCTCGTGAATTAATCGTTATTGCGATTACGTGATTTATCTTCATCATCTTTACGCATCATTGGAGATGGTTCTGTAACTGCTTCATCGGCATTTACAACAAGATGACGGATAACCGCATCATTAAAACGGAAAGCAGTAGTCACTTCATTTATCTGAGCAACGTCACATTCAACGTTCATCAAAACATAGTGTGCTTTGTGTACTTTATTGATTGGGTAAGCCAATTGACGACGGCCCCAGTCTTCTAAACGATGGATAGAACCACCTTGGCTTGTTAATACTTGCTGATATTTTTCAATCATCGCAGGTACTTGTTCGCTCTGATCAGGGTGGACCAGAAACACGATTTCGTAATGTCTCATTTGAGCTCCTCACGGTTTAAACAGCCACTAATCAATGATTAGAGGCAAGGAGTTTTTACCCTCAGCGTCGAAGGCAATCGGCAATTTTACTTTATTTGTCTATACAATCACAAGTTACGTTGTCTTACCGCCTCAAACAAACAGACACCAGCAGCCACGGATACATTCAAACTTTCGGCACCACCTTGCATCGGTATATAGATGACCTGATCGCAGTTTTCTCTTGTTAAACGGCGAATACCGCGCCCTTCTGCACCTAAAATTATCGCCAATGGGCCTTTCAAATCAGCGTCATAAAGTGTCATATCACTATCACCCGATGTGCCTACTAGCCAAACCCCTTTTTGCTGCAATTCGCGCAAAACACGGGCCAAATTAGTTACTTGTACAAAAGGCAGTCGTTCTGCTGCACCGCTTGATACTTTCAATGCTGTTGCTGTAATCGATGAAGCTCGATCCTTAGGCGCAACCACGGCATGGACACCCGCAGCTTCTGCAGTACGCATACACGCACCTAAATTATGCGGATCTTGTACACCATCTAAAATCAACAGAAACGGCGGTTGATTTAGGTTTTCAATTAAACGAAATAAATCTGCTTCATCTAAATTACCTAATGGTGTGCATCGTGCAACACCACCTTGATGCCGTCCTTCTGGCACCATTTCATCTAACTCATCCCGGTCAACTTTGTGTGGCGAAATCCCGTGTTTTCGTGCTGCAGCAATGATTGCACCGACACGAGCATCATCACGTTCATCTGCTAACCAAATTTCTTGCACACGCGTTTCACTAACCTCAAGTGCAGCTTGAATCGCATGCAAACCAAAAATTAAATCATTTCTGATCGCTGGACTTTCTGATTTAGTATCCCTGCGGTGTTTGGTATGCTTCTGATTCTTGCCCTTCGATGACTGGTTTGACATATAGTTCTACTCGACGATTTAATTGACGGCCTGCTTCAGTATCATTGCTTGCACGCGGTTCTAATTCACCACGGCCCACTGTAACTAAACGATTTGGCGCGATACCTTGTCCTGAAAAATAATTGACAACGGATTGAGCACGTCTTTCTGAAAGGTTCATATTATAGCTTTCTGAACCAACGCTGTCGGTATGTCCTACAACATGAATCACTGTTTTTGGATAACGAGCCAAAATATCGGTTACTTTTTGTAGGGTTGGCATAAATGCTGGTTTGAGCGCTGCACTACCAAAATCAAATGAGATTTCACTAGAAATATCAATTTTTAACGTTTCATCTTGCAAACGTTGAACTTCAATTTCATGTTGCGCTTGTTCATTTGCCAAGGCAGCTTCCATTTCTTGCTGTTGTTTATCCATATAATGACCAATACCTGCACCGGCAACAGCACCGGCAGCAGCACCTAAAATGACGCCACCTTTGTCATTTTTAATTGAATGTCCTAATACTGCACCAGCGACAGCGCCTACGGCAGCACCCACTTTTGCTTTTTGATTAGGATCATCCGTGGCACAAGCACTCAACATCGTTGCCATTGCTGTCACTAAAACTAATTTCTTCACCTCAAGTACTCCTATACTTAATAGTCATGGATATTCTAGATATATGTTAGCCAGATAACTATACTTAGCTTTGACTATCTTCACTGAGAAACATTTCATGGAAAAACAATTTATTCCTGTCAATATCGCTTTACTGACTATTTCTGATACTCGTACTAGTGACGATGACACTTCAGGTCGATTATTAAAACAACGGGTATTAGATGCAGGCCATTTCGTTATTGCACAACAGATCGTGCCTGATGATGTTTATCAAATTAGAGCGATTGTATCCCAGTGGATTGCAGATCCTAATATCAATGCAATTATTAGCACAGGTGGTACGGGCTTAACTGGTCGTGATGGTACACCAGAGGCTGTAAAGATTTTATTTGATAAGGAAATTGAAGGTTTTGGCGAATTATTTAGACAAATCTCATTTAGAGATATTCGGACATCTACCATCCAGTCTCGTGCCGTTGCAGGTGTTGCTAATGCGACGTTTATCTTTAGCTTGCCAGGTTCTTCAGGTGCATGCAAAACCGCATGGGATGAGATCCTCAAAGATCAACTGGATATATGCCATCGTCCCTGTAATTTTGTTGAACTCATGCCCCGTTTATTAGAAAAATGATTCCAGTAATCTTATACACCACTGCCGGATGTCACTTGTGTGAGCTTGCTGATGCTATATTGCAATCGATCTCAACTAATAATCCCTTGGCAATAACCCATGTAGAAATTGGCGATGATGATAGCTTAACTGAGCGTTACGGTATCACTATTCCCGTTGTGCAGTTTGAAGATGGTAGTGAACTCAATTGGCCATTTACCGAGACCGAACTAGCACTAAAATTAAATGCTTTATAGCTATAAAAATCTTATTTTTCCGTAAATAATACGATTAACTTTCATTGTTGATTAAGCGTTGAAACTGCTCATCCTTAGGCAAGGATTCAAAAATAGGATCATTTTGCACCTGCTCAAGGTAACCTTCAGATCAGTAATCTGAACAGGCAATGTCCTTTTACATCAAGATGAACTTTGTGCAGTCTGTTGTATCTATATTGATGAATTATGCGGAGAAAACATGTTGAATGTGATAATAAGTTTGTTTGCAATACTGATCCAGCTACCACTTGTAGTTTCAGCAAAAGAATTACCTCCAATGCTAGGGACACGCTACGATATCGGCGGCTATAAAGTACATCTCTATTGTCAAGGTCAAGGTTCACCAACAGTCATTATAGATGCTGGACTTGGTGATGATTCATGGGATTGGCAAGATATTGTCAAAAGTGCATCTAACAAAACTCAAGCCTGTGTTTATGACCGCCCAGGTTATGGCTGGAGCGATGTTGGTCCTAGACCACGTACAAGCAGCCAAATAGCGACTGAACTTAGGTTATTGTTACTTGAAGCACAGTTACCCCCTCCTTACATACTTGTAGGCCACTCATTTGGTGGCTATAACATCAGACTATTTGCTGCTTCTCATCCTGAACAAGTTGTGGGGTTGGTGTTAGTTGAAGCCTCACATGAAGGTCAATATGAACAACTCGACATTAAATTACCTCCTCCTAATAAGGGACAACGCAGTATATTTGTAACAATACCACTAGATAAAATGGATGCGAATGATCCCAAAAGCTATGCCTTACGTGATCGGGCATTTCGTTCTGCAAGCGATGAAATTGCCGCACTTTCACAGAGCACGGAACAAGTTAAAAAATCAGGTGGCATTCCAACCGTACCGCTGATTGTAATCAGTAGAGGTAAACCTGAGTGGTACGGCAATGAAAATGCGACAAAACGAGAAAAAATTTGGATAAATTTACAACAAGATCTCACGCATTTATCGCCGATCAGTGAACACATCTTTGCCAATCAAAGTGGCCATGATGTACCTAAAGATCAACCTGAGATCATTATAGATGCTATTGCAAATGTGATTGACTTGGCTAAGCTCATAAAATCGCCTTAAAACGCGTATACTGTCTTATTTTTGCAAGTAGAGCCTTCGATGACAGTTGAATATATCAACGAACAAGCACACCTTATCGACTTCTGTCAGCGCATTGCTCATAGTTCATGGTTAGCGGTTGATACTGAGTTTCTTCGTGAAAAAACATATTATCCACAGCTTTGCTTAATTCAAGTCGCAAATGATGATTATATTGCCTGTATCGATCCATTGGTGCTTGATGATTTAAACCCCATTCTCGACATCTTTTATGATCCAAATGTCACCGTTGTTTTTCATGCGGCCAGACAAGATCTTGAACTATTCTACTTACTTCGTAACAGTTTACCTGCCCCCATATTTGATACTCAACTAGCCGCCACAGTGCTAGGTTATGGTGAACAAATAGGCTATGGCAACTTAGTCAAAATGTGTCTTGATGTCGATCTCGATAAAGCCCATTCACGCACCGACTGGACCAAACGTCCACTTGATCCGGCACAAATTGACTATGCCGCAGATGATGTGCGTTATTTACGTGATGTCTATAAGTTACTCAGCCAAGAATTAGACCAAAAAAATCGCCGTCATTGGTTGGATGATGATTTTGCTGCATTAACTAATAATGATTCATTTAAACCAGAGCCAGAAACAATTTGGCGAAAAATTAAAGGGGCGGGTCGTTTAAAAGGTGTCCAACTCGCTGTCTTGCAACGACTTGCAGCCTGGCGCGAACAGCGAGCACTTCAATCAAATCGCCCGCGTCGCTGGATAGTAAAAGACGACATTTTAATTGATCTTGCCAAACTCGCTCCTGATTCTCTTGAAAAATTCACTATGGTACGCGGTTTAGAAAATAGTGTTATCGAACGCCATGGTAAACGTCTATTAGATGAAATCAAACAGGCTAAAACATTGCCCAAAGAACAATGGCCAATTTTGAAAAAACCACAACCTTTAACCCACCAACAAGATGCCGTCGTTGATGCATTATTAGCCCTACTGCGTAAACTATGTGACGAACAGTCCATTGCGCCCAGTGCAGTTGCTACACGTAAAGATATTGAGCGTTTAGTTTCAGGTGAACACGATCTACCTATCACGCAAGGTTGGCGCAATGAGATTGTCGGACATCATCTACAACAATTCCTAAATGGAAAACTGTCGGTTACAGCAGATACATCACAACTATACACACACCAACAATAGATATAATCGAGCAACAATCAGAAAGTCACATCGTCTTAGGGCGGGTTTTAACCCAACGGTCTGATGTTGGAATAAATTCCAACCTACGGTGAGAATCAATGTGGGTTCATTTTGACCGAAAGTGATCGGCATCGATGGTATTGAGTGATCGCGATGCATGAGAATATGCATCGAACCTACATCACCAACATCGTAGGTCGAGTTTCAACTCGACAATCCAACCGTTCGGTTAAAACCAAACCTACAGCAGATCATATCACCCAAAAAAAATGACATG
>JACUUH010000053.1 GCA_014859375.1 Gammaproteobacteria bacterium
TGGATCATCGCCAACATGTGTGGCCAGATTTAACGCATCGTATGGCACATTGCTCACTCCGCCCAAGCGCGTTGTAGTCAGTGCTTTAACGGCTTTAGGTGCAGGCCAGTCAGGGACGATAAAGTCAACGGTCATCTGTTATTGATACATTGAGATAGTGTGACCATGAATCGAATAAGTGTCGATCGCATGCTGCCAGGGCCGAACGTGGTTTTAGTGTATTGTTGAATACTGTTTCTCCGTCTAAGGTACAGACAAATCCACCCGCTTCAGTCAAAATCAAATTAGCAGCAGCATAATCCCATAAATGCTGTTTAGCATGAAGGTATATATGACCGCGACCAGCTGCAATCCAACATAATTCGAGCGCAATAGAACCAAGGCTACGTTGAGATCCATAAGGCACATCAGTCACGATGCGTGATGCTAGTTCATGAGGTAAGCGTTTGAAATCGATTAAGGCGATTGATTGTTTGAGCGATAAGCCGGTGTCGAGTGAGCTTAATCTATGTCCATTTAAACTCGCACCTTTGCCTTTTTGTGCGATAAAACAGTCATCATGAATTGGATCATAAACTAATCCTAATGTGATTTGATTGTGCTCAATCAAAGCTAAAGAGACACAAAAATAAGGAAATCCGGCAGCAAAATTACTGGTGCCATCAACAGGATCGACGCACCAAAGTGATTGCCCCGATGACAGTAAAGTCTGTTGTTGTTCCAATGTCATTTCTTCACCGAGGAAACCAACATTCGGGTAGGCTAATTGTAATTGCGTAACGAGTTGCCTCTGCATCGCTAAATCAGCTTCTGTCACGATGCTGCCATCCGTTTTATATTGTCGTTCAACAAGATTAAATCGAGGTATTAACTCGGTCTTGCAAGCTGAAATAACCAGTTGTGATAGCTGTTCTAAATCAATATTCATAGACGAAGTATAACAATACACTATGCTTTATATTCAAACACTGACCATCACCCTGTAAACTAGTTCAATCAATTTGAACTTAAAGCTGCTCGTCTTATGCGAATACCGCGATGTTATTGTCCAGAACTGAAAACGACACAAACACATTATCAGCTACCTGACTCTGCCCACCGTCATGCCGTTCAAGTACTTCGTTTAAAAGCGGGCAGTGTGTTGCACTTATTTAATGGTGCAGGCTATGAGTGTGAGGCAACACTTGAGTTTGTGTCAAAGCGTGAATCCAATGTCGTTATTAATCAAATCATTGAACGTGACAATGAATCACCCTTAAAAATAAGCTTATTACAAGGCATATCACGTGGCGAACGTATGGATTATGCCTTACAAAAAGCCGTTGAACTGGGTGTGACTAATATTATTCCTGTCATTACTGAACGCTGTAATGTTCAACTATCTAATGGTCGTGCTGACAAACGATTACAACATTGGCAAGGCGTTATGATCAGTGCCTGTGAACAAAGTGGTCGTACTATTTTGCCTGAGTTGGCAGATGTGACCGAGTTCAAGGACGTAATTGAACAGGTTCAGGTACCATGTCGCCTCGTGCTTGACCCTGTGGCTGAAACAGGATTTAGTTCGCTGGCAAAACAGGATAATGTTGCCCTATTGATCGGGCCAGAAGGTGGGTTAACTGATGCCGAAATTGCACATGCCAAGCAAGCCAGATTCCAAGCAGTTAAATTTGGCCCACGAATTTTGCGAACTGAAACTGCTTCGGCAGCAGCATTGGCGATTGTGCAAGCGATGTGGGGAGATTTAGGGTGATTGATAATGGTTTGTCCATTTTGCTATTGTGTGGTCTGGCATGGTTTTGGTGGGATAGTCGTGGTGTCGCAGAACAAGCAATTGACGCTGCCAGAACGAGTTGTGACCAAGCGGGTGTGACATTTTTAAATGATACAGTGGGTTGGAAAAAACTAAGATTAAAACGTAACCGACAAGGTCGAATGCAGTTGCAGAGAACCTATTTTTTTGAATTTGCCAGTGATATGGCGCAGCGTTATCAGGGCGAAATCATTATGCTGGGTCGGCAGGTTAATAAAATTAATTTAGATGCTTATCGCATAAAGTGACAAAGCAGTAATATCAGGGTGAGTACAATGCAAAAAACAGCGTTATTAGTAGATGATTCTCGCGTTGCTCGGATGACCTTAAAAAAACTGTTGGTTGAACATGAATTTGACGTTATCGAATTTGCTAGCGGAGAAGATGCAATCAATCATCTGCAATCGGCGGCGATGTTACCGGATATTATCTTTATGGATGTAATGATGGATGGCATCGATGGTTTAACCGCTACCCGTCAGATCAAAGCAGATCCAACATTTTCAGCTATTCCAGTGGTGATTTGTACCGGTAATGATACTGAAGCAGATAGAGACAATGCGTTTGCAACAGGCGCGATGGCTGTTTTATCAAAACCACCTGCTGCCGAGTCATTAGCTAATCTACTCGTTAAATTCGAGCAGTTTAGAGCACAACAGATAGAGCATGAACCTGTGGTTGAGCCGGCAACACTTCGACCGTCAGAACCTGTTGTTGCATCAGATAGCGATGAGACACAGTTAGCTCAAAAAGTCATGGCGCAAATTGAGCAAAGTCTATTGACTGAACTTAAACAAGATCTGCGTAATATGGCAGAAGATATTAGTCGGCAAGTAGCGGCAGATACGGCTGAGCAACTTGTTGCAGCTGAAGTTAAAGCAACCTTGGACAAATTAATGCCAGAGCTGACTCAACAGCTGATAGCTCAGGTAACGCAACTTACAGAAACCACAGCGCAAACTATTGCCAAACAAGCTACGCGAGATACATTGGCCAAGTCAGCCGAAAATACCTTACGACGTGTTGCTTCCGAATTAGATTTGGGCACAATGGTATTTCAGACCTTGTCTTCAGAAGGTGCATCATGGTTGAAACATCAAGAGCAGAAGTTACAGACCCAACTAAACCAGCAATTACTGCAAACCAGTCAAATAGTGATTAATGAAATTTTAGAAAATTCACTTGAGCAACGGATATCACCGCTAGTGACTGCACAGGTAAATAAACTATTTGCGCAACAGGTCGTAAAAGATCAGCCAGAGGATCGGGGTGCTTCTGAGCAATCGGCTGCGATAGCACGTTTAAATAAACTCGTTATCGGCTTAGGGATAGGACTTATTATTGTGGTCGTTGCAGTAGGAGTTAGTTTTTTTTAACGATGTTAACGCCATGAATATAAGTCAGGCTCTCACCTATGGGGCAATGACATTAACATCGTCGGATAGCCCTGAAATTGATAGTCAAGCGTTGTTATGTCATGTATTGATATGTACACCTACCTATTTGCATATATGGCCAGATAAGCTGCTGACGGATCAACAACAACGCCAATTTAAGCAGTTGGTCGAACAGCGCTTAACAGGCCTGCCAGTTGCTTATGTCACTGGACTACGTGGCTTTTGGTCGTTAGAGTTAAAAGTCAATCCTGCAACCTTAATTCCTCGTCCTGATACCGAGTTATTAGTCAGTTTGGCGTTATCTAAACTAGAGCAAGAGATGATCGTTGCTGATTTAGGTACAGGCAGTGGCGCTGTTGCATTAGCGTTAGCGCATGAGTTGCCAACACTACGCGTTCTGGCAATGGATTTTTCACAGGCAGCGCTTGAGCTTGCATACGAAAATGCGATTGCCAACGGCTTGAGTAATGTCCATTTTTGGCAAGGCAGCTGGTTAGAGGCGGTTTCCGATAAAAGTGTAGACATGGTCGTGACTAATCCACCGTACATTGAGCAGCATGATCCACATTTATCTCAAGGTGATGTCAGATTTGAACCGATTACAGCGTTAGCGTCGGGGGCGGATGGTCTGGATGATATTCGACTTATCGTTAGGCAAGCTCAACGTTGTTTGAAACCTTTGGGTTGGTTAATGGTGGAACATGGTTATGATCAATCTGAACAAGTGCAATGTTTGTTTGATGCCGCTGGTTTCGACAATGTATCCGCTCATCAAGACTTTGGCGGTCAAGATCGGGTGGTAATAGGCCAACTCACGTTATAATGCTCCACCATCTTTAAATAATGCCGTTATCGTATGAATGATCAACAACTGCTACGTTATAGCCGTCAAATTTTATTGCCGCAGATTGATATTAATGGTCAGCAGAAATTGCTCAATAGTCATGTTTTAATTATTGGTCTTGGCGGTTTAGGTTCCCCCGTTGCTTCCTATTTAGCAGCGTCAGGTGTTGGCCATCTAATTCTGAACGATGATGATACGGTCGAGTTATCAAACTTGCAGCGTCAAATTGTGCATGGTGAACATGATGTTGGACGACCTAAAGTCGAATCGGCAAAAAACAGTCTTTTAGCAATAAATAGTGACATTTGTATCGACACTATTACGACAAGACTGGATAAACAAGAACTGCTTGAACATGTTGCTAACGTTGATGTTGTGGTTGATTGCAGTGATAATTTTGCGACGCGGTTTATGATTAATGAGGTCACACAGCAATTAAAAATACCTTTGGTTTCTGGTGCCGCTATTCGCTTTGATGGACAAGTGACGGTGTATGATGCTCGACAACAGGGCAGCGCCTGCTATCAATGCATTTATCAGGATAATGGTGAACCGTTGCAAACGTGCTCCGAAAGTGGCGTGTTATCACCACTATTAGGCATCATAGGTAGCATGCAAGCAGTTGAAACCATCAAGCTTATTACTAACGTTGGTCAAAGCTTAGCAGGACGGTTGATGATATTGGATGCATTAACGATGTCATGGCGCGAAATAACGTTACGACAGGATCCTGATTGTCCGATTTGCCAGAAACATCAACGTGACTAATCACTATAAAACTTACATAAACAGAGCTAAAAATGAACCAACCGATTGATAATGCCTTATTAGAACAGGCTGCAGAAATAGCCTTACAACAAGCCAAAAATCAAGGCGCTAGCGCGGCAGAAGTAGGGGTCAGTAAAAGTCAGGGCTTATCTGTGACGGTCAGGCAAGGTGATGTTGAAACATTGGAATACAACAATGATACAGGCTTAGGTATTACTGTTTATTTTGGTCAAAGCAAAGCCTCAGCCAGTACATCAGATCTTCGACCACAAGCCATTGCGGATGCAGTTAAAGCCGCCAGTGGCATCGCAAAACATACCCAGGCCGATGACTATGCCGGTTTAGCAGATGCCGAATTGATGGCAACTGAATTTCCTGATTTATCGCTCTATCACCCGTGGGATATTGATGCGGAACAAGCAATTATTATTGCGAGTCAATGTGAGCAAGCTGGCTTTGATGTCGATAATAGAATTAACAATTCCGAAGGCGCGAGTTTATCCAGTCATCAAGGTGGTCGGGTCTATGCCAATAGTCATGGTTTTGTAGGCAGCACCATAAGTAGTCGTCATAGTTTATCGTGCACACTTATTGCCAATGATGAGCGTGGCATGCAACGCGATTATTGGTATGACATGACACGTGACCCAGCCGATTTAGAGAGCGCCAAACATATTGGTCAACGTGCAGCAGAAAATACGCTCAAGCGATTAAACGCACGAACTGTGGATACTGGAACATACCCTGTTATTTTTGCAGCTGACATTGCACCCTCTTTATTTGGCCAATTTATTGGCGCTATTCGAGGTGGCGCTCTATATCGCAAATCGTCATTTTTATTAGATCATTTAGGCAAGCAAATCTTTCCTGACTTTATCCATATTCACGAACAACCCTATTTATTGAAAGGTATCGGTAGTAGCGCTTTCGATGGCGATGGTGTTGCGACCAAAGCCAGAGATATTATTAGTGATGGTATTTTGCAAGGCTATGTTTTGGATAGTTATTCAGCGCGCAAATTAAATATGAATACGACAGCCAATGCTGGTGGTGTTCACAATTTAACGATTGATAGCGGTGATCTTGATTTTGCAGGCATGCTCAAACAAATGGATAAAGGAATATTAGTGACTGAAACGATGGGTATGGGCGTGAACATTGTTACGGGTGATTACTCTCAGGGTGCGGCTGGTTTTTGGGTGGAAAATGGTGAAATTCAATATGCCATTGATGAATTTACCATCGCCAGTAATTTGAAAGATATGTTTATGGGAATTCAGGCAGTGGCAATGGACGTGCAAAAACGAGGTAACACCCGAACAGGATCAGTATGGATTGATAAGATGACTGTTGCCGGTTAATTTTTCTGGTTAAGGAATAAGTTGTCAGACTGTCGGGTTGAAACCCGACCTACAACGGCGGGTTGAAAGATCTGCTATGCAGTTACTTCGTTTCCGACCTACCGCCAATGGTGTATCAGCTCTTTTTTTATGATAGCCCTTGTAGACTTTGTCCCAGTAGTTGCGTAAGTACATAATTTTTTAATGTATCAACCATCTATAGCGACCTGTCTATAATCGTGATATGTAGAATTATTGCTGAAGCAAACTTATCAATTCATCAGCAGGTAAAGGTTTGCTGATAAAATAGCCCTGAATAATATGACATTGGTGCAGTTGTAAAAAGTCTAGTTGCTCTTGCGTTTCAACACCTTCAGCAATTACGCCTAATTTTAAGCTATTGGCCATCGCAATAATGGTTTCAACAATTGCGTCATCATTAGCATCGCGACTGATATCACGCACAAAAGATTGATCAATTTTAACCACGTCAATAGGGAATCGTTTTAGGTAGCTTAATGATGAATACCCTGTACCAAAGTCATCCATTGATATTTTGTTAATGCCAATATTTTTTAGTGCGCGTAAGGTTTTAATTACATCATCACCATCATGCATGGTAATGCTTTCGGTAATTTCAAGGCCCAAAGCTGACGCAGGTAAGCCGGATGATTCCAGTGCTTGTATAACATCTTCTAACAAATTACCTGATTGAAACTGTTTTGCTGATAAATTGACCGAGACAGTAATATGCTCCAAGCCCATCTCATGCCATTTTTTACATTGTAGGCAAGCTTGTTCTAGGATCCATTTCCCAAGTGACAATATCAGTCCAGATTCTTCTGCTATAGGAATAAATTTTGCGGGCGACACCATGCCCAATTCTGGATGTTGCCAACGTATTAAGGCTTCCACTCCATCAATACGATTGTCGATCATATTCATTTGAGGCTGGTAATAAACATGTAACTCATCTTGCTCAATCGCATTTCTGAGGCCATTTTCCAATTGAATATATTCATTGATCTGACTATTCATGCTAGTGCAAAACAACGAAAATGCATTACGCCCATTAGCCTTTGCGTTATACATCGCTGCATCGGCATTTTTTAGTAAAGAATACGGATCATCACTATCGTCTGGACAAAGTGATGCACCAATACTGGTGCCAATGAACATTTTGTGACCTTCAATCATAAAAGACTCGGTTAGACTATGAAGGATCTTGCTAGCAATAGTTTGTAATGAGCGAATTCCTTCTTCACCTTCACCCAAATCAGGCAATAAAATGGTAAATTCATCGCCACCCATACGAGACAAGGTGTCACTATCTCGTAATAATCCGTTAATTCGCTTTGCCACCATTTGTAGCAATTTATCACCAGCCGCGTGACCTAAACTGTCGTTCACCTTTTTGAAATGATCAAGATCAAGAAACATAACCGCCAGCCGACCGGCATTACGCTTGGCAGTCTTAATAGCTGCTTGCAAGCGATCATTAAATAACATTCGATTAGGTAATCCCGTTAAAATGTCGTGATAGGCAATATGTTTGACGTGTTCTTGTGCCCGTTTCATATCAATCAAATGTTTAACTCGTTGCGATAAAACAGGTAAATAAATCGGCTTGCTAATAAAATCTGCTGCCCCACTGCTTATGGCGCGTTGAATAGTTACATCATCATTTAGTCCGGTAATCATTAATACCGATGTATTGGCGCCTTCTGGTGTAGCATGAATTTTTTCACAGGCATCAAAACCATTCATCACTGGCATCATGCAATCCATCAGTATTATTTCAGGTTGCACAGACCTAAACAAAGCCACCGCCTGTTCACCATTATGGGCTTCTTCTACGTGGTAACCGTCAGCTTCCATAGCACGTCGTAACATGATGCGTGTAGTCGTATCATCATCAACCACTAACACTGTGGCATTATTGTCAGTAGAATTTAAATGTGGCTCATGCTTAGCGTCTTGGGTGTAGTCGGTTAATTCGGCTGCACCCTGTTTAAATAGGCGTTGCAATTGCTCTAATTCTTGGTGGCTACAAATTGCACCACCTGAACGCACTCGTTTTTCAAGTTCTGCTGCCAGATTACCAAGGCCTGTCATTCCCAATTGAAAACTACTAGATTTCAAAGTGTGTGTGAGTATTTTTACTTGTTCTAGATCATTAACTTGCACAGCATGGTGTAAACGTTCGAGTAATTGAGGTGTGTCGGCTAAATAGGATGACGCTACTTCACCGATGTGGTCACCAAGTTCAACACGAAGAGCAGCAACGATCTCGGTGTTAAAAATAGCATCTTTATGATGTAAATCGGCTTCTTCATTATCCGAGATTGTTGGTTTTTCACTTACTGTCGATACGGGTAACCATTTAGCCAACATGCTTTGTAATGTTTCTTTTAATATCGGCTTAGCTAAAAAATCATTCATTCCTGAAGCTAAACAATTCTGACGATCACTCTCCATGGTATTGGCTGTCATAGCGATAATGATAGCTGGCTGTTTAGATGCTGCTTGCTCATCTTGTCTGATCTGTTTTGTTGCATCATAGCCATCCAACAACGGCATTTGGCAATCCATAAAAACTAATGCGTAGTCAGAAGCGCGAAGCATTTCTATTGCTTCCTGACCATTGTTTGCGATATCAACCTTATAACCCAACTGTATTAACTGGTAGTTCGCTACTTTCTGGTTAACAATATTATCTTCGACCAATAAGATCGGTAATAAAGTAGGCGATAGAGATGGTCGAGAAACGGGCTGTGTGTGCTGATTGTTCAAGGTCTGAGTATCAGTATTTGCAGATGATACCTTGTTTTCCGATTTGCTCCTTATCACCTTGCACAAACCTTCAAATAAGTGAGCTCGTCGAACCGGTTTATTAAAGAAAGCAGAAAATCCTTTAGATAACGCTATTTTATCCTGGTCTACTTGAGCTAACGCTGTTAGCATGACGATAGGTAAATCAGCATATTTTTTATCTTGTTTTATCCTTTCGGCTAATTCATAGCCATCCATTTCCTGCATAGCTAAATCAATTATTACTAACTGGATGGGGTTATTGTTAATGGTTGTGTTATGTAGCTCACTTAAAGCCTCTTTTCCCGACTCAGCTGTCAAACATGCCGCACCCCAAGACTGTAAGTAATGTTTAATTATTTCTCTATTAGTATGACTATCATCAACAATTAATACCCTAATACCACGAAGTTCATTACCGTTAATTGTGTTGCTAATAACGGGCATTTTCTGGCTAATGGCGAAGGGCAACGTGAACCAAAAGGTTGAGCCTTGGCCTTCGACACTCTCAACACCGATCTCTCCACCCATGAATTGAACGAAACGTTTACAAATGGATAGCCCTAACCCCGTACCATCATAATGTCGTGTAGTTGAGCTATCTGCTTGCATAAAGGGGTCAAACAACGTGCTGATAAACTGTTGAGGCAAGCCTATACCCGTATCTGAGACCTTGAGTTTGACTATAACGGCGTTATCTTGTTTTTGTTCGAGTGTGACATCAATAATCACCTCACCTTGATCGGTAAACTTAACAGCATTACTAACAAGGTTAACGAGCACTTGTCTGAGTCGACTATAATCACCTATTAACATCGGTGGAATAGCTGTGTCGATATGAGACATGAGTGACAAATCTTTTTGTCGTGCAAGCGGTGCTATTAATTCCGCCACGCTTTCAATTACCCCACTAAATTCAAAATCATCAGTATGTAATTCAAGCCGATCTGCTTCAATTTTTAAAAAATCGAGAGCATTATTAACGATCGATAATAATGAAGAAGCCGAAGCCACAATAGTATTAGCATAGTCACGCTGGTAGGGTTGCAGTGGGCTGTCTTCCAATAACTCTGCCATTCCAACCAGACCATTCAGTGGTGTGCGAATCTCACGACTCATTTTTATCAAAAATTCGGACTTCATTTTTGAGGCTGTTAATACCTGATTTTTTGCCTGCTCCAGCTCTAATTGCTCGGCTTTTCGTTGCGTTATATCAGTACGAATAGCGATATACTGGTGGGGTTTTCCATCTGTGTTTAAATAAGGAACAATGGTCGTATCAACCCAATATATCGCTCCTTCTTTATCGATGTTTTTGATTTCACCATGCCAGATCTTGCCTGAAGCAATGGTTCGCCACATCTCTTTGAAAAACGAAGCAGGATGATAATCACTTTTCAATATACGATGATTGTTGCCGATTAACTCTTCTCTGGAATACTTGCTGATGTCACAAAACTTATCATTAACATAGGTGATATCGCCTTTTACATTTGTGATTGCAACAATTGAGTGTTGATCCAACGCATATTTTTGCATTTTTAATTCGGCTTGCAGGTTTTGAAGTGTTGCCATATCACGACGTCGTAAAATGACTTCGGCTTCGATCTGCTCATATGCCAAGCGTAATTCTTCGTTTTTACGTATGGAATGGGCACACGCTAATAATCTTTGATAGAGTAATTCAGGATTTATGGGTTTGATCAGATAACCCACCACACTTATCTCAATGGCACGGTGTAGTAACTCAACATCGTCATGGGCAGTCATCACGATAATAGGAAATTCACGCTGATCGCGGCGAATTTGTTCAGCCATTGCCAAGCCATCCATGCTGGGCATAATCACATCAGTTAAAATGATGTCAGGTTTAAACTCAGCGAATGCGTTTAAACCATCTTTTGCATTTAATTCATGTCGAACACATTTCACACGACTAGAAATAAATTGTATAAGTTGCTCAGCAACTTGCACATCACCTTCCAAATAAAGCACCTTCAATCCATTGAGGAACTCCTTATCTTGTTGTTTTTGAGTCATGTCACTTTCAGTAATGTTAAATGTTAGAAAACAAGGCCAGACTGTATTGTACACACGCAAGTTGTCTGGGTTAAGTTGACCATCGATATATAGTCTCACAGACTGTGATACTTGACCACTGGAGCTGTTAGCGATAATTGAATTATCAAAGCTAGCTAACCTGGACAAGGGATAGTGATTGGTTATTTACCGTTTGGTCGAGAAAGCCAATCTATTTTTTAACGTCATTGCCAAACGCTATGAGCAAGGCAGTTTGATTTTAACCAGTAACTTACCGTTTACT
>JACUUH010000054.1 GCA_014859375.1 Gammaproteobacteria bacterium
CGTGCGACCGCCTGGTTCGTAGCCAGGTACTCTATCCAGCTGAGCTACGGGCGCTTTATTTCTATAAACTTAAAATGATGGTAAAAAACCAGCATTTTATTCAATGGCGGAGAGCGAGGGATTCGAACCCTCGATAGGGGTTAGCCTATACGCCCTTAGCAGGGGCGCGCCTTCAGCCACTCGGCCAGCTCTCCACACCAAGCCGACTATTATATCAGTAGTTTTATAATAAGCTAGTAAAAATTTACTTTTTATCCTAGAGCAAGATCAGTGCAAGATGGCACGGTATTAGTTTATCAACAAGACGCGTCAAGATGCTCTGAACATGGTTAGTGTTCAGGGTATTGTCGCGTGTGGGAGGCTACGTGCTGATAACCAGGGGCAATTGCGTGACTATATTAGAAGTTGGTTTGATTGGGTCGAGCGAGATAAGCTGAATCAGATCAAGTCTTTCCCCTATACGGAAATGGGAAGTGATCATGAGCAGAGGATGAGTGCCTTATGCAGTGTGGTAATTTTGCATAAGGCATGACCCACTGCGTAAATTGGCGAGCAATGTAGTTAAAATCGATCATTTGCGCCAAGGGAGCGTAAAATGAAAGTTGAAAACGGTGGACTTGAGCACGAATTTAGAGATAAATTACTGCTTGGGCTCGATTAAAAAAATGCTCTTGTCCAGCTTTTTAGCCTACATTTGACTGATCTTTTTCAGCTTGAATGCGGTCGTAGATTTCTTCACGATGAACTGACACTTCTTTAGGTGCATCAACGCCGATTCTAACTTGATTTCCTTTGACACCTAAAACGTTAACGACTACATCGTCACCAATAATAAGTGATTCACCAACGCGTCTGGTAAGTATTAACATAGTATTCTCCATAATATTTAAAAATAAACATTTCTTAAGTCAGAAAGGATATGGTTTAAAACGGGGCATGATTTTTTCATTATTTTATATATGAAATAATGAAAAATTTACCATGAATTTTTCCCGTCAGTCTGTGATTATACATCCCCTTGGCGAGACTGTAATAAAAATGTCATATTTTTTGCTTAAATATACAGGATCAGTCTTTGTCTAATTCAAATGCTCTATGGAGCGATCTAACTCCTAATTCTAAATATTTTTCATTAACGACCACAGATATTTTTATTTCTGAGGTAGAGATCATGCTGATATTGATATTTTCTTGTGCCAGCGATTCAAACATAGTATTTGCAATGCCCGCATGAGAACGCATACCAACACCTACGACTGAAATTTTAGCGATTTTATCATCACCAGTAACTTCACGAGCGCCTAGAGAACTCGCTGTTTGTTCGAGTATCTCATAAGCGATTTTATAATCGTTGCGGTGTACGGTGAAGGTAAAGTCAGTTGTACCATCATGCCCCGTATTTTGAATAATCATATCGACTTCGATATTTTGTTTTGCAATAGGACCAAGAATTTTTGATGCAATACCTGGATGATCAGGCACTCCTAAGATTGTTAATTTTGCTTCATCTCTGTTAAAAGCGATACCTGAAATAACAGCTTGTTCCATAGTGGAGTCCTCTGTCGCGATGAGTGTGCCGCCGCCTTCAGTAAAGGAGGAGAGTACACGTAGCGGTACATTATATTTGCTGGCAAATTCGACGCTACGAATTTGTAATACTTTTGCACCGAGACTTGCCATCTCGAGCATTTCTTCGAATGTGATTCGTTCTAGACGACGGGCTTCAGATACCACGCGTGGATCGGTTGTATAAACACCATCAACATCAGTATAAATTTGGCACTCGTCGGCTTTTAAAGCAGCTGCTAGTGCGACGGCTGTTGTATCTGAGCCACCGCGACCTAATGTTGTGATATTGCCTTGTTCATCACAACCCTGAAAACCTGCGACGACCACAATGTTGCCTTGAGCAAGATCGGTACGGATTTTGGTATCATCAATGTCCATGATACGTGCTTTGTTATGACTATTATCAGTCAGAATTCTGACTTGACTCCCTGTATACGAGTTAGCTTTAACACCTTGTTGTTCCAATGCCATGCAAAGCAGGGCAATGGTGACTTGCTCGCCGGTAGATAACAGCACATCAAGTTCACGACCATAAGGTCTGTCATGCAGTTCATTGGCTAATGCAATCAGGCGATTCGTTTCACCACTCATAGCAGAAACCACAACAACCAGATCATCGCCTTGTTGTTGATGTTTGATCAGTTTTTTAGCGACTTCTTTAATGCGATCGACAGTGCCGACGGAAGTACCACCATATTTTTGTACAATTAATGCCATATTTTAAATTTCCAACTTAGCGCTGATCCAGTCCTTAACTGAATCTAATGCAGCGGGCAGATGTTCGGGTTGGTTACCACCACCCTGAGCCATATCGGGACGTCCACCCCCTTTTCCGCCAACTTGTGATGCAACGTGCGCGACAAGATCACCGGCACGAATACGATCCGTGACATCTTTGGTAACGCCTGCAATCAGGGTGATTTTGTCATTTTCGATTGTAGACAAAATGATGGCGGCACTACCCAGTTTATTTTTTAATTGATCAACGGTATCACGTAAGGATTTAGTATCTGCACCCTCAAGTTGTGATGCCAGTATCTTGATTCCTGCAATATCTGTGGCAGAACTAGCTAAATCACTTCCTGCACTAGTCGCTAATTTGCTCTTAAGTGCATCAAGTTCTTTTTCCAGTTGACGTGTACGTTGTACCAGTTGTTCTGCCTTTTCTTCGATATTATCTGGCTTTGCTTTTAATAAACGTGATAACTCGTTCAGACTGTTTTCTTTATTTTCAATGAAATCAAGTGCACCTTCACCTGTTACAGCTTCGATACGACGTACACCTGAAGCGATACCTGTTTCAGAAATGAGTTTAAATAGGCCGATGTCACCCGTGCGACTAGCATGGGTACCACCACATAACTCGGTTGAGAAGTCACCCATACGCAGTACGCGTACTTTTTCATCGTACTTCTCACCAAACAGGGCCATAGCGCCAGATTGTTTGGCTTGTTCCAAATCCATAATGTTGGTTTCGATAGCATGATTGATTCTGATCTGCTGATTGACCAGACGTTCAATTTCGTTTAATTGTTTAGCTGTAACAGGCTCAAAATGCGAGAAGTCAAAGCGTAAACGTTGTGCATTAACAAGAGAGCCTTTTTGAGTGACGTGATCACCTAATATTTTCTGTAAAGCAGCATGTAACAGGTGCGTAGCCGAGTGATTTAAGGCTGTTGCCTGACGTGACTGCTCATCTATATGAGCAACAACGGAGTCACCAACATACAATGTGCCTTTTTGACATTTGCCGATATGAGTAAATGCTTTACCTTGTTTACGAGTATCGTCAACATTAAAAGCGGCTTTGTCAGATGTTATGATGCCTTTATCGCCTGCTTGACCACCTGATTCAGCATAAAAAGGTGTATGTTCTAATACAATGATACCTTGTTGATTTTCATCAAGATGATCTGTGTGAACACCATCGACTAGTATGCTGGTGATAGTCGATTGTTGATGCGCATTGTCATAACCATTAAATATAGTTTCACCGTCTATAACAATACTGTCGGATAAACCACCTGAAAATTGACCAGCTGCGCGTGCTCGATTGCGTTGATCTTCCATCCAGCGTTCAAACCCAGCGATATCAATCGTTAATTGTCGTTCACGAGCAATGTCTGCCGTTAAGTCAATTGGGAAACCGTATGTGTCATAAAGCAAGAATACAGTTTCGCCCGGTATTTCATTGTCTGATAAATCTGCAATAGCCGTTTCCAGGATTTTTAGACCGTTATCCAATGTATCTGCAAAGCGTGCTTCTTCTTGTTCTAATGCCCGTTCGACAATAGCTTGCGCTTTAGCTAATTCTGGAAATGCATCGCCCATTTCAGCAACCAGAGGTGCAACCAACTTATAGAAGAAGGCATCTGTTAGACCAAGCTTATGTCCATGACGAATAGCACGACGAATAATACGACGTAATACATAGCCTCGGCCTTCATTCGAAGGTTGCACACCATCAGTAATCATAAAGGCACATGAACGTATATGATCTGCAATAACACGTAAAGAGGTATTAGTTGGATCTTGTGTGCCTGATAATTCCTGAATAGCCGTAATCAAACGTTTGAATAAATCAATGTCGTAGTTGTTGTGAACATGTTGCAATACAGCCGCTAGACGTTCCAAGCCCATACCTGTATCAACCGAAGGTTTAGGCAGCGGGGTTAATGTACCATCAGCAGCACGATCGTATTGCATGAACACGAGGTTCCAAATTTCGATGTAGCGATCACCATCTTCTTCGGGTGTGCCAGGTGGACCACCGGCAACATCTTCACCGTGGTCATAGAATATTTCAGAACATGGACCACATGGACCTGTATCACCCATAGACCAGAAATTATCTTTGGCGCCAATGCGAGATAAACGAGCAGGATCAATGCCAATTTCATCAATCCAAATTGATGCTGCTTCATCGTCTTGTTCAAACACAGTCACCCATAGTTTATCGGCTGGAATAGCAAGTGTGACAGTCAGAAATTCCCATGCGTATTGAATGGCTTCACGTTTGAAATAATCGCCAAAACTGAAGTTACCGAGCATTTCAAAAAACGTATGATGACGGGCGGTATAACCGACGTTTTCCAAGTCATTATGTTTACCGCCAGCACGGACACAGCGTTGTGTTGTGACTGCTCGTGTATATTTGCGAGTTTCCAGACCAAGAAATAGGTCTTTAAACTGAACCATACCCGCATTGGTAAATAGTAAAGTAGGGTCGTTAGCGGGAACCAATGGGCTACTTGCTACTATTTCATGATCACGTTGCTGGAAAAATTCCAGAAATAATGTACGGATGTCAGCGCTAGTTTTCATAGATTTATTTAACTGTTAAAACTTTCTGTTATTTGCTCATGAGTAAAACCACGATACTGTAAAAAACGTTGCTGTTTAGCACGTTGTTTAAAATCATCGGGCTCTTGCTCTCCAAAACGTTTGCAACGAACACTCGTTGCAAGCGAAAACCAATCAATATCTGTTTGTTCAAGTGCACCATTGATTATGTCAGTAGCGACACCGCGTTCTTTTAACTCTTGTCGAATACGTTGAAGTCCATAACCACGATGGGCACGATATCGCAGATAATTTTGTGCAAATCGCTCATCACTTTGTAAATTGGCAGAGGCTAATTTTACAAGTAGCGCATCAATCTCATCGGAGTCGAACTCAGCTTTTACTAATTTTGACTTTAACTCTGCCGCACTATGTTCACGTCGTGCTAACAAACCTACAGCACGTTGATAAAGCGACTGCTTTTTCACACCTCGATTTCATTCTCAACAGGTGCATCTTGCTTGATCTTCTTAGGTAACATAATGGCACGAATTTTGGCTTCAATTTCATCTGCCATCGCTGGATTTTCTTTTAGATAGGCACGTACATTATCTTTACCTTGACCGATACGTGTTCCATCATAGCTATACCATGCACCAGATTTTTCAACGATGTTTTCTTGAACACCTAAATCGATCAGTTCACCTTCATGTGAAATACCTTCACCATAAAGAATATCGAATTCGACCTGTTTAAATGGCGGTGCAACTTTATTTTTAACGACTTTAACGCGGGTTTCATTACCAAGAATTTCATCACCTTTCTTGATCGCGCCAATACGGCGAATATCAAGACGAACAGAGGCATAAAATTTAAGCGCGTTACCACCGGTTGTTGTTTCTGGGCTACCAAACATAACACCAATTTTCATACGAATTTGATTGATGAAAATAACCAAGGTATTAGAACGTTTGATGTTAGCGGTAAGTTTACGCAATGCCTGAGACATCAGGCGTGCTTGTAAACCCATGTGGCTATCGCCCATGTCGCCTTCAATTTCAGCTTTTGGTGTTAATGCTGCAACTGAGTCGACGACAACAATATCGACAGCGCCAGAACGGACTAACATATCGGTGATTTCTAACGCTTGTTCGCCAGTGTCTGGTTGAGATACCAACAAATCATCGATGTTGACACCTAATTTTTGTGCGTATAAAGGATCCAGGGCATGTTCAGCGTCAACAAAGGCAGCCGTTCCGCCTAATTTTTGCATTTCAGCAATGGCATGCAAGGTTAATGTGGTTTTACCTGATGATTCCGGGCCATAAATTTCAACAACACGACCACGAGGTAAACCACCAATACCAAGAGCGACATCAAGACCAATTGAACCGGTTGATACAGCATCAATATCACGCGATGCGGCAGAATCACCCAATCGCATTACAGCGCCTTTACCGAATTGTTTCTCGATTTGACCGAGTGCGGCTCCTAATGCTTTCTTTTTGTCATCGTCCATTTTTGCTTAGCCCCTGAGTCTGGTTTTATAAACACGCGATTATCCCATAGATAACTATTAGGCTCTAGCGTTTTTAATGATTCCCTGCAAAGCAAAAGCAACAGCTTGTCGTCTAATGCTGTCTCGATCACCATTAAACTGTTGGTGCTCGGTTTGAGTATCAGTATTTTTGCTTGCCCAGGCAAACCAAACAGTGCCAACAGGTTTATCTTTTGTACCACCACCTGGACCTGCAATGCCTGTAATTGCGACACTGATGTCGGCTCCTGATTGAATCAGTGCTCCTTCAGCCATTTCTTTAGCGGTCTGTTCACTGACTGCGCCAACTGTTTTGAGTGTCGCTGTTGAGGTTTTTAATAAACCTTGTTTTGATCCATTACTGTATGTCACAAAACCACATTCAAACCATTGAGAGCTGCCGGCTATGTCGGTGCAGCACTTGGCTACCCAACCGCCAGTACAGGATTCCGCACACGCTAAACGCCAGTGTTTTTGAGATAAGCACTGACCGACCTCGTCAGCAAGTTGTTCAAGAACAGCATCAGAAATTATTTGCATGATATAAACTATTAATATGACTAAAAAGATGACTCAACAACAAAATCATACTCCAATGATGCAGCAATATTTAAGGATTAAAGCTGAAAATCCTGACTATTTGCTATTTTATCGCATGGGCGACTTTTATGAGATGTTCTATGACGACGCTCATAAAGCCGCTGAATTACTTGATATTACCTTAACTGCACGTGGCAGTAGTGATGGCAAACCGATCCCGATGGCGGGCATTCCATATCATGCCGCTGATAGCTATTTGTCTCGCTTAATCAAAATCGGTGAATCGGTTGCGATTTGTGAGCAGATAGGAGATCCCGCAACCAGTAAAGGCCCAGTTGAGCGCCAAGTTGTTCGTATTTTAACACCGGGCACTTTAACCGAAGAGGCGCTATTAGAAAGTCGTCATGACAATTTATTAGTCGCTATTTCTCAAGATAAAGGACGCTATGGCATTGCTACTGCTGAATTAAGTAGCGGACGATTTACTGTTAGTGAAGTTAATTCTCTTGATGCGTTATTAGCAGAATTAGCTCGGCTGCAACCAGCTGAAATTCTGATTGATGAATCGGAATATGACAATTTATCTGCATTTTCAAAAACTATTCGTCGACTCGCACCGTGGCATTTCGATTTGGACGTTGCAAAACGCCGTCTGTGTGAGCATTTTCTTGTGCAAGATTTACATGGTTTTGGCTGTGAACGTTTAGATCTAGCGGTCATTGCCGCTGGCTGTTTATTGCATTATGCACAAGAGACGCACCGCACAGCGTTGCCTCATCTCCGTGGTTTGCAGATTGAACATGCTGGCGACACCATACGGCTTGATCCGCAATCACGACGCAACCTTGAATTAGAAACAAATTTATCTGGCGGACGTAGCAATACGCTGATATCGGTGTTGGACAAGACAGTGACCGCTATGGGTGCACGATTATTAAAACGTTGGTTAATGCGACCACTTCGTCAACATCAGATCCTCAGACATCGGCAGCAAGCCATTCAACAATGCATTGATTTGGATCTGATTTGCCCCTGCCAAACACTACTAAAAAATCTGGGTGACATTGAACGGGTTTTAACCCGTATAGCGCTTAAAACAGCACGACCTCGTGATTTTATGCAATTACGCAATACGCTGGCATTACTGCCAGAGTTACACGCACTATTGTCTAACGTTGATGTACCGCGCTTAAATCAACTTGATCGTGAATTAGGCAACTTTCCTGAATTACATTATTTACTCAAGAACGCATTGATTGAAGAACCACCGGTTTTAATCCGTGATGGTGGTGTGATTGCACAAGGTTATAACGCTGAGCTGGATCGATTACGTCATATTCGAGACGAAGCTAATGCGTTTTTAGCCGATTTGGAACAAAGAGAACGTGCGCGCACAGGTATTGCAACCTTAAAAGTAGGTTATAACCGCGTTCATGGCTATTACATTGAGTTTAGTCGAAGTCATGATATTGAATTGCCATTAGACTATGTACGCCGACAAACATTGAAAAATGCCGAACGGTTTATAACGCCAGAGCTCAAATCGTTTGAAGATCACGTATTAAGTGCCAACGATAAAGCCTTGGCTCTTGAAAAAAGATTGTACGAGGAATTATTTGATAAAGTCGCGCCAGATTTAGCGGCTTTGCAACAGACAGCTTCAGCATTAGCGGAGTTAGATGTAATAGTAAATTTGGCTGAACGAGCTGAAACCTTAGATTATATCGCGCCTGAATTTTCAGAGCGTTCGGGCATTATTATCAACGCGGGCAAACACCCGGTGGTTGAAGCCGCAAGTTCACAACCATTTTGTCCTAATGATTTAGAGCTGCTTGATAAGCAAAGTCTATTGATCATTACTGGCCCCAATATGGGCGGAAAATCAACCTATATGCGCCAAGCAGCGTTAATTGTGTTAATGGCTCATATAGGCAGTTTTGTACCCGCGACAAAAGCAGTTATTGGGCCTGTTGATCAAATTTTTACTAGAATTGGTGCATCTGACGATCTTGCATCTGGCCGATCAACCTTTATGGTTGAAATGAGTGAAGCCGCTAACATCTTAAATAATGCCACCGAGCATAGCCTGGTATTAATGGATGAAATAGGGCGGGGCACAAGTACCTTCGATGGTCTGTCACTTGCTTGGGCCTGTGCTGAGAAATTAGTGCGTGATATCGGTGCTTATACCTTATTTGCCACACATTATTTTGAATTAACCCAAATCCCAGAGCTGTATGACAATGCGCGTAATGTTCATTTAGATGCAAAAGAACATGGCGACAAAATTGTGTTTTTGCACCAATTGAAAGCAGGGCCGGCCAATCAAAGTTACGGTTTACAGGTGGCTCAACTGGCCGGCGTGCCATCAGACGTCATTGTTGCTGCCAAAGCAAAACTGATGGAATTGGAATCAAATCGCTTACGACCATCACAACAACAAAACAGTGTGCAAACCGATTTATTTAGCCAAAGTGTAGCGTCAGCCAGGCCATCTGATGTTGAGCGTTACTTAAGTCAATTAAATCCAGATGAGTTATCGCCGAAACAAGCCTTAGAGCAACTGTACTTATTGCGAGCTAAATTACAAAGCTAACGCAATTGTTGTTTCAACTACTTTTGAAGAAATAAATGCAGTAGCTTGGACTTTATCTAACGTATTTTGATCTTGGAGCAATAATGTCGACCATACCCACAAAACCTGTCCCATTTAAACCAGCGATTAAATTCTGGCTAAAATTAGGTTTTATCAGCTTTGGTGGGCCGGCAGGTCAAATCGCCATTTTGCATCAAGAGCTGGTGGATAAGCGAAAATGGATCAATGAAAAGCGTTTTTTGCATGCGCTCAATTTTTGCATGTTGCTGCCAGGACCTGAAGCGATGCAATTAGCTACTTATATGGGCTGGCTGTTACATAAAACCTGGGGCGGCATCGTTGCTGGCCTACTATTTGTTGTGCCATCACTGTTTATATTGATTGGTTTGGCATGGCTGTATCTGCTCTATAACGATCTGCCCGTAATGCAGGCAATTTTTTATGGCATCAAACCGGCAGTCGTGGCAATCGTGTTATATGCTGCTTACCGAATAGGCACTAAAACCCTGAAAAGCCCCTATCTTATAGGTATTGCTCTGGCGGCATTTGTCGCTATCTTTGTGTTTCACCTACCATTTCCGTTGATCATTTTAACCGCGGCCTTGCTGGGCTGGTTAGGTGGCCGTTATTTTAATCAAACAGATAGCACACAAAGTGGGCTTGACGATAATTGGCACCGAGCCGAGCACACACGATTCAGTTGGCGGCAAACGATAAAAATCACACTGGTTGGCATCGTGCTGTGGTGTCTGCCAATGGTGGTTTTATATCTTGTTTTAGGTTGGAGCCACACATTGACCCAAATGAGCTGGTTTTTCACTAAAGCCGCTTTTCTGACTTTTGGGGGAGCATATGCCGTATTACCTTATGTCTATCAAGGTGCGGTTGTCAATTATGGCTGGCTGTCGCCAACACAAATGATTGATGGCTTGGCCTTAGGAGAAACCACACCCGGCCCACTGATTATGATCGTGGCGTTTGTTGCCTTTGTAGGCGCTTATATTGACGCCTTTTTTGGTGCTGATTTTTCCTTGATGGCAGGGATTAGCGCTGCACTTTTAGTGACATGGTTTAGCTTTTTACCGTCATTTATTTTTGTGTTGCTGGGCGCACCTTTAATTGAATCCAGCCATGATAATCAGTATCTGACAAGACCTTTAAAGGGGATTACTGCGGCAGTAGTCGGTGTCATCGTCAATCTGGCGTTATTTTTTGCTTATCATGTGCTGTGGGCGGATGGTTGGGCTGGACAATTCGATTGGCTGGCTGCTAGTGCTATGGTGCTGGCAACAATTGCGTTGATTAAATTTAAGCTAGGTGTGATGACCTTACTGATGATCAGTGCCGGATTAGGATTGCTTACTTTGTTGTTATAACCGTGATCAACGACTTTGCAGATTTATAGCCGTGGTCATTGGATTTGCTGAAAATGCGCGAATCCAACGATAGCGACTAATTTTACTGCCTATGGATCCCCGCATTCGCGAGGATAACAAAAGACGATTTATGCAGATTAAAGTGTCATGGCTATATACCCGTAATCATTGAAGATGCAGATAGTGCTAAAAATTGCCGTTCGCTCTGAGCTC
>JACUUH010000097.1 GCA_014859375.1 Gammaproteobacteria bacterium
ATGAAGCTGAAAACTCTTTCAATCGCAATGATGTCATTAGCTGTTACAGGTGTAGCGGTAGCTGATGAACTTGCGACAATGCAAGAAAATGAAAATAACTGGGTATCTGCTGCAGGTAACTACAACAACCAACGTTACAGCAAATTAGCTCAAATCAACAAAGACAACGTTGCTGATGTCAAAATGGCATGGTCTTTCTCAACAGGTGTATTACGTGGCCACGAAGGTAACTCTCTTGTTATCGACGGTACTATGTATGTTCACACGGCGTTCCCTAACATTGTCTTTGCGTTAGATTTAAACAACGACGGTGCAATCAAGTGGAAATACGAACCAAAACAAAACTACGATGAAACTGTACCAGTAATGTGCTGTGACACCGTTAACCGTGGTTTAGCTTATGGTGATGGTAAAATCTTCTTGAACCAAGCGGATACAACATTAGTAGCATTAGACATGAATACTGGTAAACCAGTATGGTCTCACAAACGTGATGATCCAAAACGTGGTGCAACATCAACTGCTGCTGCTCACGTATTTAAAGACAAAGTACTAGTTGGTATTTCTGGTGGTGAGTTTGGTGTTCGTGGTTATATCAAAGCCTATGACTTAAACGGTAAAGAAGCATGGCAAGTTTACAGCACCGGTCCTGATGCTGAAATGGGCTTTGATCCAGACAAAACTATGTCTATGTTGAAACCCGTTGGTAAAGATTCTTCATTGAAATCGTGGAAAGGCGACCAATGGAAAATTGGTGGTGGTACAACATGGGGTTGGTATTCTTACGATCCTGATTTGAACATGTTCTACTACGGTAACGGTAACCCATCAACATGGAACCCGGTACAACGTCCAGGTGATAACAAATGGACAATGTCGTTATTCGGTCGTGATTTAGACACTGGTATGGCGAAATGGGTATACCAAATGACACCATTCGATGAGTGGGATTATGATGGTGTTAATGAGGTTGTTCTGGTTGATCAAAAAATCAAAGGCAAACTGCGTAAAACAGCAGTGCATTTCGACCGTAATGGTTTTGGTTACACCATGGATCGCGTATCTGGTGAGTTATTGGTTGCTGAAAAATTTGATCCAGCAGTAAACTGGTCTAACGGTGTTAACCTAAAAACCGGTTTACATGATCGTGTTGTTAAATACTCAACAGCTGCAAACGGTGTAGACGTGAACACAACAGGTATCTGTCCTGCTGCGTTAGGTACTAAAGACCAACAGCCTTCTGCGTACTCTCCACGTACTGGTTTATTCTATGTTCCAACCAACCACGTATGTATGGACTACGAACCATTTGAAGTTGAATATGTATCAGGTCAACCTTATGTTGGTGCGACATTGAACATGTACCCAGCGCCAGGTGGCACACACTTAGGTAACTTCATTGCTTGGGATGCACGTGTAGGTAAGATCGTATGGTCTAACCCAGAACGTTTCTCAGCATGGGGTGGTGCATTAGCAACTGCATCTGATTTAGTATTCTACGGTACATTAGAAGGCTACATCAAAGCAGTAGATGCACAAACTGGTCGTGAGCTTTGGAGATTCAAAACTCCATCAGGTATCATCGGTAACGTCAACACTTACAAACATGATGGCAAACAATACTTGTCAATCTTGTCTGGTGTAGGTGGTTGGGCAGGTATCGGTATGGCTATTCCTAGCCTAGAAAACGACTCAGATGGTCTTGGTGCGGTTGGTGCTTACAAAGCATTATCTAGCTGGACTAACTTGGGTGGTGTTCTAAGCGTATTTAGCCTATAAGACCTTTTGTTTATTAAGTTTATTTAATAAATAAAAACCAAACTAAGAAAGCCCGGCATTCGTGTCGGGCTTTTTT
>JACUUH010000098.1 GCA_014859375.1 Gammaproteobacteria bacterium
TCCTGCATCCATGCAGTCGACCACGAATGGTAAAAGTAGCAAGCATCTTCAAGTTGATTGGGTATATACCTCATTCCCACCAGCGAGCATGGCACATTGATGCCGTTAAAGCGGTGAGGCTGACCATTCCATTAGATCCATTAGGTTATAAGCAGATGCGACAGAACTAAAATGAGTGCTTCCAAGTTAAAGCAAATCTAGAATCGTTTCAGCTTTTGATACGCCAAATTCACCAGAACCTTCCACACCTAGATAGGTGACAATACCGTCATCAACAATCATCGCAAAACGATAACAGCGGACACCCATACCACCGGCAGTTAGGTCACGATCCAAACCTAGTGCTTTGGTGTATTCGGCACTGCCATCAGCCATCATATTAACTTTGCCCGTTGCGTTATTTGCCTTTCCCCAGGCCGCCATAACAAATGCGTCATTGACTGCCATACACCAAATGCTATCGACACCTTTGGCTTTTAGTTGATCAGCGTATTCAACATAGCCAGGCAAATGTTGTGCGGAACATAGCGGTGTGAACGCACCCGGCACACCAAAGATAACCACTTTTTTACCTTTGGTTAGCTCGGCAACATCTTGCGGTTGCGGATTCATCGGGCAGCCATTTTCTGGATCAAACTCGTTACATTCTGTCAGTTTTCCTGCTGGTAAGGGTTGTCCAACTTCAATTGTCATAATCGTTCCTTTAAGTGGGTTAATAACAGTTTCACTATTAGCATAAGCTAAAAAAGTGCAGATAAAAACAGCAACTATTTCAGGGTTTTATGATATTGGCACTTCTGATTACAAATGGTTATGATGATGCGATATTCAAAACAAGGAATTACACATGACCACAGATTCAGTTTTACGTTGGGGAATACTTGGTGCGGCCAGAGTCAATGAGCGTTTATTACCAGCCATTGTTGAGGCGAGTAATGCCAAACTCATTGCAATTGCAAGCCGAAGACAAGGCGCTGCAGCCGAAACACTTGCTAAATACGCACCCAATGAGATCGATGTCTTGACTTTAGACGATCCTGAACAACTGTTAAACAATAAGGATGTTGATGCGATTTATTTGCCGATGGCAAATGAACAACATACTGAATGGGCTCTCAAGGCAATTAAACAAGGCAAACATGTTTTAATTGAAAAACCAATGGCGCTAAAACTGGAAGAAATAGAACAGATTGAACAGGCGGCTTTAGAACAAAACGTGATAGTGATGGAAGGCTTTATGTATGTGTTTCATCCGCAACACGACTTTGTTCAACACGTAATTGATTCGGGTGCAATTGGTGATATTCGTACGGTCAAAACCTGTTTTTCATTTCCAATGAAACCAGCCCGATTGTATCGACTTGCCAGATCGATTGATAACGGTGGTGGCGCTATGTGGGATATTGGTCCTTATGCAATTCACACCGCTCGCAAATGGTTTGATAGCGATCCTTTATCAGTTATGGCAATGGCTCAACTGAACGAACATGGAGCTGATACCAGTTTAGCGGGCGTATTGGATTATGGTGATGGCCGTTTTGCCCACTTTGATATGAGCTTTGAGCGAGCACGACGCAGTGAATATGAAATTATCGGTACGCTAGGTGGAATTAAATGTGAGACTGTTTGGCAAAACCCAGATGATGCACCGGTAATTAGTTGGTGGACAGATGCGGGAGAACAACATCAGCAAATGTTAGATGTTGCCAACCATTTTGTGCGAGAGATAGAACATTTTAGTGATTGTGTTTTATCTGGTAAGCAGCCAGCACTCTCATTCAAAGATGCAAAAGCAAATTGCAAAACGATTGTTGCAGCCTTGCAATCAGCTAAAAC
>JACUUH010000099.1 GCA_014859375.1 Gammaproteobacteria bacterium
ACATCACCACAGACCAAACGATCCATAGGTTTATCTGATGTCATATCATCAATAACCGCATCAATGGCATCTTGTTGATCGGGTGTGGTTTCAAATGGGAATGCAGCAATAAAAGCAGCATATTGTTCATCTGGATCAGTGATTGGCGGTTTTTTATGGGCAGCGCGTTGCGCGTAAATATCGAGTAATTCAGCTGCGATATCACGTACTTTTTCAGCCGCTTTACGTCGTGCTTTTTCCCATTGGCCTGATCCAAGTTTATGTAAAGGTGCAAGTTCTGGTGCTGCACCTGAGTATCGACTGATTAAATCTAAAGCAGCAACGGGTACATATAATTTGTCACCTTTGGCATATTCGAGCGTGACGTATTCTGTTGTGACATCACCCACATCCAAGGTTTGCAACCCAAGATAGCGACCGACACCATGATCTTCATGAACCACTGCATCGCCAATAGTCAGTTCTGCAAGATTGCGAATAATGGCATCAGAATCACGTTTTTTACGGCTACTTCGCCGCCGTTGAATGACTTGTTGACCAAATAATTGGGTTTCGGCAACAACTGCAAGTTTGTTTTCAGGTAATAACAAGCCATGTTCAAGTGGCGCGACAGTGATACCCAGTCTGTCTTTACCTGCAAGAAATTCGTCCCAATTTGAATATTTTTTGGGCTGAATGTTATTTTCAGCTAGTAAGTCTAATAGTGTTTCACGTCGGCCTGCGGTTTCGGCAGCAAATAAGACACGACCATCAAAGTTGTCGATAAATTGAATTAAGGCTTCACATGATTTTTCTTGGCGGGCATTAAGCGTTAATTGTGGCGGTAATCGGGTGCGATAATTAAGCTTGCCAGCACCGTGTTCTAGTTCGAAGGTTTGCGCATTGAGTCGAGCGTATTGTTTGAAAGTAGCAAACAGCTCCTCGACCGGAATAAACATATCATGGGGCGCAAGTAGTGGTCGTTCATTATCGACTTTATGTTGCTGATAGCGGGCATTGATTTCTTGCCAAAAACTATCAGCGGCATGATGTGAATCATTGATATTGACCAGCAAGGTATTGTCTGGCAAATAATCAATCAGGCTGTTGGTTTGTTCCAGAAACAAAGGCAAATAATATTCAATACCACCTGGCATATTGCCTTCGCTGACTTCACGATAAACATGGCTACGTTGTGGGTCGCCAGAGAATGTTGCACGAAACTTTTGACGGAATAGTTGAATGCTATCCTCAGTAACTGGAAACTCACGTGCCGGCAATAGTTGTATTGATGTGATGGTATCAATAGAGCGCTGAGTTTCAGGATCAAACGTTCGTAAGGTATCGACTTCATCGTCAAATAAATCAATTCGGTAAGGCAGTTTGCTACCCATGGGGAATAGATCGACAATGGCACCACGGACGGCAAATTCACCATGTTCCATTACTTGTGAAACATAACGATAGCCAGCACGTTCGAGTCTGGTTCGCCATGCGTCAATATCAAATTGATCACCCGTTTTTAATAATAAAGTGTTGCCTTCGAGAAATGTACGGGGTGCAAGACGATGGATGATAGTTGAAATAGGTACCATCAAGATGCCACGTTTGAAATCAGGCAGTTGGCGCAGTGTATCTAAACGTTCTGAAACAATGTCCTGATGGGGTGAAAAGGTATCGTATGGCAAGGTTTCCCAATCAGGGAAGTGTAAAATAGGTAATGTGTTTTCACCGAAATAAAAACGTGCTTCAAGTTCTAAGCGATGTGCTGTTGCCGTGTCATCGGTAATAACTAATAACGGGCCATCATATTCCTGCGCTGCTTTGGCTAGCAATAATCCCTG
>JACUUH010000055.1 GCA_014859375.1 Gammaproteobacteria bacterium
CCTTTTTTGTATCATATCAGGAGAATAAAACATGTCTATGTGTAGTTTAGCAAGCCGTTTTCAGCAGGGATTGAATAAAACAACAGCGTTAGACTTTTTAGCGCCTTTGGCGCTTCGACTCTACCTAGTGCCTGTTTTTTGGATGGCGGCAAATAGCAAATGGAATCCGTTTGATAAAGACAGTTCACTTGACAGTGTAATCGATTGGTTTGGAAATTCTGAATGGGGCTTAGGTTTGCCGTATCCAGAGCTTATGGCTTATTTGGCATGGGGAGCAGAATATTTTGGTGCTATCTTATTGTTGTTAGGCTTAGCAGTTCGCTGGATTAGTATTCCATTGATGATAACGATGATAGTGGCTGCAGTGACCGTACATTGGGGGAATGGTTGGTTAGCGATTGCGGAACCTAGTGCACAATTAGAAGCGGCACGTTCAATTTTACAAGAACATGGTAATTATAAGTGGCTTACAGAAAATGGTAGTTTTGTTATTTTGAACAATGGTATTGAGTTTGCCACAACCTATTTCATCATGTTACTGACTTTGTTTTTTATTGGTGCCGGTCGTTATGCCAGTGTTGATTACTGGTTAGCCAAAAAGTACTCAAACTGTTAATTCATGTTATGTCTATACCTAAGAAAAGATTAGGCAAAATGCCTGCTGGCGAGATCACTGATCACAAGCTGTATCTCAATCGCAGGCAATTTATAAAGGGTACAGCTGCAATTGCAACAGCGAGCTTATTACAAAGCTCGCTGGTGCGTGCAGCAGAAACACCAGAACCCACTTTTACCAACTTAGTGACAGGTAATTATTCAACACAAGAATCATCGACGCCATTTGATGCGGTGACTACCTATAATAATTTCTATGAGTTCGGAATAGATAAAGCTTCGCCCGCCATTTTAGCAGCGGACTTTCCTGATAAAATTAAACCGTGGCGTGTCACTATTGATGGTGAGTGCGATAAACCGGGCGAGTATGACTATGATGATCTTATTCGACCATTTACGTTAGAAGAACGTATCTATCGTTTTCGCTGTGTCGAAGGTTGGTCGATGGTTATTCCCTGGGTTGGTTTCCCTTTAGCTGATTTAATTAAAAGGGCACAACCTAACTCTAAGGCCAAATTTGTTCAATTCACGACACTTTATGATCCACAACAAATGCCCGGTCAACGTCGAGCCGTTTTAGATTGGCCGTATGTTGAAGGCTTGCGTATGGACGAAGCCATGAACCCGCTAACGCTATTATCAGTTGGCTTATATGGTCGTGAACTATTAGGACAAAATGGCGCACCGATTAGATTAGTCGTGCCTTGGAAGTATGGCTTTAAAAGTATTAAATCAATTGTAAATATCCGTTTTGTTGAGACATTACCTAGATCAGCATGGATGAAGGCTGGACCACGTGAATATGGTTTTTATTCGAATGTAAATCCAAATGTCGATCATCCCCGTTGGAGTCAAAGCCGTGAACGGCGCATTGGTGAGTTGCTAAAACGTAAAACCGAGCTGTTTAATGGCTATGGTGACGAGGTGGCACATTTATATGCTGGTATGGATTTAAAAAAATACATTTAAGTGCGCATAATAATGCCTTTGTCAAAACAAAAACTAATCCTATTTATCATTAGCCTGTTACCACTAGCTTGGATGGTTGTTGGTTTAGTGACAAATCAACTCGGTGCAAATCCCATTGAAACAGTAACCCGAGATAGCGGCTTATGGGCTTTACGCTTTTTATGTTTGACACTAGCTATTACGCCAATTCGTTGGTGGCTGGATATTAATTTGGTGCCATTTAGACGTATGTTGGGCTTATATGTGTTCTTTTATGCCAGCCTGCACATGTTGTTGTATTTAGGATTAGATCAGTTTTTTGACTTCAGTGAAATTGTCAAAGATATTATTAAACGTCCCTTTATCACCATTGGATTTTTCACCTATTCTGCTTTGATTCCGTTAGCAATTACATCGAATAACAAAATGGTCAAACGTTTAGGCGGCCGAAGATGGAAAAAACTGCATCGACTGACTTATTTTATTGCAATAGCCAGCACCGTTCATTTTTATATGTTGGTTAAACAAGATAAGGTTGAACCTTTATTATACGCAACGATAGTAGGTGCACTATTACTTCCACGGCTCTATCGTTTTTTTCAAAGTAGAATGTCGCAAAATAAGGTTATAACCGTAACTAAATAAGGGGTATCGCCTTGGTCGCGACGAAAAAAATCTTATATATCAGATAGATTATGACCTAAAGCTAAACCCTGTCTAGATAGGGGCAAAAAATGTTACAATACCGAGCTGTTTTATGACGCTACGTTTTTATGAAGGTATTTATGACAGATTTTGTTGATAACGATCCGCAAGAAACACAAGAATGGTTGGACGCGCTTCAATCTATAATTGAAGTAGAAGGTGATGACAAAGCACACCACATCATTGAGAAGCTGATTGATATGGCTCGTCGTTCAGGCATCAACCTGCCATACAGCTCAAATACAGCCTACGTTAATACTATTCCTGTTGATCAACAAGAGCGTATCACTGGCAATCAAGATATCGAGCATAAATTACGTTCATACATTCGCTGGAATGCGATGGCAATGGTCGTAAAGGCTAATCTCAAGCCCGGTGCTGTAGGCGGTCATATTGCCAGTTTTGCTTCATCTGCAACGCTTTATGATGTTGGTTTTAATCACTTTTTCAAAGGTGATAACCACGCTAACGGTGCCGATATGGTGTTCTTCCAAGGTCATATCTCGCCTGGCATCTATGCCCGTTCATTCCTTGAAGGTCGTTTGACCGAAGAGCAATTGGATAATTTCCGATTTGAATCAGATGGTAAGGGACTTTCATCTTATCCTCATCCTTGGTTGATGCCTGACTATTGGCAGTTCCCAACAGTATCTATGGGCTTGGGTCCTATTTTGGCTATTTATCAGGCACGTTTCATGAAATATATGGAACATCGTGATATGGCTGTAACCGAAGGCCGAAATGTCTGGGCCTATCTTGGCGATGGCGAAATGGATGAGCCTGAATCAATAGGTGCAATCACGCTAGCGGGTCGTGAAAAACTCGATAACTTGAACTTTGTTATTAACTGTAACTTACAGCGCCTTGATGGTCCTGTTCGTGGTAATGGCAAAATTATTCAAGAACTCGAAGCTATTTTCCGTGGTGCGGGTTGGAATGTCATTAAAGTCATTTGGGGATCTGAATGGGATCAACTTTTGGCGAAAGACAAAAAAGGATTATTGTTAAAACGCATGGAAGAAGTAGTGGATGGTGAATATCAAAACTACAAATCAAAAGATGGTGCGTTTGTACGTGAACACTTCTTTGGTAAATATCCTGAGTTGCTGGAAATGGTGTCGGATATGACTGATGAAGATATCTGGCACTTGAGTCGTGGTGGACATGATCCACGTAAAGTCTATGCAGCTTACAAACGTGCTGTTGATCATAAAGGCCAACCAACTGTAATCTTGGCTAAAACAATTAAAGGTTATGGTATGGGCCATGCCGGTGAAGCCCAAAACACGACCCATTCTCAGAAGAGTTTGGGCGTAGAAAACATGAAAGTGTTCCGCGACCGTTTCAATATTCCATTGTCTGACGAACAAGTAGAAGAAATTCCTTACATCAAGTTAGATGATGATAGTGAAGAGAAAAAATATCTATTAAGTCGGCGTGAGGAATTGGGTGGTTTCTTACCAAAACGTAATAATGCTGCACCATCGTTAACAACACCGGATTTGAATATCTTCAGTGCGATGTTGAAATCGAGTGGTGATCGTGAAATCTCGACCACAATGGCATTTGTCCGAATTTTAACCGCATTAATTCGTGATAAAAGTGTTGGTAAAAATATCGTGCCGATTGTGCCGGATGAAGCGCGCACTTTTGGTATGGAAGGCTTGTTCCGTTCATTTGGTATCTATTCATCGTCGGGTCAATTATACGAACCAGAAGATTCTGGCAAAGTGATGTGGTATCGCGAAGATGCCAAGGGTCAGATTTTGCAAGAAGGTATCAATGAAGCCGGTGCGATGGCAGAGTGGATTTCAGCGGCGACTGCCTATTCAAACTATAACGTTAATATGGTGCCGTTTTATATCTACTATTCTATGTTTGGTTTCCAACGTGTTGGTGACTTGGCATGGCTTGCTGGCGATATTCAAGCCAAAGGTTTCTTGATCGGTGCAACAGCGGGTCGTACATCACTCAATGGTGAAGGTCTGCAACATCAAGATGGTCACAGTTTGATTCAGGCAGGCACGATTCCTAACTGTGTCAGTTATGACCCTACCTATGCCTATGAAATGGCCGTGATTATTCACGATGGTTTTCGTCGTATGTATGAACAACAACAAAGTGTGTTCTATTACTTAACTGCGATGAATGAAAATTATACGCATCCTGATATGCCTGAAGGTGTTGAACAGGGCATTATTAAAGGTTTGTATAAACTTAAAGCAGGCGGCAAACATAAGCTGAAAGCGCAATTGTTAGGTAGTGGTACGATTCTACGTGAAGTAGAAGCCGCAGCTGAATTGCTTGAGAATGACTGGAAAGTGTCTGCAACAGTTTGGAGTGCAACTAGCTTCAATGAGTTGGCTCGCGATGGTCACGATGTTGAACGTTATAACCGCTTGCATCCTAAAGCCGAAAAGAAACGTGCTTATGTTGAGCAATGCTTGGGTGACGAGGCGGGCGTTGTTGTTGCGTCCACTGACTATATCCGTTTATATGCCGAGCAAATTCGTCCATGGGTTAAAGCGCCTTATACTGTCTTAGGTACAGACGGTTTTGGACGCTCGGATACACGTCAGAAATTACGTAATTTCTTTGAAGTAGATCGTCATCATGTCGTGGTTGCAACCTTAAATAGCTTGGCGGATCAAGGTGAAATTGATCACGACATAGTTGAAAAAGCAATCAACAAATATAACATTAATGCAGATGCATTGAATCGAGCAAAGGCATAAGGTAATGGCAGATTTAATTGAATTAAAAGTTCCTGATATTGGTGATTTTGACGAAGTGGAAATCATTGAGGTTTTAGTGTCTGTTGGTGATAGCGTTGAGCAAAATCAAGATATTATTACCTTGGAATCTGATAAGGCTGCGATGGAAATTCCAGCATCACATGCCGGTGTCATTAAACAATTGAAAGTTGCAGTTGGCGATAAAGTTGGTGAAGGCAGTGTGATTGCATTGGTTGAAGTGAGTGACGATTCTGCAAAAGTAGTACCGGCGGAACCGAAACAACAAGCAACAGCTGCACCGGTGGTAGAAAAACCTGCACCTGCTGCTGTAGCAGAACCAGAACCAGTTCAAGTAGCAACGGCTGTTCCATTTGCACCAGATAGCAAAGCAGGCATAAAAAGTTCACATGCATCACCATCGGTACGTCAATTTGCACGTGAGTTGGGTGTGACATTAAGTTCAGTTGTAGGGACAGGTGTTAAAGGACGTATTTCGAAACAAGATGTTCAAAACTTTGTTAAACAGGCTCTATCTGCACCAGTAGCCGCACCAGCAACAGGTTCTGCGATTCCTCCTGTACCTGTGATCAATTTCGAACAATTTGGTGATATTACGTCACAAGAGTTATCACGTATTAAGAAGATCTCTGGTAAACACCTTCATGCATGTTGGTTAAATATTCCACATGTGACTCAGTTTGATGAAGCGGATATCACTGAACTGGAAGAGTTCAGAAAAGAAAATAAAGATATGGCGGCTAAACGAGGTGTCAACCTGACGCCGCTAGTCTTTATTATCAAAGCTGTTGTTGCCAGTTTGAAAATGTTCCCAGAGTTTAATGCCTCTTTGAGCGAAGATAAGCAAAGTTTAATCTTGAAAAATTATTACAACATTGGTGTTGCGGTCGATACACCAAATGGTTTGATGGTTCCTGTTATCAAAGATGTTGATAAAAAAGGCTTTTTAGAACTTGCTGGTGAATTAGGTGAAATTAGTCAACGTGCCCGAGAAGGTACTTTGACAGCTAAAGATTTACAAGGTGGTACTTTCTCTATTTCAAGTCTTGGTGGTATTGGGGGTGGTTTCTTTACACCAATAATCAATGCTCCTGAAGTTGCTATTTTAGGTGTCGGCCGTCATAAAATGAAACCAGAATGGAATGGTAAGGAATTTGTGCCACGGTTAATGTTGCCATTGTCAATTTCATACGATCATCGTGTGATTGATGGTGCCGCAGGTGCACGATTCACTGTTATGCTTAACCAGATGTTGTCAGATATTAGAAAGGTATTACTATGAGTGTTGTTGAGATAAAAGTCCCTGATATTGGTGATTTCGATGCAGTCGAAATTATTGATGTTTTAGTCAGTGTTGGCGATCAAATCTCTGCAAACCAGGATATTATCACTTTAGAGTCTGATAAAGCTGCGATGGAGATCCCGAGCGAACTGGCGGGAACAGTCGTAGCCTTGAATGTTGCCGTTGGTGATAAAGTGTCACAGGGTGATGTCATCATGACGTTAGAAACAGCTGAAACTAGTGATACAGCATCGGCGCCTGTTAAGGCAGAACAAACAGCAGATAAATCTGAGTCAGCCGTCGCGCCGACACCTGCAGCAAAAATTGATGTTAGTGATGCTGATTTGCATGCACAAGTATTAGTGCTCGGCTCTGGCCCTGGTGGTTATACAGCAGCATTTAGAGCCGCTGATCTCGGTAAAAAAGTGATTATGGTCGAACGTCATGAGCGTATTGGTGGTGTTTGCCTCAATGTTGGCTGTATTCCATCAAAAGCATTATTACATACGGCACAAGTCATTAATGAAGCGGCTCATATCGGTGCCCATGGTGTTACCTTCTCAAAACCAGACATTGATATTCGTAAGATTGCTGAGACTAAAGACGGCATCGTTAATAAGCTAACAGGTGGTTTAACAGCCTTGGCTAAGCAACGTAAAGTCACAATTGTGTGTGGTGAAGGCAAGTTTAGTAGTGCTAATAGCTTACAAGTTGAAACCGCTGAGGGTATGCAAACAATTTCGTTTGATAATTGTATTATTGCTGCCGGTTCTCGCGTCACAAAAATCCCCGTTTTTCCAAACGACGATCCACGGATGATGGACTCAACTGATGCATTAAATCTGGACGATATTCCAGAAAAATTATTAGTCATTGGTGGTGGGATTATTGGTCTGGAAATGGCAACTGTTTACAATGCCTTAGGTTCAAACATTACCGTTGTAGAAATGCAGGATAGTTTGATTCCTGGCGCAGATAAAGATATTGTCAAACCGTTATTAAAACGTGTGCAAGAACACTACGAAGCAATCTATCTGAATACAAAAGTAGCTAAAATTGAGCCTGAAAAAGCGGGACTGAAAGTGACTTTTGAAGGTAAAGACGCACCAGATACCGCTGTTTTCGATAAGATTCTGGTCGCAGTTGGTCGCTCACCAAATGGTAAGCTGATTAATGCTGAAGCCGCTGGTGTTGCGGTTAATGACTATGGCTTTATCGAAGTCGATCAACAAATGAGAACCAATGTGCCTCATATTTTTGCGATTGGGGATATCGTTGGTCAACCGATGTTGGCTCATAAGGCAACACATGAAGGCAAAGTTGCAGCTGAAGTCATTTCAGGAATGAAATCTGCATTTGATCCTATGACGATTCCATCTGTTGCTTATACTGATCCTGAAGTGGCATGGATGGGGTTAACTGAAACGGAAGCTAAAGCGCAAAACGTAGACTATGTGAAAGGTGCTTTCCCATGGGCGGCGAGTGGTCGTAGTTTAAGTATTGGCCGTGATGAAGGCTTAACAAAAGCCTTATTTGATAAAGACTCTGGCAAATTAATTGGCGCTGGCATTGTTGGACCAAATGCTGGTGAACTAATTGCTGAAGCAGTGTTAGCGCTGGAAATGGGTGCCGATGCCGAAGATATCGGTTTAACCATTCATCCACATCCAACTTTATCTGAAACCTTATGTTTTGCTGCTGAAATGGCAGAAGGTAATATCACTGATCTTATGCCGCCAAGAAAAACATTACATTCAAAATAGCATCGAATTGTATCGACTTTTGACGGCATAAGCAGATGCTTCAACAAACGACTCCATTACGTCCCCCGCTCAAATGGGCGGGGGGCAAGAGATGGTTACTACCCGTATTAGTAAAATATTGGACCAAACATCATCGCCGTCGTTTGGTTGAGCCATTTTGTGGCGGATTATCAGTTGCACTTGGTTTACAGCCAGAAACAGCACTACTCAATGATGTTAATCCTGCATTAATTAATTTTTATCAGCAGTTGCAATTAGGTTTAACGATAGATATTGATTTACAAAACGATGAGTCGATTTATTATCAATATCGTCAAGATTTTAATGATTCAATCGTTAAGCTGGATATGGCAAATACATCGGCTCAATTATTCTATTATCTGAATCGAACAGGCTATAATGGTTTGTGTCGATTTAATAAGTCTGGCGGTTATAACGTACCGTTTGGACGCTATAAAAAAATCAACTACCAACATGATTTTTCAGCGTATCAATCAATTTTGTCTCAGTGGCAATTCACTAATTTAGATTTTGAGCAATTAGAGATAGATAAAAATGATTTTATCTATGCTGATCCTCCCTATGATGTAGCGTTTCGCCACTATTCTCAGGGTGGATTTAGCTGGGATGATCAACAAAGGCTGGCGCATTGGTTGGTTGCGCATCAAGGTCCTGTTGTGTTATCAAATCAGGCCACCGCGCGAATTAAAGAGCTCTATCAGGATCTGGGCTTTAAGCTTAAATACCTTGATGCACCAAGACGAATCAGTTGTAAAGGAAATCAACGACATGATGTCAAAGAAGTGCTAGCATTACGCGGTTTTTGATACAATGCACTCAATTTATTTATACGTATTTTTACAGGAAACTCGAAACTCATGTCTAAGATCAATAAAGTCGTATTAGCCTACTCTGGCGGACTTGATACCTCTGTAATCCTTAAATGGTTACAAGACGTTTACGATTGTGATGTTGTTACATTTACAGCTGATATTGGTCAAGGTGAAGAAGTTGAACCAGCGCGTGAAAAAGCAAAATCCTTAGGTATCAAAGAAATTTATATCGAAGATTTACGTGAAGACTTTGCGCGTGACTATGTGTTTCCTATGTTTAGAGCAAATACAATCTATGAAGGTGAATACCTGTTAGGTACATCAATTGCTCGCCCATTAATTGCCAAACGCTTAATTGAGATTGCACGTGAAACAGGTGCAGATGCGATATCCCATGGTGCAACCGGTAAAGGCAATGATCAAGTTCGTTTTGAGTTAGGTGCTTATGCACTTAATCCTGATATTAAAGTTATAGCACCTTGGCGCGAATGGGATTTAAATTCCCGTCAGAAACTACTTGATTATGCAGAAAAAAATGGCATTGCTGTAGAAATGAAACGAGGCAAAAAATCACCGTATTCTATGGATGCCAATGCATTACATATCTCATATGAAGGCGATATTCTTGAAAACCCATGGAATGAACCTGAAGCAGATATGTGGCGTTGGACTGTGTCTCCTGAACAAGCACCTGATACACCGACTTATATCGAACTTGACTATATAAAAGGTGATATTGTTGCGATCAATGGTCAAGCGATGACACCATTCCAAGTTATGGAATATCTCAATAAAGTAGGCGGAGATAATGGTGTAGGTCGCTTAGACATGGTTGAAAACCGTTATGTTGGAATGAAGTCGCGTGGTTGTTACGAAACACCTGCTGGCACAATCATGTTGCGTGCACACCGAGCGATTGAATCATTGACTTTAGATCGTGAAGTAGCACATCTTAAAGATGAATTGATGCCTCGCTATGCAAGTCTTATCTATAATGGCTATTGGTGGTCACCAGAGCGTGAACTACTTCAAACTATGATTGATCAATCGCAACAGACAGTGAATGGAAAGGTTAGGATTAAGCTTTATAAAGGTAATGTGATTGTGGCTGGCAGAGCATCAGAAACCAATAGTTTGTTTGATGAATCAATTGCAACCTTTGAAGATGATGCCGGTGCTTATAATCAAAAAGATGCTGAAGGATTCATTAAATTGAACGCATTAAGGTTACGAATTGCAGCAAGGAAGAAAAAGTAATAGTGGATCTCATCATAGGATTCAGGTGGATTTAATGGAATATAGTGAAGATCAGGATCAAGTAGCAGAATATATGCGTTTGGCAATTCCGCTAATGACCCAAAATGGTGTTCTAATGACACCTGACAACTATGCGGTATGGTATGAGTATGCATCTGGTAGAAATGCTGCACTTACAACTAAAATTGATGAGTTACTACAACAAGAAAAGGGCATAACGCAACAGCAGAGTAAAGAACTATATCAACAGTTTTTTGACC
>JACUUH010000056.1 GCA_014859375.1 Gammaproteobacteria bacterium
CTACCCTATAACGAACAATGACTTACCAACAATTAGCTAGTAAAACCACTAAAACACGTTTTAATGACATAACCAGTGCCTTTGTTTTAGTGGATATCAAGGCAGATTTACGTAGCAATAGCTGGCTATTGCAAGAAAATCTAACGCCGATAGCCGCTAAAACAAAGGTGCTGGATGGCTGTGCTTATCCAGAACTGAGGTTATTTAGACTTTCGAAGCCATTGAGACGTGTTTCTCTCATCATTATCTTGCTGTTCTTGTTTTAATTCGGTTTTTATTTCATCGTCGATATAACGATCAACCAGCGATTGCATCGCCTGTTCTTTACTATGTGCTTGTTGCCATAAATTCTGATGGTATTGCAGACGTTTAAGACTGTTGTTGACTTGCTGCTGTTGGGCCTGAATCGCCTGATCTAATTGCGCCAAAAACCCTCTGAATTCGAGCACTTTTTTTGCTGTCATCGACAAGGTATCGCCTTGGCGGAGTTTATCAAGATATTCTTGTTTATAGCTCTGTAACTCTGCTAATTGGTGTTTTTCACGTTGCCATAACGCATTACTTTCACCGAGTAATGTCAGTGCTTCAGTCGTTTTCTTGTGTGCAATATCAACAACTGGTGTCAGACGTTGTGACCGCTTCATCTTGCTTCTCTATAAGGTTTTAACATCGCTATCGCTGATTAAGTACAGCTGGCGAGTGTTGCATACCTATCGATGTCGCTGCCGGTTGTTGCATCGTCTGAATTAAACTATCAACACTGGTTGCCCAATCAACCGCTTCATTCATTTTTTGTTGAATTACGTTTGTAAGGGTTGGGAATAATTGAATCGCTTCATCAATATTAGGATCAGAACCCATGGCATAAGCACCAACACTGATCAAATCCTGATTCTGACGATAGGTTGAATAAATTTGTTTGAAGTGTTGTGCTTGTTTAAGATGATTATCATCAACGATTTGAGGCATGACACGACTAATCGACGCTTCCACATCAATCGCCGGATAAATACCCGTTTCAGCCAAACGTCTCGATAGCACAATATGGCCATCCAAAATAGCACGCGCTGCATCGGCAATAGGATCTTGCTGATCATCACCTTCGGTTAAGACGGTATATATCGCTGTAATCGCACCACCATTTAAACCATTACCGGCACGTTCGACCAGTTTTGGTAATAATGAAAATACTGATGGAGGATAGCCTTTAGTAGCAGGAGGCTCACCAATCGCCAAGGCAATTTCACGTTGCGCTTGAGCATAACGAGTCAGTGAATCCATTAACAACAAAACCTGTTTGCCTTGATCGCGAAAATATTCAGCAATACTGGTCGCTAACATCGCACCATGTAAACGCATCAAAGGTGAATGATCAGCTGGTGAAGCCACCACTACAGCGCGTGCCAAGCCGACTTCCCCCAGAATATCTTCAATAAATTCTTTTACCTCACGCCCACGTTCACCAATCAGGCCAACCACAATCACATCGGCTTCAGTAAATCGCGTCATCATACCTAATAATACGCTTTTACCGACACCACTACCGGCAAACAATCCCATGCGTTGACCACGACCAACACTTAGCAATGCATTGATTGCCCTTACCCCAACATCAAGATGTTGACGTACCGGTGCTCGGGCTAGAGGATTAACCGCTTCACCATGCAAAGGGACTTTTTCTTTAACTCGTAATGGCCCCTTACCATCGAGTGGTTTACCGCTGCCATCAACCACACGTCCTAATAAAGCTTCACCAACCGGTACTTGTGAATCACTCTGAATTGGCCTGACTCTGGCATTAGGCACTAGACCTCGAATATCATCGGTTGGCATTAAGTAAAGAATATCACCTGAAAACCCGACCACTTCGGCTTCTATCGGTTTACCATTTGCACCTTGAATTTCACAACGACTACCAATTGCAGCTTGAAAACCAACTGCTTCAAGTGTGAGTCCCACCATCCGTGTCAAACGTCCTTCAACAAATAATAGCTCTGAAGGATCACTATCCAAGCGTTGCTGGCACTCATTAAGTCGCTGATGCCAGTGCGCTGTTCTGTTAGCACTATTACCTGGATTGGTCATCAGTTCGTTCGTCACCTAATAATTTATTAATGACACTTTCAAGTCTGGCTTCGACGCTGGCATCTATCCGCGTGTCAGCAGTTTCTAAACGACAACCACCGCGAGTTAACAAGGGATCTTCTATCCACTTCCAGGTGACGCCATCATCATCAACAGCCAGGCCTTTCTTAACTAACTCGATATCATGTGGATGCAGGTATATTTTGAGTTTACGATCATTGATAGGCAACACTGCCATGGCTGATCGAACGGCACCAATCACATGCTCAGGATCCGTTTTTAATTCACGACGAATAACCTGACGTGCCACTGTCGTGACCAATGTAATTAAATCATTTTCGATAAGCTGATCCAGATCTAACAGCGGTGTGTTCAGTTTGGTCAATACTTGATTGAGATGAGTTACGTGCTGTTTTATTTCAGTTTGGCCAGCTTGAATACCAGCCTGATATCCAGCTGTTTTGCCTTCCTCAAAGCCAACTTTATAGCCTTCTTCCTGAGCCTCTTTTTGCATAGACTCAATGGCTTCAACCGTCAAAAACTGATGGGGATCATGCTCTACATCATCAACTGAAACCATACGAGGCGCTTGCCAACGTTGATAGTTAGCTAATTCTTCTGCAGTCACTTCATCTGCATGCTCAGTGATCAGCACATCAGAGGAACTCATCTCCACCGCCTCCACCTAGCATAATGTCACCTTTATCAGACAGCGCTCTCGCCGCTGCCAAGATGGTTTTTTGTGCTGCTTCAACATCACTGACTCGAACTGGTCCCATTGCCTCAAGATCATCACGCATCATTTCAGCCGCACGTTGTGACATGTTCTTCAAGAATTTTTCTTTCAATGCTTCATCAGTGCCTTTTAATGCCAATTGCAACTGATCGGTTTGAATTTCTCGCATCAAAGTTTGGAAACCACGATCATCCAGATCAATTAAATTATCAAATACAAACATCAAGTCTTCAATATTCTGCCCAAGATCCGGTTCAGTTTCTTTAATTTTTTCCATGATGGCAGCGCTGAGCGAACCTTCAACGAAGTTAAGAATATCTGCCGCTGTTTTTAGGCCACCTACCGTTGCAGATTGGCTACCGGCATTACCACTAAATTGTTTTTCCAGAATCTCATTGAGCTCACTCAGAGCAGATGGCTGAACACCATCCAATGTAGAAATACGTAGCAAAATATTAGCTTGATCACGCTCAGGGAACATACTTAAAACCTGAGCTGATTGATCCGGTTCAAGAAATGAACACACAATAGCAATGATTTGAGGGTGCTCCATCTTGATGACTTCATAAATGCCACGCGCATCCATCCATTTCAGTTGTTCTAGTCCCGTTGTGTTGCCACCTGACAAAATACGATCTAATACACTGCTGGCCTTATCTTCACCTAAGGCATTAACCAACATGCTGCGAACATAATCATGTGATCCAATACCTAGGCCAGTTTGTTCTTCTACCGTTGCGATAAAGCTATCCAATACACCTTGAACTTCTTCACGCGACACATTTGTGAGCATAGCCATAGCCTGACCGACTTTCTGAACCTCTTTAGGGTTCATGTGTTTCAACACTGCCGCTGCTTCTGCTTCACCAATTGAGCGTAAAAATACTGCTGCTTTTTCAGTGCCAGTTAATGTTCTAGGTTGTTCTGCCATCAGGATTAACTCTCAGTCCAATTTTTCATGACTTGAGCAACTAATGCGGGATCTTGTTGCACAAGACTGCGTACATTATCAACGGTGGCTTCGATATTTTGCGAGCCAGTCGTTATCTGCTCAATACTCTTAGCTGCTGGCGCGTTTGCTCCCATTGCCAAGGCTTGCTCTGGTGTCATTCCATCTGCACCACCAGCTTGGTTATTAGCCACTACAGGCACTTTATTCAGATCTTTAAATGCAGGACGAATAACACCAAACACTAAGAATAATACCAGTAAACCACCTAATACCTGCTTTACAATTGTCCAAACCCAAGGTTGTTGCCAAATTGCAGGTTCAGGCAATGGTTCTACTGATGCAGGCACTACAAAAGGTGCATTAACAATATTCAAGCTATCTCCGCGAGCCTTACTAAAACCAATAGCATCCATAATAAGGGCGTTAATTCGTGTCATTTCAGCCTCAGTTAACGGTGTTGATTCGACACTACCATCTTCGTTCATTGTACGACGTTCATCCACCAATACTGCAACACTTAGTTTTCTTACTGCACCTGGTGCAACACGGGTATGGCTAATAGTCCTATCGACTTCAAAATTGCGGGTGCTGTGTTTGCTACTACTTCCGGGTGCTGTTGCGACTCCATTTTGGCGGGCATTGTCGCCAGCGACTTCAGGTGCAACACCACCGCCAGGAGGTTGATTTAATAATGCCCCTGGCACACCCATTGCGCCAGCGATACCAACACGATTTTCTTCCTGGACTTGTTCACTTCGAATAACAGCAGTATCAGGATTATAACTTTCATTGGTCTGCTCAGTCACTGTAAAGTCAACTTCAGCCACAACTTGCGCCCTAACACCATCCAACCCAACAATCGGTGACAAAATATCTTCAATCCGACGAATATAGGCTTGTTCCAGTTTTTGAGTGTATTGCAATTGTGTATCACTCATCGCAATGCCCATATCGCGATCAGACTTCGTTAATAATCTGCCTTTTTGATCAACAACGGTAACATTAGTGCTCGACATATCTGGAACACTTGAAGCAACCATGTGTGTAATGGCTTCGACTTGCCCCCGTTCCAGGTTTCTACCCGCATAAAGATTGACTACTACTGAGGCTGTAGGTGGCTTGCGGTCGCGGATAAAAACAGATTGTTTAGGCGTTGCCAGATGCACGCGCGCACTTCGCACGTTATACATTTCAGATATTGAACGTGATAACTCTTCTTCCATTGCACGTTGGTAGCGGGCACGCTCAACAAATTGACTGGTACCAAAACCTTGATCTCCATTCAACATTTCCATGCCTTGTGCACTACTGCGAGGCAAACCTTCTGCTGCGAGTCGTAAACGTAGCGATTGCAGTTCTGACGCTGGCACTAGCACCGCACCCGAATTAGGATCGAGCTTGTAATCGATATTAGATTGCTGAAGCACAGCAACTACTTCAGCCGTCTCTTTAGCCTGCATACCACTAAATAAGACTTGGTAACTGGGAGTTTGTGACCACATCAGCACATAACCGCCTAAAGCAATACTGGCAGCAATCGCTAATAAAAAACCAATTTGCTTCATCACCGGTTGTCGTGACACATTCGATTGCATCGCGCCTAATGCAGTGGTTGGCATTGCCATCGCAGAATTTGTTGCAGGTACATTTTCCATAGTGTTGCTCTATCTTTTAGTTATGTGACATTAACGATCAAGGTTCTACACGCTCATCCGCATAACTTCTTCATATGCTTTGACTAATTTATTTCTAACTTGCAGCGTTGCTTCAAATGCAACGGATGCTTTTTGAGAGGCAATCATTGCATCGGCAAGACTGACATTAGGATCACCCATCTCAAACGCGGTTTTTAACTTGCCAGCCGCCTGTTGGGTTTCATTGACTTGATTGACCGCTGTTTTTAATAGACTCGTAAAATCAACACGACTACCGGTTTCATTGGTCTGCAAGCTGGCTAATGGTTGTTGCATCGCGTGTGATTGCGCTGCTCGCATTTGCGTTAATAATTGGTTGGGGTCAATGGCATTAATCATCAGTATTCTCCATTAAAAAAGACTATAAGTGAGCTTATGCAGACTTCTTGCCAACCTTTTCAGGGATAGCGACACCTTCATCTCTAAAGCGTGACAATTTATAACGCAATGTCCGTTCGCTTATGCCTAACTCTTTGGCAGTTATCCTTCTATTTCCGTTATTTAGCTCTAATGCATCCAGAATATGGCGCTGTTCATGACTGCGTAAGTCATCACCTAAATTAATTGCTGAAGTTGAATTATCACTACCAAAATCAACTGATACAGAGGGTGACATATACTCAAACGCCAAATCTTTGGCAGATATCATGTCACCACTTTGTAAAATCAACGAACGCTGTAAGACATTATCCAATTCACGTACATTGCCCTGCCAGATATGTGTCACTAATTTTTCTTGAGCGCCACTATTGAGTTTGGGAGGGACTCTGCCACTTCGATGGCTATGTTTACGGATAATCTGTTCGGCCAATGGCACAATATCATCAACACGATCACGTAACGGTAACAACTGCAATGGAAACACATTAAGCCGATAAAATAAATCTTCTCTAAAACGGCCTGCTTCAACTTCTGAGCGAAGTAATCGATTGGTTGTAGCTAACACTCGCACATCAAGTGACATGGTCTTGCGTCCACCGATTCGTTCTACTTCACGCTCTTGCAAAACACGCAGTAATTTTGCCTGTAAACCTAAATCCATTTCAGATATTTCATCTAATAAAATCGTACCTTGATCGGCTTGTTCAAATTTACCGGCATAGGCCTGACTCGCTCCCGTAAATGCGCCTTTTTCATAACCAAACAAGGTTGCTTCCAGCATGTTTTCTGGAATAGCAGCACAATTTATTGCCACAAATGGATTTGCGTTACGAGGCGAGTTATTGTGTAGAAAACGTGCTAACACTTCTTTACCTGTACCGCTCTCACCACTGATTAACACAGTTGCATCAGTATCAGCCACACGCCGAGATAAATTAAGTAAATCACGTGATGACTTATCAACAGCAACCATATCGTCAATAATCGTGGTGCGTACATAGCGCTGCACTCGTTCAAGCAGGTCATCTGCTTCAAACGGTTTAATCAAGTAATCACTGGCACCCTCATGCATGGCATCAATAGCACCTTGAACAGTACCGTATGCCGTCATAATTAACACAGGTAAGTCAGGGGATAATGCTTTAGCTTTTTTTAACAAAGTATGACCATCCATAGGTCGCATTTGTAAATCGCTTAATAATAAGCCGACTTTTTCATTAGCTAATTTATCAAGTGCACTTTGACCTTGATCGGTTGAAGATACCTTGTAACCTGCAAGCTCCAAGGTATCACATAATGCACCTCGCAAATCACTGTCATCTTCTACCACTAAGATAGTTGCTTGATCCATTGTTGTACTCCTATTGCTTTTGTATTTTAAGCGTGAATTTTTCAACCGACTGATACATCGGTAACCGTAGGGAAAATGTACTGCCCTCACCCACGTCACTGGCAAACCACAAGGTGCCACGATGTGCTGTCACAATTGATTGCACTACAGCTAAACCCAAGCCTGTACCTGATGATCGCGTAGTATAAAAGGGCTTTAATATCTTGGCTTGTTCCTGTTCAGGAATGCCGACACCATTATCTTCGACACTGATCTCTATACAGTCAACACCATCTTCATCTTCGACATGTTCGACATAAAGGGTGATTTCACCCTCTTGTTCACACGCCAACCGCGCATTAGTAACCAGATTGTTGATTGCACTGGTTAATGCATCTTTACTGCCATAAATAGTGCCATCTTCAACTGAGTTATAGACTTGAAAACCAAGGTTATCTGGATTTGATTGACTATAAAACTGTTGTTCAACGGAACGTAATATCTCAGTAACCGATACAGGTTCCGTCTTGGCCATATCACCGCGTGAAAAAGCCAACATATCTTTTACCAAGCGTTCCATGTGACTGATGCTTGAATGTAATTTCTGAGCAAAGCGAAGCTGGGTTTTTTTATCTGTTCCCTGTTTTAATAAGGGGGCGATATAGAGCAAAGCTGATGATAATGGTGTACGGATCTGATGCGCCAACCTCGCCGCCATTTCACCCATCGCAGATAAACGTTGTAAATGAGAGACCTTTAACTGTAATTGACGTGTTTCAGTGACATCATTCAGCAACACAATCTGACCCGGCTCACCATCTAAAGGGCTGGTAGAAACATGTAATAAACGCCCATCTTTGAGGGCAACATCATGACTATCACTTTCTGTTGAGGAAAAGGCACGCCGTATAACCATCTCCCAAAGTTCACCATCTAAAGGTTCACCTAATAAATTAATAGCTGCCGAATTACATTGTTGAACAAAACCATTACCATCCAACACCACAACACCACCAGGCAAAACCTCGAGTAATCGACTCATGCGATTTGCTAAACAGGCCGTTTTTTCTAGTTTCTGTTGCTGTTTGATCCGATTTTTCAGGACATGACTCATTAAAGGCCTAACACCTTGATCTCGAGGCCAGCTTAGGTTCTGTTCTTTTCCGAATAAAGCATGGATCGAAGCCTGAGTACGTTCGGCATCGGCATTAGGTTTTGTTACTGTTTCTGAATCCATACGGTCAACTCCAAATCAAATAGTCGCATCTATCCGAGCTGGAGCAAAAACCATGCCTACTGATTTATATCTTTGAAATTCAAATAGTTAAACTATAACCTTATAATTGGTCAAGTCTTTGACAGACTGCACTTTTTATTCACCTTCGCGCTGAATACCATACTTTCTCATTTTTTCTACTAGCGTAGTTCGGCGCATTTTCAAGCGCGTTGCAGCATGAGCAACAACACCAGCAGATTCATCCAGCGCTTGCTTGATTAATAAATATTCCAAATTAGCCAAGTGTTCTTTCAAATCTAGCCCTTCTTCCGGTAGCTCATCAATAGAGGCATGGCCATCGCCCGAATTTACCTTAACCGGCTCTGATGCCTGTGCCGCAGCTTGTGGTGCAGGTTTAACTGGCTCAACTCGCGTTTGTTCAATTGCCATGGTCACAAACTCAGGCAAATCATCACCCTCAACCTGAAATTTTTCAGGTAAATCATCAAAATCGACGGTACCGTATGGATACAGTATGACTAACCGCTCAACCACATTAGCCAATTCGCGTACATTGCCTGGCCATGGGTAACGACATAAAGATGCTATCGCTTTCGGCGTTAATCTGACTGTACCTCTATTTTCATACTCAATTCGGTTAATCAGTTCATTGACAAGTAGAGGAATATCTTCAGGTCGCTCGCGTAACGCCGGCATTTCGATAGGGAATACATTCAAACGGTAAAACAAATCTTCTCTAAAACGGCCATCTGCAATGTGATGTTCAAGATTACGATGGGTTGCAGCAAGAACCCGTACATTTGCCACCAACGTTTTGTTACCACCTATACGCTCATAAGTACGTTCTTGTAATACCCGCAGTAATTTAACTTGCATCGGTAACGGCATATCACCAATTTCATCTAAAAACAGTGTACCGCCTTCCGCCATTTCAAAGCGTCCTTTACGCGCTGTTATCGCACCAGTAAATGAGCCTTTTTCATGTCCAAATAACTCACTTTCAAGCAATTCTGCCGGAATTGCACCACAATTGACCGGTACAAACGGTTTGGATCGACGCGATGAATAATGATGCAGGTTTCGGGCAACAACCTCTTTACCAGTACCTGATTCACCAAGAATAAGTACATTGGCTTCTGAATCTGACACCTGATCAATCATTTGTTGCACAGCCTTCATAGCGCGGCTATTGCCGACTAAACTACGTATTTGAGATTGTCCTTGTTCACGCGATTCATGCTGCCCACGATAAACAGTCGCTTGCTGCAATGCATTACTTAACTGGGGATATTTAACAGGAAATCGTAACGATCCCAATGTACCAGGGAACTCCCTTACTTCAGAATCTAACAGTTCTAATGTGAATACAGGCACTCGCGCTTCATGATTAACCAATTCTCGAAGTAACTGTTTAGTTTGATACTTATCACCAGCGTCACCGACAATCGCCATAACGATATCGGCTAAATCGCCTGCATCCTCAAACCAAAGGTCAGGATCGTGCACAATAACCGGATGACAGTTAATAAACTCGATTAACGTTGATAAAAGCTCACGTCGACTCTCATCAACATCAATTAGCAAAACATTGTTTGCACTCATCGCGCACTCCAGAAACTTAAAGTTACATCGAACTAATCAATGCAAGTTATTCAGAAAACTGAAGTTAACCATTTTTTATATCACTTGTCAAAATAATGACACTATTTATTTTAATGAACTAGAACATCGGATTGTCGGGTTAAAACCCAACCTACGTAGCTTGGAATTCATTCCAATATTCCATGCTTTGATCTTGCCTCGGCTCCGTCGGGTTAAAACCCGACCTACGTAG